>JZEL01000016.1 GCA_001567365.1 Parcubacteria bacterium OLB19 | reverse complement strand
ACTGGACAGACTAGGTGGTAGATAAAGAGAGTTTTGTTATGTGGTTTAATTATGTGTTGTGGTTTGCCTGACATTACCTCCTAGCATAACAGAGTTTACCCCGATGCAAGCATGCGGGGTAATTTTTTTGGAATATACTCATATACTTACTTTTTGTACACCAGTTCACTGATGCTCAAGCTGGACACAAATCAATAACAAAAAAGGCATTCGCCCGTATTTCTGAGAATGTAAAAAACTATAGGGGTTGGTTCTTTGATACGGCATTACTTCTCTATGCCGAGAAGAAAGGATTTAAGATCAAAGACTTAAAAATAACCTGTGTTGATAATCGGAAGTGGAGGTTAAAAATTGTGGATACCATTTTGTATTTTCTAAAAAACCTGTTTACTCTTCGAATAAAAACTATTTTTCATGGATGGAAATAAATAGAGTTCCAAAATGCCAAATCCGATGACTCTAAAAATTTCAAGTTTCAAGTATATGTTGTGACCGCATTGTTGCAGTTTTTGAGTGGCTACTAAAAGAAGATAGGAAGCAAAATCCAGACTTATACATAAGTACAGTGTCGGGTGTAGAAAAGCCTAGAAAATAAAGAAAATCGTGGTATTATCATAGGTAAGGTTATGTCAAAAACATACAAAAACCCACCTCTACTTGAGGCGGTTTGTGAGTTTCGTTTTGTTGTGAAGGGAGATTTATCTACTGAAAATATCGGTGCTTTTTATACTGCTATCCAAACCTCATTTCCAAAACAAAAGAAAGGCAAGATGAATAAACTTGAGTTTCATATTGACGCAGAAAAAACTCCAGAAGAAAACAAAAAGAACATAAATCAGGATTACTATGAGTTTGAGCAATACTTCTCTGATGATGAGAAGTATTCTGTACAACTAGATGGCGGACGAGTTTCCATACATAGAATAAAACCATATAAATCGTGGACTGATTTCTTACCTCTTATACAGCTTGTCCATAATGCTTATACAACCCATTTCCATCCTACAGGTGTCGCAAGAATAGGTATTCGTTATATAAACGAAATCATTTTACCTTCTTCAGGTTTCAATTTTTCTGATTACTTTGCTCTTCAGGCATCTGTCCCTTCTCTCGAAGAAAACAGCCGTCAGTCTATATTTCTTGGAGCACTTTATGAACAAAACGAAAGTCGTGATGCTATAAAAGTACAGTTTGCTGATAAGCAACAAGGAAACCAAGATATAAGGGCTTTCATCCTTGATTTAGATTACTTTCTTGCAAAGCCTGTTATTCCTCTTGCAGACCTCGACCAATGGCTTGGAGAAGCGCATACAAATCTTGAGACAGTATTTGAGGGTGTGCTAACTGAAAAAGCCAAGGCGGTTTTTGATAAATAAACTATGACAACACTTGCAATGGACAATTACACAAACTATATCCAGTTGGAGAGCATCCAAGCCCCTTCGGTATTTGAGCGTGTATGGAACAGGTCGCTGACAAGTACTTTTGCACCAAGTAGCAAATCTCTTTCAACACGCATTGATACAGCCATTTCAGTTTTACAATCGAAGAATGTTACTATATATGACAGACTTTTACTCGAGGATTACCTAGCGAACAACTTGGGTGTAGTTACTCACCTCTATGAAGTACCAAGTAAAGTTGCAGAGTATTTTGGTGATACTGAAATGGAAATCGGAATGTTCAGTGACCCTGACACAGTAGAAGCACCTGAAATGTATCTTGAAATACAGACCGCACTATCTGCAGAAGATGCCACTAGACAGTTGAGTTTACTCAATAGAGAATGGGTGCTTTCCTCTGGAGAGGCTGATTTGATGAAAATAAACTTTACCCTAAAGTTTGTATAGCATATGGCATTTGATTGGAATGGTTACTTATCACTTGCGAAGGAACTTCAGGCAGAAACCACTGGGCAGGTCGCAAGTACAGAAATTGAGGCAAAACAAAGGTCTGGAGTAAGTAGGGCTTATTACAGTGTCTACCATATAGCTGAAGACTATGCGATTGCCAATTTTGGTTATACACCTAAAAAGAATGAGGGTGGTAACCAATTTCACGCAAACTTGAGAGAAGAATACCGTAAGAGGTTTGGTAATGTTGACCATCAAGAAATAAGACAGATACTTTTCAGATTACACAAAGCTAGGAAGGAATGTGATTACGACAGTGACGTAAAAAACACGCCCTCACTTTTGCAAAGTGCAATTATCGATGCCGATAGGATTGTTACGATACTAGCTAACTAAAGGTGTTATTACCTTACTTGGCGAGCAAACTCTGAAAGTGCAGAAATTGAAGACTTTATATATTCTCTCTGTTTTGAAAGTTCTGAAAGCCACGCTAATGGGTCACAAATCGAGATTAATTTAAATTTTTCTATAAATTAATCCTGATTAAAAACCACTCAACCACCTCCCCCTAGGCTCATTCCCCTCATGAAGCACCACTTTGGAATGAAGTAGTTGTGCAGCTTTGGCTGAATCTATCACTTTAGTAGCTGAGCGTTTGGCCATTTCTTCTTCAAATTTATTCAGTATACTTTTTCTGACTCCGCTTTCTCGCCAATTGGGATTTTTATCACAAGTCACGGAAATTTTTCTAGCTAGAGCTAGCGCATCAAGAATAGCTTGATTGGCACCCTGCCCTTTAAAAGGACTCATTGGATGGGCTGCATCTCCGATCAAAGTTATATTTTCTTTTTCTTGCAGTAAGATTGGGTCAAATAATTTTCTGTCATAAACTGGATAGCCAGTGATATCGGCTTCTAAAGTGGCCGCTAAAATCTGCGGTATAGGATCATGCCACTTAAGACGTCGACAAGCTTCTTCCTTCATCGCTTTTGCTCCCTTCGCGCTTAATTCCTTAGCTTCACTCAGAGACAAAGGGAAACTGAATTGCCACATAATCGTCTTTGCATCGTAAGGCATCATATATATCCTTTCATGGCCATTTACTGTTTGAAACACCGTAGCCGAATCAAGTAGAGGCTAGCAGTATCACCCAGGGCTTTCAGCGGACAAATACCCAGTACGACAATACAACCCAAATATTGCAGTGGACTTTTTTGTTCGCCAATTAATAATTCACGGACTACACTCCTAATACCGTCGGCTCCTACCACCAAATCAGCCTGTGCGTTTTCTTGTTTTTCTCCGACTTGGAAAGTCAAATCGACAGTGCCATTTTGATTACTTGAGAGTTTTGTCAATTTATGTCCCCACCGCAACGGCTCGCTATTGCCCAATTGCTGTAAGAGTAATGAGCGAAAAGTCTGCCTAGCGATATGCACATTTTTCCGTCTCGAGGTTTGTTCCAAAAAAGTTTTTCCCCACTTTCGGAGTCCCCATTCACCAATAATTTTTCCCTCTGGATTATAAACCACGTGTCGAGTCGAAGTAAGTCCACCCTCTAGTGAAAAAATTCCCAAACCCTCCACCGCTTTACTGGCTTGTTGCAGGGTTAATCCATATCCTTGAGAACGTGAGCTGAAACTTTCGTCTCGCTCATACAAAGTAAAAGGAATTCCTCTATGTAAACAAGCTACCGCTAAAGCCACTCCGCCGATACCACCACCAATAATTGCCACATTCGGATATTTCTTAAAATCTACTGGTACAGCTTTTTCAGCGCTCTGTAATCCAGAGCCGACACACAAGGGACACACATCCATATTTGCAGTAGGAGGTTTTGGAGCCACACTTGCATCACTGCTAATTTCATATTCGTGTAGTTCATTTTCAAAAAGGCGCCGTCTTTTTCTAGAAGGTCCTCTCATGATTTTACCCTGTCCATGACACGAGAGACAAATTGTCCAATATGGATTTTTGTCAGTGTTTATTTTCATTTTTGAATACTATAACAAAATACCTTACCAGCTTAAAATTAGTGTATAATTTTACTAATGACCGATCCTGATTCAGAAAAAAAGTCGACGTCGAGGTTTTACCTCAATGTCTGGTGTTGCTTTGGTTGCCAGTCTTTTTTTTGGCTTTAGCTAGTATTTTTGGTCTAGCTTTAAACGACAAAGAAGATGTCAGACTTATATTAGAACCAACCACCCTTTCTCTCACCAAAGGTGACACTTTCACTACTCAACTACTTTTAGAATCATCGACACCTGTCAATGCTGTGCAGGCAGAAATAAAAATTGACCCTAATTTAATTGAAATTATAAATATTGATTACAATAATTCAGTCCTAAACCTTTGGGTGCATGAGCCAAATTATAAGAGCGAAAAAGGAGCAATTGTCTTTGCCGGTGGTATTACCAGACCAAATGGCTTTACTGGACAAGAAGGAATCCTCACTCTTACTCTAAAAGCTAAGGAAAGTGGCGAGGGTGTAATTGAAATTCTCAACTCTTCAGTCTTAAAACACGATGGTAGTGGTACCAATGCTAATGCCAGAATTGTTAGTACTGATTACAAAATCCGTAATCCAGAACTCATCAGCGGTCACAACACAGAAGAAACAGAAAGTCCGTCCACAAAATACGGAACAGACTTAAATGGTGATGGTAAATTCAACCTTACCGACATCAGCTTATTCTTCAGTCGTCTATTAGGAAATTAACTTTTAATCGACTTGTATATCGGTATTCGTTAGAGTCTTTTTTATGATCTCAAGATCAGCTTTAGCGTAGTTATTACCACGTAAATTTAACACTTTTAGGTTTGATAGATTACCGAGCTCGTAAGGTAAACCAGTTAGATTGTTGTTAGATAAATCTAATACTTCCAACTTTTTCAATTGCCCTACCTCGGCCGGTACACCAGTAAATTTATTATTACTGAGATTAAGAACCCGCAAATTTGTCAGATGTCGCACCTCAGCTTGCAAGGCTCCACTCAATTTATTATTAGATAAGTTTAATTCTTCAGTATTTGTCTTGTTAAATACGTAGTCAGGAACCTTAGTCAGACCTTGCCCACTCAAATCTAACACCACTAATTTAGTCTCCTCCGCCTTCTTTTCCTTAATAGTCAAATTTTCTACATCTACCTCTCGGTCTAAATTTAGGTTTTTAGCTTGTTCTATAGCTTCATTACCTTGATCAAGATTAACATTGCCACCTCCATCTTTTTGTGATGAAGTATAGAAAAAACCCACTGCCAAAGCTAATAAAGCACAAACAATTATTATCTGTATCATGGAGCCATTATAGCACCAAAAACTGGGTGTTGTGACAACCTCACATCTTACCCTGTAGTAGAATAAGAGTATGTTTAAAAAAGTTATATCTTGGCTGATTCTCCTTTGTCTTGTTATTAGTTTGTATGGTCTTATAAAAGCTATTCCGGAAGGGTTAAATCAAACCAGTACCGTCTATGAAGTAAACGACAAAGATGTGCAGTTTTTGGCTGACAGAACCTATTTAAATAAAAACGGTGAAAGAATTTCCGAACAACAGATTTTTGATGAGGTTCTTGCAATGATTAAAGGAGCTAATCACTATATTCTAATTGATATGTTTCTATATAATAGCTTTTTAGGTACTGCTACAACTTCACATCGCCAACTCGCCAACGAATTAACCCAAGCACTGATGGACAAGAAAAAACAACAGCCAGAAATAATTATTCAAGTTATTTCTGACCCTATCAATAATATTTACGGGGGTTATGAATCACAACATTTTAAAAACCTAAGCGAAAATAATATTCCGGTTATTCTTACCGACCTAACCGCTCTTCGTGACAGCAATCCTTTATATAGCGGACTCTGGCGCACTATCTTCCAATGGCTACCTGAAAACAAAAGTGAACATCTTCCCAATCTCTTCGATGCAAATCAACCAAACATCAGTCTTGTTTCTTACCTAAATTCTCTTAATTTTAAGGCTAACCATCGAAAGCTTATACTAACCGATTATTCTGAAGGAGAGAAAACTGGTCTGGCCGTACTTATCACATCAGCCAACCCACACGACGGCTCCAGCGCACACAGCAACACCGCTATTAGGATCAATAAACATCTATGGCAAGATGTACTAAAAAGCGAATCTACAGTAGCCCATTTTTCTGACTCAACCTTTATTGAACCAAAATTAAATTTAATAAAAGACGACAATAAAGATGAAATAATCAATACTAAAGTTCAACTTTTGACCGAAAAAGCCATTAAAATAAAAGTGTTGGAAATGATAAACTCTTTACAGGAAAATGATACCCTAAGCATGACTATGTTTTACATTTCCGACCGTGACATTGTTAAGGCCTTAAAAAAAGCCGATGAAAGAGGTGTAAAAATCAAGCTAATCTTTGACCCCAACAAAGACGCTTTTGGTAGAGAAAAAAACGGCATACCTAATAGACAAGTAGCCAGTGAGTTAATAAATAACACTAAGGGTAATACCGAAATTCGTTGGTGTGACACCCACGGTGAACAATGTCACAACAAACTTATGATTATCAAACAAAGTGATAATCACTCCTTAATTCAAGGATCAGCAAATTTCACAAGACGCAACTTAGAAAATTTCAATTTGGAAACTGATGTTTTCGTTTCGGGGACAGCTTCTACTACCGCTATCAGTGATGCACAAAATTTCTTTAACGAACTTTGGGGAAATAAATATGAAAGAACATACACCACAGAGTATAAAACCTATCAAGATGATAGTTTGAGCAGAAAGATTCTATACTTAATAACAGAATTCACTGGCCTAAGTAGTTATTAAAAATGTCCCGCTAAAACTTCTAGCGGGACGAATTAACATCTAAAAGGAGCTTCATTGGTTCCTTTTCTAGAATATACTATTTTGGGAAATTTTGAAAGAAACACTGTGAATTAAATTCAACCATCAAAACACCCACCCCACAGTCCTCTACTCTCCTCTTTAGATAATCTTTTTGGCCGTTTTGAAAACCTCGGCATATTTCACATCCGGCGGATAAGTGGCTACATCAGCAAAACCGTCCTCTATCAACTTCTTATTTATAAATTCATCCTCGACATATACGTAACGCAACAAGCGTCCATACTTATCAGTTTCACTTACATCTTTTTCCAACCTCACTCTTTTACCTTCTACTAATTCCCTATTACGATCAGTTGCTTCCTTTCCATAACATTCAGCCGGTCTAGATGATTTTCCGGTCTCGGGCGTATCTATACCAATATATCGTACCCGCTTTTCTTTTCCATCCATATCAACAACAATAGTGTCCCCATCGATTACTTTTGTTACCAAAAAAGTTTCTGTAGCGACCAAAGACGTATCTTCTACTTCATTAGCAGGCAATTCTACATCCACAATATTCTTAAGCTCAACCATAGCCTCTTCTGGATTCTCAAGAATAGACACAGACAAATATCCTAAAGTTAAAATGACCAAGGAAATGAAGCTAAAAAATTTCTTATTTTTAATCAACATGCACTGACGACTCATTATCGTTGTGCTAGTATAGCATTGCTTTATGGAGCGTGGCTGAGCTGGTTGAAGGTACCGGTCTCGAAAACCGGCAACGAGGAAACTCGTTCGAGGTCGAACCCCTCCGCTTCCGCAGGAGTGAAACTTGTGATTTGGAAGAGAGAAAGCACGTATAATGGACACATGACGCACTTAGTAACCTTAAACTACTCTCGTGTAATAATGCTGGCAAACACATCATAAAACAAGCTGACGTTTGTTTTCAAAACCAAAAAATCTTCCAATTTTCTCATTCTTATCCAACACCTTCCCGTTTTAAAAGAGAAAAAGGTTTGGTTTGTCGTACTATTTGTAATATCCTATACTGGTATATTCTACAATGTATTATATTTTGCTACTATATCTATGGCGAAATGTATTCACGAAAAAGCGGAGAATTACTCTCCGAACTCCGTACAGCTCGTTTAAAGTGCGGTTTTACATAAGTAGAGACAAATAAGAAGTAAGAAACTAAAAGCCACATCGCATATTTCAAAAAATAGAGCGGAATGAACAAAAAATTGAAGCTATTGAGTTGAGAGATTTTACCAAGCTGTATAAGAGGTATATTAACTACTTTATTTCTAACTTTTGATTATGGATTTATTATTTACGTTTGTTGGTTGGCTTATGCTTTTATATATAAGTATTAATTTGATTGGAATGTTAGTCAGAGGCTTGGTTTTAGTCAGTGATGTAGAAAAACAAATCTCGGAAGGAGATGACACGTTCAAAAAAAATTGTCAGCGGATTTTATGATTCTAAATTAGAAAGAAAAACAAATTTTTTATCATTAGTCTTAATTATAATTTATATTGCACTCCTGTATTATTTTTGGAATATAGGGGTTGTAGCTGTAGCACTTTTAATTATGTTGGCACGATACCCTGACCTAATTTGGGAAATAAAATACGGAAAAGAGAACATCAAAAAAATGCCAGCTATTTATTCTTTAACACTTTTAGTCACATTAGCGACATTTCCTTTGCTTTGGTACGTTTTGAATTACCTAAACTAATTATTTACTAGGATAAATAAAATCAAATTATGATAAACAAAAAAGTACAAATATATTACATCGTACTATTTTTTCTTGGTATTGTTACTTTTCTTAATTTCGTTTCCACTCCTCTAATTAAAGAGTTGTCTGTTCAAACACAACCTGAGATCATCAATTATGGTTTTAAAATTGATTTTTTAACTTTAATTTACATTGATTTTGCTAACGCTGGATTTGAAGTACTTGGACACCCTTTTCTCTTTCTTAGTTATATTTCTGGAATTTGGCCAGCTTTCCTTTTTGCGGCCTACTATATACGAAAAAAGTATAGGCTCTTGATTGTAACTTCCACAAAAGACAATATGTTGACTCTCAGTCAGAAGATAAACGTTTATGAAAAGGTGTGGTCAGATTTAATCCAAAAAAGCCGACTGGCGAGGTTTGCTGATGTAATTTATAAATTAACTATTTTGTTAACGATTGGCGTGTTTGCAGTAACAGCATTTAATGACGGTGTATTCGAAAAAATTGACTACTTTTTCTATACCTTCGTAGCCATGTCAACTGTGTTTGCAGCAGGTGTTGTTCTATATCATGTTCTAATTTGGCTAGCTTTGTATATAATTCATGGCACTAAGCTTTTAGAATCGGGTGTCCAAAATAAAGACACAAAAGCAAAGAGTGTTTACTATTCAATTATTTATCTACTTGTGGGAGGCTGTATATGGATTATGCTGGGTTCGTAGGATGTATATGAAAAGGAGTATTTCGGACATAGAAAATGAAATAATAAACCAAATCCTAGTTGCTGAAACTTGTTTTCTAATATGTAAATCGTCCCCTACCCCTGCTGGTAGAGGGGATGATTTTTTACCATTCTTTTATAATCTCACCTTCTCTAAAGGTGTTATGAGTTTGCATAATCTTCTTTTATCCAAAAAACGCAATGAGATAACTATTGCAAATTACATTGCACAGAAAGACTTAGAGTTCATGAGAGGTTCTGGTCTGGTTATAAATAAGAAAATTATAGACCTGACTAAACAGATGAATTTAGTATTTCCAATTTCTCTCAGAAATAAAGTAATCGCACATAACGACAGTAATTTTGCACACGCAGATTTTGTTCGTGCTTATCTCGCAGATAAAACAACATTAAACGAGTATATGGCGATTACCGAAGATTTGAAAGAGGTTTTTTGTGAGGTCTCAAATTACGACAAAACTGTTTCGTACGACAAAATTTTATTTCAGGCGAAACAGGTTGTAGAGACTATATTAAAATCTAATTAGACAAATCTTGTTGGTACTCAATCAAACTTGCGTATTTTTCAGGATTCGGGAGATGTTTGAATAAGTCTGAAAGGACTACAAATAAGGAAGTTTTAACATTCTCAGCATTTTCAATTTTTGTAAAATCTTCTGTGGTTATAATTGTCCATACTGTAAATCATAATAGCAACGACAAACTATACTAATCTCTGACACACTACCTTGGTCTCGTTTAAAACTAAATGATAAACTTTATCATATATGACCAGCGTAACCATTGAAATAATGCATGGAGACATCACTGAACTCTTTGTAGATGCTATAGTTAATCCTAATAATAAGTGGCTACTTTCTGGTAGTGGACTATGTGGCACTATTTATAGAAAAGCAGGTAAAGAAATGCTTGAGATGACCACACGAAAAATTTGCCAAGTTGAATTTAATGGCTCTGTACCTTGCGGTAGTGCGGTTGCAACAGATTCTCACAACTTAAACTGTAAGATGATTATTCATGTAGTTCCTCCAAAATATTTCATTGATCCAGTTGAATTACTTGAAGAGTGTTATATTAATGCTCTAATTGTTGCAGATGAACAACAATGTACAACCATCGCTTTCCCTGCTATCGGAATCGGAATAAACAAAATACCTATTGATCAGACTTTTAATTACATTAGTGGGGCTTTAAAAAAATTCAAACCAACAGTTCTGAATCATGTCATTTTTTGCTTGAATAATAAACATACAGAAAATTTGTATCGAGAGAAATTTAGCAAGCGAACTATAAACAATCTGTCTCATCGTTTCCGCAGGAGTGGAACGAATAAGTGAGTGAGTAAGTAAACAGTTTTACTTACGTGATAAATGAAAAAACGGCTGATTTTATGCATATCAGCCGTTTTTTTGAAAAAAAATTAAAGTTCAGGAAACGCAACTCCTATCATCAAACAAGTTAGAGTCTCACCCAGAGCTTGTAATTGATAAGTGTCATCCTTTTTTTAACCTAATCACATCTCCAGCACTAAAAGAAACAGGAGAATCATTCAAATAAATCATCCCCTCACCTTCAGCTATAACAATAACTAGATTTGAATCACTTATTTGCAGGTCTTGCGTTGAAAAGTTTGAAATAGTTAGAATTTTTGTATATAACCATCCACCAAACCCATACCTAGCCCGACTTAAAACTATACTTTGAATATCGTTATCATCTGATTCAGATTCCTCTTCTTGATCTTTTGGTAAAACTTCGTAATGAAGAAATGGAATACTGATCACAATACCAAAACCACCATCCAATTCTGTGCGACTAGTAGCAAACATGGAGACAGCTTTTCCAAGTTCACTAATATTTGTAGAATGTCGCATCATTACAGAATTATTTTCTGTATTATAGAAAACACCAATAAGAATTGAATCACGATTTAATATACGAGTCACTGCGCCATAATGGAGATAAACGCCTAAGTACTTATCTGAGAGACTGGTAATATGCTGTGATTCTTTATCACCTTCTGGTAATCCAGAAAAACGAAAAATAATAGGTTGAGGGTTTGTGACCGCAGCTATCATTATTAGCTCCTTTTTGCTCTAAAATGTTAAATTACAAGAAAAACTTCTAGATTAAATCTATAATGAATTAACAGTTAAGTCAAAAGGTATTTTTATATTTTACTCCACTGTCACACTTTTAGCTAAATTGCGTGGACGATCAACATCATACCCCTTACCGACTCCGGTGTAATAAGATAGAAGTTGCAACACAACCGAGGTGACGATTGGCTGAAGTATAGGATGGGTTTTGGGTGTGAAAATCACATCATCGGCCAATTTTCCTATCTTTTCATCTCCAATATTGGCAATAGCTAAAACTGGTGCCCTTCTCGCCTTTACTTCTTCAACGTTTGAATACATTTTTTCGTAAACATCATCCTGAGGCAATAAAGCAATAACTGGCAAACCATCGTGTAAAAGCGCGATCGGACCATGCTTCAACTCACCACCAGCATATCCTTCGGCGTGTATATATGACACTTCTTTAATCTTTAAAGCTCCTTCAGAAGCAATGGGCGCGTGTAATTTACGACCAATAAGCATCATATTGTCATACTTAGCGTATTTTTTCGCCACTTCTTCTATAAAAGCAGATTCATCAAGCACTGATTTTAGTACCTTTGGCAAGTTTACAATTGATTCTGCGATATCACGCGACTCCTTCTCATTCAGCACCCCTCGCTCTTTACCTAAAAGTAGTGTTAGAAGAGCAAAGACTGTAAGTTGTGAAATGAAGGCTTTGGTAGAGGCCACAGCTATCTCTGGACCAGCATGGTTATAAACACCGGCGTCAGTTTCTCTAGCAATGGTAGAACCAACAGCGTTAACCACACCTAAAGTCAAAACTTTATGTTCTTTACCTAAACGTAATGAAGCCAAAGTATCAGCCGTCTCCCCTGATTGAGTAACAGCTAGAAGAGCGGTGTTTTTATCAAAAATCTGCTTGGTATAACGATATTCACTAGCCAACTCTACCTCAACTGGCAAATTCGCATACTCTTTAAGCATATACTTACCAACCGAACCAGCATAAAAAGCTGAACCACAACCAACAATCTGCAGTCGTTCTAAGTCTTTTAGTTTTGGTAGGACCGCTTCTACTCCACCCAACTTTACTGAACCATTAGCACTTACTCGTCCTCTTATTGTATCTTCTATCACTTTAGGAGCCTCAAAAATCTCTTTCAACATAAAATGAGCGTAACCATTTTTTTGAATAGCAGTATGGTCCCAATCAATAATTTCAGTTGTTTTTTCAATTTTATCCCCTTTTATACTTTCAACCTCGCAAGCACTACCGGTCACCACCGCCACTTCACCATCCTCCAAATAAACCACTTCTTTAGTGTAAGCCAAAAGCGCAGAAGGATCGGATGATATGTAATTTCCATCATAACCCACCCCAATTACGATCGGGCTACCCATTCTCGCCACCACCACCTGACTAGCATCTTGATCATGCATTACCGCTACACCGTAAGTACCACGAACTTGTTTCAAAGCTGATAATACCGCTTGTTTTAAATCTCCATCAAAATATGTACCTATCAATTTAGCTAAAACCTCAGTATCGGTTTCGGAGTAAAAATTAATACCTTTAGCTTGCATTTCTGATTTAAGCTCATTGTAGTTTTCAATAATGCCATTATGCACCAACCAAATTGATTCACTTTTATCATGATGAGGATGGGCATTGGCTTCAGACGGTACACCATGGGTTGCCCAACGGGTATGGGCAATACCAGTACTACCATTCATTCCTTGTGGTATTTTACTCTCAAGGTTTACCACCGGACCAACTGCTTTTACCGATCCGCAATCGCTAACAAATATGCCTGCCGAATCATAACCACGATATTCAAGTGCTTTTAAACCATTGATCAAAATCGGCGTCGCTCTGTTACTACCCACATAACCAAATATTCCACACATGATCGTAAATCCTAAATTAATAAATTTGTACGATATAATACTATATCGTCATCATTTTGGTTACACTGAAGATTAAGCTTTTAAAAAAGTAATAATATTGTATACTCAATCCACTGTCCGGTTAGCTCAGCTGGTAGAGCGCTACATTGACATTGTAGAGGTCACAGGTTCAAGTCCTGTATCGGACACAAAAATTCGAGGCACGAGAAATTTTGTGTCTAAGGACTTGAAAAGGTTAGTCAGATATTTTTTGAATACTTGGAGAAAAATATCGACAACCTGTACTGAAACTGTAAGTTTCAAGTCCTGTATCGGACACAAAAATTCGAGGCACGAGAAATTTTGTGTCTAAAGATTAATGATTACAAATGCACCTTTGCACTACAGCCGATATCTTGTATAGTTTTGTTATATTCATATGCTAATTCTATCTATTGAAACCAGCTGTGACGAAACCGCTATCAGCATCATCGAAGCCGATGGTGATTTTCCTTTTGCTAAATATGAAATTTTGGGTAACGCTCTCTTTTCGCAAATTGAGACTCACAAAGAGTATGGGGGTGTCTTTCCTGCTTTAGCTAAACGTGAACATATAGTCACCATCTTACCCATGCTTGAAAAGGCTGTTAATGAAGCTAAATTACCTAAAGATTTCACACCCACCCTTACCGACAAGGAAACTTCTCAAATACATAAACTGTTAAGTCGAGAAGATGGTCTAGCTCATCAACTTATAGACTTTCATAAAACCTACGGTCGGCAACCAATTGATCTCATAGCGGTTACCACTGGACCAGGCTTGGAACCAGCACTTTGGGTGGGAATAAATTTTGCTAAGGCACTGGCTTATCTTTGGGATACAAAGATAGTGTCTATTGATCATATGGAAGGACATATTTTGGCTTCAATTTTTGATGGTTATAAATTAGCCGATTTGCAATTTCCAAGCTTAGCATTATTAGTTTCTGGCGGACACACGGAACTGATTCTTATGGAAAATTGGGGTCAGTATAAAAAAGTTGGCCAAACTCGCGATGATGCAGTTGGCGAAGCCTTTGACAAGGTAGCAAGACTGATCGGACTACCTTACCCTGGTGGTCCAGAGATACATCGCCTAGCCGAGATTGCCAGAACGGAGAACCTGCCACCATTTGCAGACCTACCTAGACCAATGCTCAATTCTGGTGATTTAGACTTCTCTTTTTCTGGTCTTAAAACTGCCGTTTTATATGCAACTAAAGACAAGGTTTTAAATGAAAAAGATAAACAAGCACTAGCTCGTGATTTTGAGGATGCAGTAGTTGAAGTTTTAATTAAAAAACTCAGCAAAGCTATTACTGAATTTTCGGTCAACTCTGTCATACTCGGTGGTGGAGTTTCTGCTAATAAAAAATTACGACAAGCAGTGGTATCACTTAGCTCACCTTCACACTTCCCTCACCTACACACGTATATACCAGATCCTAAGTTATCAACCGACAACAGTATTATGATTGCCTTAGCTGGACACGCAAAAATGTTGGAATCATTATCACCACAAGAATTCGCTAACACCATAAAAGCTGACGGTAACAAATCTTTGGCTTAAGTTGCATTATCATTCATTTCGGTATATAAAATGACCAGCTACAGGACTTATAGTCCTGTTTTTATTTCAGCCCCCACAGAAGGTTGGCGTACTAAGACTTCATTGTCTTTCCCCCGTACGCCAACCTTCTGTGGGGGCTGTTTTATATTGACATTTAAAGCATAACACCTTTGACAAACAAAATTCTCTGTTCTGCACTTAAAAAGAACAACAGTAAAAAATTGACAGCTACCACCACGGGTATAAAATTACCTTACGTTAACATTCTGGTGGGGGTCCGATTGTAAACGAGATTGTTATGATAACTTTACATGAACAATTAACACAGTCCCAAAATCATCACCACCGTATTTTCTTGCGTCCCAGCGCAAGTTTTTTGTGTCTATAAATTTACGTAAAGTTGTCTGGTTCTGTTTACATAGAGGTTAGGATTAATACTCACTTATGTATTACATATCTAGATCTTTATGTGAACAGTACTACGGTACCGTTCACGAGTTAAGTTTGACATCAGTTCGTACAACCATTTACGACCGCACGTCAAAGTCATACTCAAGTTTAAATTATTATCTAGATTAATAAGTAGAAGTTATGACACACACAACCTATAGCAATACAAAGTCAATGTTAATCGTAGGTAGCATCGTTGCTCTTAGCATGGTAGCTCTTACCAATCCAGCAGCAGCTTATTACCCAATGCACAACGACAACGACACAACTGTAAACAACACTAATAGTGCTTATGTAAACAATACTGTGAGCGTTGGTTCAAATACTGGTGGAAACAGTGTAGTTGGTGGTAATACCGGCGCTGGTGGTGATGGCGGAAACGCTCACGGTTCACGAGCGACAGCTGGAAACGGCGGTACTTCAGGTGGATCAAATAATGATGGTTTGATTCAAACTGGTGATGCAGCTGCTCTTAGCTCTATCACTAACAAAATCAACACTAACCGCACAAAAATTACAACCGACTGTGGTTGTCAAGGAAGATTGGGTGGTGATGTTGAAGTTACCAACTCAAGCAAAGCTAAAGTTGGTAATACTGTAGCTGTAAACGCTAACACAGGTTACAACGGTGTAGCTGGTGGTACCTCAGGTGCTGCAGGTGATGGCGGAAACGCTTCAGCTCACTCATGGTCAAAGTGGAATCATCACATGGCTGGTCATGGTAGTAGCGCTACAGCTGGAAACGGTGGTAACACAGGTACTTCAAACAACCTAGGTACTATCGTTACTGGTGACGCTCTATCTGACAGCGTTGTAGTAAACGTTGTAAATCGCAACCTTACTCGTGTTCGCTAAATAAATCTAGGATTTATGTGGAAGTTAGGATCTCTGATCCTACTTCTACCAAGATCTGGTCAAAGACAAGATCTTGGTGAGAGGTAAAAAATATTATGAACAAAATTTTTAGTGGTCTAATGTTATTGGTTTTACTAACTCCCTTTAATTTAAAGGCTGAGACGGTGATAAATAACTCAGTTTCTGTTTCCGCCAATGGTGGTATTGGCACCACTAAGATTCAAACCATACATAACGATGAAGTGATAGAAGATATTAATATATCTACCACCACCTCATATCATTATGAATCAAACTATCAAAGTGAGGATGGTGAAGTGCTGATACACACCCAGTCATCCACAAACAGCAGTGAGTCAGGTCGAATTACTCAATTAAATATATTGCTGAATCAACTACAAAAGTTGTTAATTTACTATGAAAAATTATTGGCTGAACAAAATTATTAGCAAAAATAAGTCTACAAGGATATTTTTGTCATCAATATTGGCTTTTGCTTGGTTTTTAATACTTTCTCACCATCCTTTGTTTTTGCAGACGAAATCACTGACACACCAAACGAAAATGTAGCACACACCGAAACGGGCGATGCTCTATCAGCCGTTTCTCAAGAATCTAATATTAACACCAACATAATCACTACCGAATCTGTATCAGATGAGGAAATTTCAACCGAAGAAAATACTAATAACGAAAATCAATCCCTTTCTGAAACCTCTTTAAATAGCGAAACTGAAGAAAATATCAGCAATGGAACCGACACTAATCCAGCAATTGTCGAGACATCACCCATAATCAACATAGAAGCTGAAAATATTGCCACTAGCACCAGCGAAGCTACCAGCACCGCCATGACCGGCAACAATACTACCGAATCAGGTAATTTTGTTACCGAAACCGGTGATGCTGTTGCTTATGTAGATCTTGTGAATGTAGTAAATACTAACATTGTTAATTCAACAGGACTAATTGATTTTGTACAAGACGTGCTCGGTTATGAAAATTTTGATATGAGAGATACTTTCTCTGATATTTTTGATCCGACCACAGCCATCAGTACACCGACTTGTGGTCAAGATATTTGCAATCCCAACACAGTATTCATTGATATGGTAAACCAAGCCAATATAGATAATGATGTCACAGTAGTGGCAGACACAGGTAATAACATAAGCATTGACGGATCTGGTGTCATTACTACAGGTGATGCTTACGCTAGCGCTAATATTGTTAATCTAGCCAACACAAATATTGTTGACTCTAATTATTTGTTATTGGTTTTCAACAATTTTGCTGACATGGCGGGTTCTTTAGTGTTACCAAACAGTGACTTTTTCCAGTCTTATTTTACTCAAAAATCAAATCAGTTTGGTTTCCTAAATTCAAACAATTCAGCTGATATTAACAATAATGTCACTGTAGCAGCAGGTACAGGCGATAATTCTATTACTGGTGAGGGAGTAAGTAATATTACTACTGGCAATAGTGTATCAACCTCATATTTGCACAATGAAATAAATCAAAACTTCTTTAATACCAATAATTTTAGCATGTTAATCCGTGTTCAAGGCGATTGGACAGGTAAAATCTTTGGCTTGCCTGAAGGTATGCAATGGGAAAATACCAGTGCTGGTATTAGGCTTTATTATTCACCAGACACAGTAGGTAACAACAACTCCTCTGCCATTACCAATATCACTAATGACGCTACTATTGCTAACAATGTTCAAGTCTACGCTCTAACCGGAAATAACGAAATCAACAATGGAAATGGTGAAATCACTACAGGGAACGCTTATGCCGATAGTACGATTTTTAATATTGCCAATAATAATATTATCGGTAGCAACTGGGCTAATCTAATTTTCAATATTTATGGCAACTGGAATGGTGACATTGCCTTTGGCCAACCTGATTTATGGCTCGGATTAAGCATACAAAACACTACTAAGAAAGTAATGCGCCCAGGCGAAGGTTTGTCTTACACCTATACCATCTTTAATCGTGGTGATGTGACCGCAAAAAACGTAATTTTGGAAAACAATTTTCCTCTTTCTGCACTAGATTTTAGTAAAGGACCAATTGATAAAGATAATTTGGATGGAAAAACTACTTGGAATTTAGGTGATATTAAAGCTGGTGAGACCAAAGAGTTTACTGTTCCGGTAAAAATATTACCTTCCTTTGCTACCAATACACAACTTCCTCTCCCTTTGCATTCTACTGTCTATAGTGATCAGCCAGATAGCAACAACAATGACAACAGTGATACTTTAATGCTCTATGTTGCAGTAAAAGCCATAACAAGCAAGAAACTTCCAGCAAAACCTTCCCTGCTCAGGTAAATCTAGAAAAAACCGCCGATAAAGCCTTCGCTAAAGCTGGAGATACAGTGAATTACACCGTAAAACTAATCAGTCATGGCGGACCAGTATTTGACTCACTCTTAATTGATACCCTAAGAGATGAAAATGGCAATATCTTAAGCGAACAAACTTGGCCACTAGAAACCATTAAAAACGGTGAAACTATTACTATTACCTACTCCATAAACTTACCAACAAATATTAAAGATGGTATATACACCAACAGTGCACAACTCGTCGGTCTACATGGAAATAAAAGTAGTAAGGAGAAAAAACCTTACGAAAGCGTTGTTGCTGAATATAAACTTTCAGTCGGTTTGGTACCAGAAGGTCAAATGCTCAATTACAGCAACATTGTACCTAATTGCGAACCTTATCTAAACACCTATTTACGACAAGGTTATGACAATAATTCCGATGAGGTTATAAAACTACAAGAATTTCTTAAAAAATATGTGTCTAGCGAAGTTGTGACTACGGGAATCTTTGATGACAAAACTCGTATCGCCGTTGAAAACTTCCAACAACAATACAAGGAAGATATACTAACCCCTTGGAATATGACTGTGAGCTCGGGTTATGTTTACTACACCACCAAGAAGAAGATTAATGAAATAATGTGTGAAGGTGAAATTGAATTCCCGTTGACCGAAGAGCAAAAAACCGAAATTGAACACTTTAAACTACATAAAGATAACAGTAACGAAGAGCTACTTTTCTCAGCTATTCCCGATCCTACCCAAATCGTGAACGAAAATAATGAAAACAGCGAAGATATCTCCTTAGAATTAGACAACAATTATCAAACTCCCTTACTACAAAACGCCCTTAACTCCAACATTTCCTATGTTCGCCTTAGTAATTGGATTTATCTATTCCAAAAAACAGAAACGGCCTTCCTTTACCGACAAATCGACTACTAGTTTTAAATTTAGTTTTCTGTGCTAATATTTGTTTTTAATAAACAAAGGAGTTATGAATGAAATCAACACCGAAAACAAGCCAAATGTCCCAGAAATTTTCCTAAAGCCCTACGACCCCGCCGAACACGAGGTAAAACTCTATAAAATGTGGGAAAATTCAGGTTTTTTTAATCCTGATGTTTGTGTAAACAAAGGTGTTACCAGTGAAAATGCTGAGGTTTTTTCTTTGGTGTTACCACCACCAAACGTCACCGGTGAACTACACATGGGTAGCGCTCTTATGCTTGCTATTGAAGACATTATGGTTCGTCATGCCCGTATGAACGGAAAGAAAACTCTATGGATTCCAGGTACTGACTCAGCTGCCATCGCTACTCAAGCACGAGTAGAAAAAGACATTCAAAAAAATGAAAAGAAAACTCGCCATGATTTGGGACGAGAGGAACTTTTGCGCCGTATTGATATTTTTGTTGAAGAAAAAAAGAATACCATACTCAGTCAAATGCGCTCAATCGGCGCCTCGCTCGACTGGAGTCGCTACGCCTACACTATGGACAAAGAGCGCTATCAAGCGGTAATGGAAGCTTTTGTGCGCATGTATAATACTGGTTTAATCTACCGCGGAAATCGAATCGTAAATTGGGATCCAAAAGGTCAAACCACAATTTCTGATGACGAAATTGTGTATGAAGAAAGAAAGGCTAAACTATACACTTTTAAATATAGCCAGGACTTCCCTATCGCCATTGCCACCACTCGCCTAGAGACCAAAGTTGGTGACACGGCTGTAGCTGTACATCCTGATGATGAACGCTACAAACAATTCATCGGCCAAGAATATGATGTGGTTTTTTGTGATGTACCAATACATATCAAAATCGTAGCTGATGAAAGTGTCGAAAAAGACTTTGGTACTGGTGCCCTTGGCGTTACTCCTGCTCATAGTCAGATTGACTGGGAAATCGCCGACAGACACAACCTACCCCGCCCACAAGTAATCAATGAATATGCCAAAATGACAGTTGCAGGTAGGCTAAACAACCTAAAAACCACCGATGCGCGTGAAGAAGTAGCTAATTGGCTCAAAGAAAACAACCTTTTAATTAACGAAGAAGAGATCAATCAAAATGTTTCCACTGCTGAACGTACTGGCGGTATAGTGGAACCATTACCAAAATTGCAATGGTTTATTGATGTCGACAAAAAATTCACCGTTCCTCACTCTGAAATTCCTAGTATTGATTCTAATTCAGAAATTAGTTTGAAAGAATTGATGGAAAAAGCTGTTACTGGTGGCGGAGTGAGTTTTGTTACCGAACGCTTCGAAAAAACCTATCTCCACTGGGCAAAAAACCTCCGCCCATGGTGTATTAGTCGTCAGATTTGGTTTGGACATCGTATTCCAGTTTGGTACAAAACAAATACTGAAGGCAAAGAAGAAATCTACTGTGGTTTAGAAGCTCCTCAAAGTGAAGGTTGGTATCAAGACCCTGACGTGCTCGACACTTGGTTTTCATCAGCTCTTTGGACTTTCACTACTCTTGGTTGGCCAAACCAAACCACTGATTTAAAAACCTACCATCCAACCACCCTCATCGAGACAGGTCACGATATTCTTTTCTTTTGGGTAGCACGTATGATTATGATGAGTGGTTTCTTTTTGGGACAAGTCCCCTTCAAGACTGTCTATATGCACGGCCTAGTACGTGATGGTCAAGGTCGAAAAATCTCTAAATCTCTTGGTAATAACATCGACCCTGTAGATATGGCTCAAAAATATGGTATGGACGCTGTACGTATTTCATTAGTGATGGGTATGACTCCCGGAACTGATAGCAAGATTTCCGAAGACAAAATTCGTGGCTACAAACACTTCGCTAACAAACTCTGGAATATTAGTCGCTTTACCCTGACTTCTCTAAACAATACTGATATTCCTACTACAATTGAATTAAAAGAGGCTGATAAAGCCATTTTGAGCGAATTAAACGCCCTTACAAGCGCAGTTGAGTCACATTTTGCCAACTATAGAGTTGACTTAGCGGGTGAGACTATTTATCAATACGCTTGGCACCGTTTTGCTGATGAAATTATTGAGGAATCAAAACCGATTCTACAAAGCACTGATCCACAAATAGTTAAGTCGCGCCAATACGTACTGAAAGAGATTTTAGTCACTCTTCTCAAATTACTCCATCCCTTCATGCCGTTTGTTACCGAAGCTATTTGGCAAGAATTACCAAAACCATACAAAGATAGTGAGTTATTACTGGTAGCAAAGTGGCCAAAACAATAATCCACCACCTAAGTCACCGTACGAATTTATACCCAAACAACCTGCTACAATAGAAGCTGTGGAATCCACTATTTTGCTATCGCTTTTCTCGCTAGTCTGATACCAGCTTTATTTTGGCTATGGTTTTGGTTGCGTGAGGATCAGAAAAAACCTGAACCTTATCTTTTAATTTTAGTTTCTTTTATTGCTGGGATGGCTGTAGTACCACTGGCTCTACCTCTCCAAGAAGCGGTGATTGGTTTATATAGCGATAGTAATTTGATGCTAATGTGGGTGATTATAGAAGAAGCTTTAAAGTATTTTGTGGCTCTGATAGTTATACTCTGGAACAAAGCCGTCGATGAACCCATTGATTATGTTATCTATATGATAGCTATTGCTTTAGGCTTTGCCACTTTAGAGAATACTCTTTTTACCTTAAACCCATTATCGGCTGGCGAATACGCCACCGCAGCGGTTACTGGCTCATTCCGCTTCTTAGGTGCTACTCTGCTACATGTACTGGCTTCAGCCACAATTGGCGTCATGATTGCTCTCGCCTTTTATCGCTCCGCCACGACCAAACTTATATATGGCACCCTTGGGTTATTCATTGCTATTTTATTGCATGCCTTGTTTAACTTTTTTATAATGGATGCAACCGGCGAAGGAATACTGATCATCTTCCTCTTCGTCTGGATGGGCATCATTGTCCTATTCCTACTATTCGAAAAGATCAAATTACTCGAATCCTCACAAAAACCATCGTCACGAAAATAAACATGAAAAAACCATCTTTTTTAGAACGCCTCACTGGTAGCGCCACAAATAACAACAGCGATTATGATCGCATTCTTGATGAAGATCATCATTTTGGTGACGAAGAAGAAACTCAAGAAGACAACTATGAAAATGACGAAAACTGGCAGAACGATCAGGATTCATACAACTCCACTCCACAAGAAGGTGAGCTTCCGGTCGATATGTATCAAACCAATGACGCCATTATAATCCGTGCTTTGGTCGCAGGCGTAAGTCCAGCCGACCTTGATATTTCAATCACTCGTGACATGGTCACCATTCGTGGCTTGCGTGAAGAATACCAAGAAACTAATGACGACAACTATTTCCATCGCGAACTTTTCTGGGGTAGCTTTTCTCGCACCCTAGTCCTACCCGAAGAAGTGGTAATAGATGAAGCTGAAGCTCAAGAGAAGCACGGTATGCTAGAAATCCGCTTGCCTAAACTCGATAAACATCGCAGTACCCAACTCAAAGTCAGATCGAATGTAAATGCTGGGAAGTAACACACAATAAAACCGTGTTGTACTTATTTGTACAACACGGTCTTGTTTTTTGTTATAGATAATCAGTGTCTCTCCGACTTCTTCTAATCACTAAAATAGATTGTTTGATAACATCAATTTTTTTTCTTGATTATTTTCCTGAATACTGTCGCAAAATAACTTTATAGCTCTGTATTTAATTGGAGTAAAGAAACAACCCCAAAAGCTTTCAGGCGGTGAATTAAATCTATCTTCGAAGAAAGAAATTACACCTCTACTGACCTCTAATTCAAAATCTCTTGAATTTAAACCTTGGTAAAAATTATTAATTTGTGAGACATCGCTACAGTCAAGATTAAAACCAACTTTTTGAGCTTCCTTGAGCAAATCCATAATATCAAGATATTCATCTCTTGATATTTGTTCTTTAAGTCCTGTGTAATTACCAAATTTTGATCTAGGAGTGACAAGATAGATAACGAAAGCGACAACTAAAAGTAAAATAACAATTTCAATTATTGTGATTGACATTTTTCTGTTTCTCCAAAAAATAAATTTACAAACCCACCACAATATTTCATAAATTTAAATGATGGTCAACGGTGATTAGCTATTGAACTAAGTACGAAAAAAAAGTCGCTAACGCGACTTTTATTTGTGCTTGGGGGCGGGCTGATCCTGACGGTTACTAACGTATTTTATTTCGTTACCTCATAAAATACGTGGTACAGCGGGACACAGCTCACTCGCCTAAACAGCATCGCTCCGCTGGTTCGAGCCCGACGAAAGACATATTAATGTCTTTCTCCCCCAAGCACACAAAATCCCCTAAAACGGGGATTTAAAGTGTGCTTGGGGGCGGGCTCGAACCGCCGACCCCTTCCTCTTCAGGGAAATGCTCTACCAACTGAGCTACCCAAGCAAGTTTCGCTATTCTACCCTGTTTGGGCGGTTATTTCAACTTACCTACTCTAATTTCCCTTTTCACTAGCTACCGCATAATAGCTATGATAAAGTACTACACACCAAGCCCTCGTAGCTCAATGGATAGAGCTATTCCGTCCTAAGGAAGAGATATGGGTTCGATTCCTGTCGAGGGCACAAACGAATAAAATGAGTGTAGTAACCGAGAAGAAAGCAAAGAGTTTTGCTTTCGACAGGAAGCGAAGAGTGTTTGGATGCACATTAGTGTGACAAATATTCCAGCTCGAAGAAGATTCCTGTCGAGGGCACAAAGTGTTATTTTTTGACTTCAAATTAAAACTGTGGCATTATTGGCAGTGGAGAGGTTTGATTTTTGTATTCCATTAAGAGGACTATGATGTTAAAGAAAAATTTTTTTCATTACACGTCTGTGTTAGGTGTTATTCATGATCGTATTTTAGATGATGAGGCTTACGATCTTTTATCTTTTCTTGCCGGATATAACGTATGTCTGAATAATTTTACAGTAGCCAGAGGGGGGTGTTTGTCTTACTTACAGCAAACCTTTCCCAAACTGGGAAATATTCATGTAATAGAAGCTTTCCGTGAATTAGACGACATACAAGAAGGCGATATTCTATGTAATTCATTAATTACAAAACGGTGGTTAATCAGACATAATGACATATTTCTGGTTTACGGTAAAATGATTGAGATAGAAAAAATAAAGCAAAATGCTGAGAAAAGAGCTAATAATATTTTATATCTGAGGAATTTTATAAAAAGTGAACTTGGTTGGTAAACCCTATCCGATTTGGATAGGGTTGTTTTTTAATATCTACTTTTATGATAAAGTTAGTTGGGTTTCACTATAAATATAGTGATTTGTTTCTTAACATTCTGGAGAACGGCTATGGAAGCAACAATACATTTTGTTGGATTTATCTTATTTTTATTAAGTCTTATTTCTGCTAAGATGTTTTGGAGTTTTAAAAAAGATCCACTCTTAAGCAGAGAGGCACTTCGATGTTTAAGAGGAGGTATAGTTGACCCAAACGACACAGAAATTAATGCACGTAGATCACTTATGCCTTGCATTAGAGGATTAACAGTCACGACTGATGAAGTTGGTAGGCTTAAACTTACCAAAACTGAAATAGCTTTTCATTTTAATGATTTAACCGAACCCACAGGAAGTGATAACGAATGGTAATGTAAACCCCGCAAGTACTAACGTACTTGCGGGGTTTAAATCTTTATCAATATTGATTACAATCCCAACAACTCTCGCAACTTCCCTTCATCAAAGCCAATTACCACATCATCACCAATACGGATTACTGGCACCCCCATTTGATTGGTCATTTCAATCATTTCTTGACGCTTCTCGGCATCAGCTGCTACATCATAATCAGTAAAGCTGACATTATTTTCCTTAAAAAAATCTTTAGCCATGTGACAGAAGTGACAAACTGGTGTGCTGTAAATAGTAACTGTTTTTTCCATACAATTTAATTATTTTTTAATTCCGTTATTGTATCATTTTTTACCAAAATTTATACCAAGGACGAACCTCTTCCTCTGATATTGGAGTCACTGTTGCCGTGGTAGTTGATTTATCGTCATTCAGTATAATTACCACCTGCTCCCCTTCACGCACAATATCAAACTGTCTCCGCATCTCCGCTTCAATCCCTCTTTCACTGGAAAGATAATCAACTTCCTTTTTTAAGGCTTCTTCTCTTGCTTGCAATTCTGCCATTTCCTCCTCAATCGCCAAACGTTTCTCTGACATTTCTTTGGCTACCAAATAACGATCATAAGCACTCCAAAGGACCAAAATCGATAAAATCAATAACACGACCTGAGTGATACGTGAATGAAAAACAGTACGCATTTTGCGTTTTTGATGAAAATCAAACATGTGCTAATATTCTAGCATTATGAGTATACTTTATTCTAAGCGTGGTAAGGGTATTATTAAATGGGTGTGGATGATTTTTGCTATATTATTAGTTTTAAGCATGATCTTCACTTTCTCTGGTAGCATGGAACTTTTTAGTCCAAACACTGGTGCACCGGCCACTACTCAGACTTCACCATCTTCATAAAAACTTCTTGTGGGATATGGACTTTTCCTTTCCCTCGTTCCAACATCTTCTTTTTACCGCGTTTTTGATTTTCGCGTAGTTTCATCTTGCGTGTAATATCTCCACCATACAGATGTCCAGTAACATCTTTCTTTAGAGCTGAAAGAGTTTTTGAAGCAATAATCTTACCTCGCACTTTTGCTTGGATTTTGGTCACAAACTGTTGTCGTGGCAAAGTATCATAAAGCTTTTCTACTACAGCTCGAGCATCAAATTCAGCTCGTCTTTCACCCACCACTCGAGAGAATGCCGGAATTAACTCTTCTGCCACTAAAACATCAAGACGCACTACTTCAGCTGGTCTCATTTCAGCAATTTCATAAGATAGTGACCCATAACCGCTAGTGACATTTTTGAGTTTATCAAAAAAGTTGCGCATTAATTCACGTAGAGGCATTTCAATCGACACAATATTTCGTCCATCACCAAACACTTCTGTGTCTATCACTTGAGCCTCGTGTTCATAAAGCAAAGTGAGTACAGACCCCATGTAAGTAGGCGGTAAGATAATTTGTCCCAAAATCCATGGTTCGCGAATTGTAACTTTCTCACCATGATCTGGAAAACGTGAAGCAGCATAAATATTTTCTATTGAACCATCAAGATATTTCACTTCATAAGCAATTGAAGGAGCGGTGATAATAAGTTCCACCGAAAATTCTCTTCGTAATCTTTCAGCGATAATTTCCATATGGAGCATTCCCAAAAAACCACAGCGAAAACCTCGACCTAAAACACCAGAAGATTCTTCTTCATAAGATAAAGAAGAGTCAGACAATTTTAATCTTTCAAGTGATTGACGAAGAATAGTGAAATCATCTTGATCATCAGGGAAAACCGAGGCCCAAACCACCGGTCTAGCTTCCATATAACCAGGAAGTGATGCCACTGGATTTTTATCTAACACTAAAGTATCACCGACCGATGCCACTCCCGGCTCTTTTATACCAGTAACAATATAGCCAATCTCACCAGCCCGAAGTGATGCTACTGAAGTTTCACCTGGTGTTACCACTCCAACCTCAAGAGCCGTAAACGTTCGTCCACTAGCATTAAACCGAAGAATGTCTCCTTTTTTTACTTCACCGTCAAATACACGCATGAAGACAATAATCCCTCGATGGTTTGAATATTGAAAATCAAAAATAAGACCCCGGTAAGTATCTAAAGTGCTTGGTTGTGGCTTTGGAATACGCAGACAAATTTGCTCGAGGAGTTTATCCACCCCCGCTCCCGTCTTACCTGACACCAATACGATATCATCTCGGTCACAAGACAAGAGAGTAACCACCTCATCACTTACCTCGTCAATTCGCGAGTGTGGTACATCAATTTTGGTCAAAACTGGAATAATAGCTAAACCTTGTTCCTTTGCCATTTGTAGGGTTGTTAAGGTCTGTGCCTGTACTCCTTGCGTACTGTCCACTAAAAGCAAGACTCCTTCAACTGCTTTCAAAGCTCGAGATACTTCATAGGAAAAATCAATATGCCCAGGCGTATCAATTAAATTTAATTCATAATTGTGTCCAGCCAATTGATAATTCATACGAACTGGTTGCATTTTGATAGTGATACCACGTTCACGTTCCAAGTCCATAGAATCAAGCACTTGCTCTTTCATTTTTCGGGCCTCAACGGTTTTGGTAATTTCGAGCATACGATCAGCCAAAGTCGATTTTCCATGATCGATGTGAGCAATAATACTAAAATTACGTATTTGTTTTTCCATAAATATTTGCCTACTCTACCGCAATTAGCAACGAAAGACTAGGGGTAAAATTACTGTGGTCCAATAACGTCCTTTTTAAAGAATTTTGCATGAAGTGACTTAGAGATTTCTTCTAATTCTTTAGATTTAAGCAAACGATAAGTTACAACAGCACCAACAACACCAACAATTCCCGCTACGACACCCTGTAACAAAATACCAATAAAAGTTTCCTGATTTATACCATCTACCACAAAAATAAGCGTAGCGTAGGCAGAAAGACCAGCTACCAATGCCGCAGAGATAGCTTCGAACAAACGGCGCCAAATACCATCCCATTTAATACCAAACAATGAGGTCGCTACCACAATCAAGATAAGCATTTCAACTATCACTCCAGTCACAAACGCTAAAGCAAGGATAAACACTTCTGTTCCAGACACACCTTCCAGACGAAACAAACTTTCAAGCGTGTGTCTAAAAGCATTAGAAGTGGCAAAATAGTGCAAAAATAAATAAGCAGAAGAGATAGCGACACTAGCACCAATTAAGGCAATGATTAATGGTAGACGCGTATTACCACCAGCGTAAAAGGCTCTAATCAAAAGTAACATAAATGATTGTGCCGTAAGAGCAATCGTAAATAGAGCCAACATAGCCGCAGTAAGACGCGTATCATTCCAATCAAAAGCACCACTACCGAGCACCACACGCACTATCTGAGCCCGCAGTACGACGATAAGAGCAATTATTGGAAACGACCAAAATATAATATGTCGCAATGCAGTATAAACATGAATATTAAAAATATCCTGTTTATTTTGAGCGATAAGGTTGGCTAAAACAGGAAAAGCAGCCACAGAATAACTCATACCAATAATAGCTAATGGTACTGATTGTAAGTTATAGGCAAATTGAAAAATAGATACTGATCCAGCCGTCATCAAAGTTGCCATACTTATTAAAACCAACAATACTACCTGTTGAATCGAAAGCGTGATAGCACGTGGCACAGCCACAAAAAATATAGAACGTAGCAAACTAAAATCAAACCTCTTAACCAAACTAAAGTTCAATTCACTTTTTATAATAAGTGGTAATTGTACCAACATATGTCCAATTGCTCCAACCACTACTCCCCCAACCAAACCAATCAAACCTAAAACCGGATACAAAACTGCAATACCAAAAATAATACCAATGTTATATATAAGTGGACTGATAGCGTATAAAACAAAACGTTGTGAGAGTTGTGTTACAACACCAAACAAACTTGATATACCTAAAAATAACGGTTGGAGTAACAAGATTCGGAAAAGAGTGACTAGAGTTTCGCTATCATCGACCAAACCTGGAAAAACTAACTTAATCACATACGGAGCAAAAATGAATAACAAAGTTGCTACCAAAGCATACGTTATCAAAAAGATGGTAAACATCTGACCAAGAATGTTGGCACCAGATTTTGCACTATCATTTTCTCTAGCTCTAGTAACAAACGGCAAGAGAACATAAACAGATAAAACTGAAGCAAAAAGCGCAAATAGTAAATCTGGGATTTTAAAAGCTGCATAGTACAAATCAAGCTCATTCCCAGCACCAAAAGTATGCGCCAACATTCTATCTCGAACCAAAGCCAGAAGTTGAGAACCAAAAGCAAAGAGCGCAAGAATATACGCGGCCTGATGCAGACCGCGTATTTCACTATACATAAGCTTTATCACCCTCTTTACCATATCACAAACTATTCGACGACTTCATTTGAATTATCTTCTTGTTTTTTCAGTTCTTCATTACCACCCTCCACTTGATTTACAGGTTTCAATAATTCTGTATCTGGCACCTCAGTGGCTGTAGTAACATCTTCTTCTGTTTCTACTACACTACCATCATTTACCGGAACTTCAAATCCTGATTCTGGTTTTGTAAATTGACCACTTTCTACCGCCAAAATAAGATCTTTTAATCCTTGATTATCAGGATTAGTATTTTCTATGAATTTAAGCTCTGTCAAAGCCTCATCTTTTCTATCCATATCCAAGTAAGTGAGAGCTAAGAAATAACGCGCATTGGCATAATTATTATCAAGACGAATTGCTTCTTTAAAGGCTTTTTCAGCACCTTCCAAATCTTTTGCAGTAGCTAAGAGAATACCCAATTGGAAATAGCGGGTTGGATTAAATGGCTCAATAGCAATCATAGAATTAGTTACTTTTATTGCCGAATCAGTATTACCTTCACTAATGTCTATTTGAGACAACATAAACAAAGCGTCAGTATAATTATTCTTGAGTTTGATAGCCTCATTTAAATGACTTCTCGCCGAAACAAAATCACCATGACGAGCAGAAAATTGTGCTGCCAATAATAAGTAACTAGGGTTCTTAGGATCTAATTGCTTAACTCTCTCCATGGCACCATCGCGACGATCTTTTACTTCATTAGATTGTGATGGATCTAACAAACCATAAAAACTGGCTAAAAGAGCATAATTTAACGGGTTTGTTGAATCGACACTAATCGCCTTCTCAGACAAAGCGATACCTTCCATTAAAGCTGATTGAAATGTCTGCTGATCAGCGACTGTTGGTTCACTAATGGCCAACAACCTATTTAATTCATCCAAACGCAATTTGGCTCGTTCTGCTATATACATATCCTGACCAAATAGCTGTTCTGAACTTTGAAGCATAACATCAATCTCTGCTAGAGGTTTATTTTGTGAAAAAGCCTGCACAACCTTGAAATAATTTGTTTGCGCCAAAAACTGACGACTAACATTGTAAGTAGCAAAAGTCACAAAACCAATAACAAACAAAACAAAGATGATTAGTAATAAACCATATTGACGATTCTCAACCACATTGATACTGAAATTCTTTGCCAAATTATTGGCACTATATACAGCAAGAGACAGACCAGTCATTAAGGCAGTCATTAACATGATAAAACTACCCGGTACATAAACAATAGCAATCAACCAAAGATACAAAGCTGAAACAAAAGTAAGAACACCAATCAAATGCCAACCGTCTTCAAGTTTAGTGGCGATAAGAGTACGATAGCTGCATAGATAAAAGCCAGAAGAAAAACCACAATTGCTAGAGCCCCAGCCAAACCGGTTGTGACAAACAACGTAGGGATAAAACCATTACCAGCCGTAAAATCAGTCGACCAGAAATTTGTTTCATTTATAATTGGATCTTTGTATTGTCGCCATGCATCTTCAAAACGATTAGGACCAACACCAAGTAGAACATTATTCGAATAAGTTGCTCTCACTAAATCCATAGTTGCATCAAAAGACGGTCTAACCTCAAGATAACTAATGCCTGTCATTTTACTAATAGCCGAGCCGAGATTGTTGCCACCAACCACAAAAACCAAAGAGGTTAACACTACCAACAAAATCATAGCTACAGCAAAAGGTGAAGTGTTTTTTCTTTCCTCATTTTCAAGTCGCAACCATGTATCTTTTGATAAAAGATACAACAACATTAAAAGACTGAGGGTTCCTATTATCAACCAAACGAAGGAAAAATTTACTATTGCCAACATCAAAAGAGACAGAATAGTCGTTAAAGACAAGGCGACTCTACCCAACCATCCGAAACTTACTCCCTGAATCAGAATCATTGAGACCAACAAAACCAAACCAGAAAACAAAGCCAGATCATTGAAACTACCTACATACGTACTGGTACTAGCTAAAAATTGATTAAAAGATAAAAATTCCGGACCTAAGAACAAACGAAGTGTCTGTATTACCAACAAAAGCAAGGAAACGAGACCAGAAAATATAAACAGCTTAGTTATGGCTAATTTTGATTTACCTATCATTAGAGAGGCGGTAATAACCATACCCATCAACACAAAAAATCCCACCGTTTGAACCTCTAAACTATTACCCCAAAGTGAATCTTGTCTATCTCCAGACAGCAAAGCTGAAGCTGAAGCCAACAGCACAAATAACCAAAAAGAAAACTAGAGGCAGAGGAAAATGAAAATTAACCACTCCACGTCTCAAAATGGTCAGACTGAGCAAAATTAATGTTATAGAAGTACCAACAACCACAAAATATGTTTTTGCAAAACCAAGACCGATTTCAACACCTGGTATAAAAAACACAGGTAATAAACAGAAGGTTAAAATAAAGAAAAATCTGGCCAAAGTTTGTAACCACTCCCCAATGCTATCCTTAGCCAAACTATTAAAACGAGGTAAGAATATATTATCTTTCATACAATAAAATTATCCTTAGCATTGTAACACAAATACAAACACCCCAATTACTGGGGTGTTTGTATGCATATAAGCCGAATTCTGTCAGAACGCTTGGCTTAACACTAATATTTTCTAACGTTAAGCCAAGGCGTTCTGGATAATCATATACCTAGGATAAGTGTTACCACTTACCTCATGCGGTTCTCTCATTACTGAGCACGACCTTGCACGCAAGTAAGGATTTTGCCGTTTCACCCAGTCTGTTACCAGACCGGCTATTCCCTGAGGGAATTCGCTTGCTTTCGCTCACGACGTCTCTGCTCGCACCTCTATATCAATGATACGACGGGTGTTACCCGCTACCGTTCTCCGTATTACTACGGGCGTGTTCGGACTTTCCTCTTTGTTACAAGAACAAAGCGATTATCATGCGATGATAATAATGACATAAAAACCTACTCTGGTAAAGTCACAGTGTCACCGATCTTTATTTTGTGTTTATCAACAAAGCCAGACGCCGTTTCAATTACATACAAAGCTTCGGTCTTTGGTGAAAAAGATTCAGGATAGCTTTCCGGAGTAGCGTTTTTCTTGATGTCCACAATTTTATTTTGATTATCCACCCAAATAATATCGATAGCGTAATTCATGTCTTTCATCCAAATTGAATGTTCGCCCATGGTGTCAAAAATAAAAAGTTTTACCACCTCCTCCGGTAAAAACGGTGTGTCTGACAAACCTTTTATACGTTCTGCCCAAGTTTTAGCTACTGAAGCTTGTACTAGGATATCTGCAATCTTTAAATCTTGTGTCTTTGGATAAATACTACGCCAATCATTCTGATTTGTTACATTCTGCTCTTCTGAAGATTCGTTAGAATTAGAAACGGTATTTGTAGCAACATTTGAATCGGAAGTTTTTTTTCCCTGCTTTAATACTCTCTTCCAATTTTGCCTTAGCTAGTGCTTGTTTTTCTTCAGCAATGAGTTTGTTATTTTTGTCCGTGAAGTAAGCAAAAGCTCCACCCATGATTAAGAGCAAAGTAAGCAAAACATAAATCGGCCAAACACCCATCCGCGACATAATGAATGATTATAACAGATACCTAAAAATTAGTGAGAATCTAATCCTTCCTCCAGATGAGATTCTCCGTCACCGTGAACATGTTCTTCAGTTAAAGAGTTGGCTAAATAACCCATGGTAATAACACCTAGCACCACCAAAATTACATGTTTAAAAAACTCATTTTTAGTTTCGTGATGTGAACGTTTTGGCAAAAGATCATGAATAACTACCTGAATGAAGAAACCAGCACTAACAGCTAACAGAACTAACTCTAAACTTTCTGAAGCTAAAGCAAAATAACCCAAAACTACACCGATAATGATTGTACCAGAGACAGCAAAATTAATTAGTAACGCTTGCTTGGTAGAGTAACCAGCTTGACGCAAAACAAAAAATTCAGAGATTTCCTGCAAGGCTTCATGAATAATAATAGACACAGTAATAGCAAAACCCAACACCGAAGAGACTGAGAAAGCTGTGATTAAGACAATACCATCGGCTATATTATGAATACCATCACCGATTATTAATTTTTTGGCTCCTCCTTTATGAATAACACAATCATTATCATGATGATGGTGTGTTTCAGGTAATAAACGTTGAAGCAACCAAGCTAATAAATACCCAACCACAATCATCATCACTCCCACCGCTACCGATGGCGACAGCTCAAAGACCTCAAAAATCAAAGCTCCAGCAGTTACCAAAAATACTCCAGCAGAGAAAGATACTAAAAATGGTAATCTTTGCTCAAAAAAATCTTTGGTGAACTTATTAATAAACAGAACACCAGCCAGTGAAACCAACATTATCGCTAAAACCGCTAACCAAACTTCTATAACCATAAATCTTTAATCACTAAATAATATGCAAATAATTTGCATTATAATTTAGTTATGAAACTTTTGCAAATGATTTGCATAAATGTTAATATTTAGCAATGAGGAACACCAAACACCGCGAGGAAATTTTAAAAATTTTAGATAAAAGTAAGACCACATTATCTGCTTCTCAGATACACGAGCTGTTACCTGCTATCAACTTAGTTACTATCTATAGAAATTTGGATAAATTTGTAACTGAGGGTTTAGTAAAGAAACTTCACTTTGATAATCAAGAAACATTATACGAAAAACAACACAATCACCATCATCATGCTATTTGTGATAATTGTGAGAAAGTCATTCACTTCAGCTTGAGTGATGAAAAAATAATCAGCAAAATTAAGATACCTGATTTTACTATTAGCAGTGTTGATATTATTGTTCGTGGCACTTGTGAAAATAATCACAAAATCACTACATCAAAATCAAAGTTCCTAACCCCAAAAGGAAAAATAAACCAAAGACATCGGTAGCCGTACTAATAAATATTGTAGAAGTAGCGGCTGGATCCTTACCTAGATGTTTCAAAAGTAAGTGGTACAAAGGCACCGAAAAATCCAGCGATAATGTGCACACCAATCATACTGAGACCAACTACCAGACCAAGAAGAGCGCTATGATTCCAAATCACAGATATAATAGCCACAATTGAGCCGATTAAAATACCATTAAGTAGACCTGCCCCTACTTCCCGTTTTATGGCTTGCATTCCATTACGCAAAGAAATCGTACCGAGCGTGATACCACGAAGCATAACAGCAAAAGTTTGACTAGCTGCATTACCACCCATACCAGCCACAATTGGTATATACATAGCCAAAATTACTAAAGCCGTCAATGTATCCTCAAATATAAAAATCATAGAACCAGCCAAAAAGGCGGTAGCAAGGTTTAGAATCAACCACTTATAACGATTTTTAAATTTGTTCCACGATGGGTCAAAAGGTCGCTCATCTTCATCCACACCACTAACATCATACAATGACTCGGCCGGCAATTTACCAAACAAAGCTAAAGCTTCATCAGCATAAATAACGCCAAGCACACTATGATCATTATCGAGAACGATGACTTTTTTTTCGCTTTGATGAAGTAAGTGTATCAATAATTTCTGCCACTTCCGCCCGATAGGTGATTGTTTGTACTGGTAACGCAAACTTTTTTTAGTACAAAACTATTTCTATATCGAACCAAAGTAGAAATCGAAACCTCACCTTTCAATTCCCCTTTCTCATCATAAACCAAAACTTCAGGGAACTTACCAGTATCATGATAATGTTCTTCAATCGCATCAGCTGCTTCACCGATAGTAGCTTTATCTGATAAAAGTACATAATTGAAACTGATAAGTGAGGTAGTGGCTTTAGGATGAAAACGCAAGAAGTATTCAATCTTATCTCTAACTTCAGTTTTTATTCTTTTGACGATCTTAGAACGACGTTTTGTATCTTTTATTCTCGACAATACCTTTTCTGCTTGCCGCGGATCCATATGATCAAGCATGTCAACAATCTCTCCCAACCGAAATTCATTTAAAATCATCTGTTGGACATGCGGTGATAATTCTTGAAACACAGCGCTTTGTTCAGGCAAAGACAAAGCTCGCATATGATTCAATCGTTCAGCTGGTTGGCGAGTAATAATTTTTATTTCATGATCAAGGTCTTTTTCCATAGACTAAAGTATAACAGTAGAAAACCCAAGGCGGAAAAAAGAGGTGTCTTCACACCTCTTTTTT
>JZEL01000015.1 GCA_001567365.1 Parcubacteria bacterium OLB19 | reverse complement strand
CAGTGCTGCCTCTCTCCTTCTCATTTCGTACTGATCACTATGATTTGCTTTTAGAAAATAGAGTACTTGGAATAAAACCAGAGTTTCAGGCAAAAGTAGGTCATATCATTGCCCAACTCTACAGCAGAATAGCCAGCCCCGGGGTAATCCCCCCATTTTTAACTGACGCTAAAAGTAGAAACCTAGGCTGCTAGAGCCAATTTTCTTTTGGGTGGTATACCTCCAATTGCCGAGTTAGGACGTTCATTGTTGTAAGACCAAAGCCACTTGGTGGCCTGTTCTTGGACTTGTTCGATACTCTCAAATAAGTATTGATTAAGCCAGTCATACCGAACAGTACGATTATAGCGCTCAATATAGGCGTTTTGCTGCGGATGCGTATTCCGGAGGACTTGATCACTGATTCCGGTAGGCATTTGATCACCGATTCCGGAGTATTTGATCACTTCAACGACTCACGCCCGGCATTATCTTTAAACCGCATTCGTCTGTAAAGATTTTTTTGGCTTTCGCATAGACTCTCCGTTAAGCTCTATTCTGATTGAGTTATGTATAAGTCTGTCAAGAACAGCATCTGCAAGTGTTGCGTCGCCGAGATGTTCATGCCATAACGAAACGGCAAGTTGGCTGGTAATGATAGTTGAGCGTTTTTGATATCTGTCTTCGAGTATTTCCAGTAAATCTCTTCGTTGCTCTTCATCTGGTGCTACCAGTCCCCAATCATCCAATACAATCACATCGACCTTTGCAACAGATGCAAGCCAGTTTGGGTAACTTCCGTTTGCCTTCGCTATCTTCAGTTCGTTCCATAATCGTGGAAGACGGTAATAGCGGGAAGTGAACCCAGCAATACAGGCTTTATGCGCCAAAGCACAAGCTATGTATGTTTTGCCACAACCAGTTGGACCAGTAATAAGAAGGTTAAGATGTTGTGAGAGCCACTGACAACGGAACAGTTCCAGTATGGCTGATTTATTAAGACCACGTGGGTGTTTATAGTCTATATCTTCCATACAGGCATTTAGCTGTAGTTTTGCTTGCTTAAGCCTTCTTTCCATTTTTTTGTTATCACGCAATAAATACTCGCGCTCAACCAGTAGACCAAGTCGCTCCTCAAAGTCCAGGTCGGCGATTGGCCTTTGCAGTTGCTCAGAAAATGCATCTGCCATGCCGGTCAGTTTTAAGGAACGAAGCTTGTCCAGAGTTGGATTATTTAACATGAGTTTCTCCTATTGATAGTAGTTAGAACCACGAAGGTTGTTATGATGGGGTATTATGGGAGTTCTGGTCTTAGGGGATGTGACCGCGTCCATATTATTTTTCAGAAGACGCTCTACCTGTTGATAGCGAGTCATTCCTGCGTCCAGAGCTATACCACAGGCTCTCTCAAGCCTGTCGGCACCAAAACGCTGGGCAAGCCTCATCAATCCCATACAGGAGCGAAAAGCTTGTTCCGGAAACGCCCTGGCTTCTATCATGCAGTCGATAAAGCGAACGGTATCGTCACCCGTTTTCAAAGCCCAGCGACGGATTCTCTCCGGTGTCCATTCGGCATAGACCTTATGGTTACTTGGCATATGCTCTGCCAACGTCGTATGCGCAAAGCGCTTTTTTGAACGAGCATGCAGAGCTATGCGTTTACCCTCATAAAAGCATTCCACCATTGAAGAGCTGGCGCGGATTTCAATGGTCTTGTGAATATACTGATAGGGAACGCTGTAATAATGCTCATCAAAAACAAAGTGATAATCGATATTAACTTTGGCTTTTTTCCATTCAGCATATTGGTATGGTTCTGTGGGCAACGGTTGTAATGCCGGCTTGTCGATAGTTTCAAAGAGCTCGAGACGAGAGGTTTTCATTTTCTGAAAGGACTGAGTATTAAACGCAGCGAGTCTTGGGGCGATGGCTTTTTTAATTTCAGCAATAGAGGTAAAGGTTATGTGCCTCAAAGGAGCAAGGATCTGTCGCTCAACACATCCAACGGCATTTTCAACTTTTGCTTTGTCTTTGGGCTCAGCTACTCGTGCAGGAACGATCGCAAACCCATAGTGTTCACTGACATGCTGATAGTTTGCATTAATATCGGGGTCGTAGCGATGAGCCTTACTAACACCTGATTTCAAGTTGTCTGGTACGACGACTTTGGAGACTCCGCCAAAGTAGTTCCACATTCTGATGTGAGAGGCAATCCAATGTTCCAGAGATTGACTTTCAGTGATATCAACAAAGGTAAATTGTGAAGCGCCAAGACTTGCTACAAAGACTTGTGCTTCATGGATCTCACCTGTGGATGGCTCTATCCATGGTACAGTCATACCCGCATAATCAACAAATACTTTTTCACCCGCTTTATGAACTTGTCGCATGACAGGGCTGATTTGTTTAACATAACGTTTGTAACGTTCACAAAACTGACTGTAACCAACACCATCTGGATGGCTCTCTCTGTATTCTCGCCATAACAACATCAACGTCATGCCTTTTTTACGCAACTCAGAATGGATGCTCTCCCAATCTGGCAATACTCGCATGGTTGAATTTGATTCTGAAGGCAAAAACAAACGCTCATACAGTTGTTGCTCGCTTAAGATAAGCGCCTGAGCCAAAGTTAATCCCGCTACTCGTGCTCGATAAAGGTAGTTGGAAACAGTTCCAGCACTGATATTTAGGCTTCGACCAATGTCACGGTTACTACGCCCTTGCTCATGCTGACGAAATACTTCTTGGATTTTTCGCATACTTAATGGTCTCACGATGAACCCCGCTTGATTCACAAGACGGGTATTGTATAAAAAATGTTTTATCGTGAGTGTTGAAGGTGATCAAATGAGGTCGGAATCACTGATCAAATGCTCCGGAATCGGTGATCAAGTAGTGCCGGAATCACTGATCAAGTGTTTCCGGAATGAGTGATCAAGTGTGGCCGGAATCGGTGATCATTTCGCTCCGGAATACACAATCAAACGCATCAAGTCTATGCTTCCTACAGAACTCCACCAGAAGATAATGACGCTTGAAGAAAAAAAAGCAACTGATTTAATTGAAGAAAAACTTCTTCCCCTTGTCAATAATTATCTTTCTCATTTGCTTTCTGCCGCTAGTAAATACAACTCAAATATCAATCCCGAGGAAAGTAATACTCAAAAGATCGAGATAACCGATTCTGCTTCACCTGATTATAAAATTATTGCAAAAAAAGTATAACCTTGTATTAGATCTTAAAGATATACTGAAAAGCACAACAGATAATAGTACGGCAAAGGAACGAGTCGATCGTTTTACAAAATTATTAAGAGACTCCTACAAGGAAGACAACCGCAATAATAATAAGTCAGTTCTAAGCCAACACCGTAATAGCTGGGACCATTTCGTTAAAACCTGTCTGAATATTCTCTTTATTGTACCTATAGGAATTTATGAACTTTCAAAGGGACATTCTGTCTTTTTCTTCTCAAAGTCCCATGGCGGGGCCTTTGTAGAAGAAGCTGAAGAGGAAATAAAAAAATCCCAGGGGCCTTCTTCTTAACTCACCTTACGCACTTAAGGTTGCTTGAGTGCGTAAGGTGAGTAAATAACTTTTATCTCCTGTTGGAAGTAAGTATATCCCTTGTTAAGTCGAGAGCAGCGAGCTTCCCATAATTTCTAGATATAGCACTGGGCAGATTATTCTTGTCGTTTGTATAAATTTTTGCCTCAAAACGTGCACGAGAAAGAGCAACGTAAAACACGTCCTTTGCAGTTGTTCGGCTCTGTGCATGTATATCAATCAAAACCCGATCGGCGGTTAAGCTTGGCTGCTGTGCACTGTTGTGGTGTAGGCATAATCTAAATGCAATGGCTGTTTTGAATCTAGGGTAAGAGAACGAAGCCCATTCGATAAAATGACCTTATCTTCTGCTACAGAGGATATTTTGAAACGATCTCCATTAGTCAAGATCCAAATCCTTATCATTACGGGTAATCCTTACAAAATCCCCTGCTGACAGCTCTTTGCGATCGGGTTCATAAACAGATAATTTTCGATAAGTCATGGGGTTAAATTCAAGAGTTTGCTGATTTTCCATTGAGCGGACAATCAGGCGATTGCCTATTGCTGTATCCTCTACACGGTAAAGTTCCCCACGTTTCAGCCCACAACGTGGATAATTTTTTTCTGGCTGGATCAAATCGCCTATACGGTAATGCTTGGCATACATCCGCTCGGCTCTCGTTGTATCTCTGCGAATTAGCGTGTCACAAGTAATGCCTGTGCCTTGCAGATTTAATCCAACTCGTCTACCTG
>JZEL01000014.1 GCA_001567365.1 Parcubacteria bacterium OLB19 | reverse complement strand
CTAGGTGGTAGATAAAGAGAGTTTTGTTATGTGGTTTAATTATGTGTTGTGGTTTGCCTGACATTACCTCCTAGCATAACAGAGTTTACCCCGATGCAAGCATGCGGGGTAATTTTTTTGGAATATACCATGCCGATATTAATTTGTGAATCGTAACAATAAGCAACCTGATTTAAAATTTGAAGAGTTTACAACCAAGACTCAAATCTATATTATAGACCCAGATTGAACAATCATAAACCGTATTAAAACCCATGAGGAGAGAAAATGACAAACCCGAAAGGAACCAAACCATTTGTTCAAGTCTATATATATCACCAAAACGATTCAGTTTTTAATGATTTAGCTGAGAAGATCAAAAAATTTCTTGAATCAATGAAAATTGAGGAAAAAGATTTAAGAATCTTGTCTATGGAAACACAAATTGCTGGTGAACATACACACATGAATGTAGATGTGGTAGTTGAAATATATGGTGATGTTAATGTCGAAATAGCCACCATAGCATCAGACATGTATGATTGTATAGTATTGAATCATTTCCGGCTCAGCCTAGTAGTTGAAAAAAGATATGGTATGGTTTTAAGAAACTTTTAAAAAGCCGGTATTTGCCTTTGAGCAAATACCGGCTTTAAAATTGTAATTAGTTATAAACTTTAATTGGAACTTGTACCACCCTGTTCTTTCAATTTATTCTGCATCAAAGTTACCTGCTCAAAAATAGCGCGTAATCTTTCGATAATTTTCATTCTTTGTTCATTAATCAAATACAACTGTCTCAATTAGTTTCTTATAAGAGGTTTGCATATAATCTCCTTCCTCTAAATATTGTCCAACAAACAAATACATTTTCTTCCCATATCTCACTACATAGACATCTTGAGGATACAAACCATCAGCCTTGTAATGAATGGCCGAAGCACCATCAATTTTAACTTCCTCAATTGTTCCCTGTGCTAGATTTAGACTTGTGAATTGACTATTGTCTGATGCCCATTGCTTTATCTTATCAAAAGAAGAACTGGAAGTAGCATTTTGTGCTTCACTCGATGAAGCCTTATCGAAGACCAAAACACTAATAGATGGAGGCGCTTCACGACCCTGACCTTCCTCCTTGGCTTTATTAAACTCATCTAAAGATTTTGATTCCATCAAAACATACATTTTTAATAAGGATGTGTCATTTGGTTGATTCTGCAATGTTTCCATAGAACTCAGAGCTGTTTCACCACTCTCATAAGAAAATGAAAAATTTAGATCCTTATTTTCAATTTTTTCAATTACGTTTACAGCCACAGTCCTATCATCAGCCTGAGGACCAAAGAGATAAAAACCGAAACCTAAAGCTACAGCCACTAATAAGACTATTATCCATTTAATATTTTTTTGATTTTCCATATTTTTTATTTTACCTTAATATGACGAATAATTAAGGCGTAACTTACAAACATAACTACCCATCGTCCTATAAATACGCTACAATTATCAATATGTTGCAAAAAACTATCCTTATTATTGAAGATTCTGCCGATTTAGCCGCCTCTTTAGTGGACATGCTCACTATTAAGGAGTACAAGACCCTTACTGCTACCGAAGGTAAAAATGGTTTAGATATAGCACTAAGAGAACATCCGGACTTAATACTACTCGATCTACGTTTGCCAGATATAAGTGGCGTACAAGTAATGTCCGAACTAAAAAAGGATACGTGGGGCAAAAAAGCAAAAGTACTTATCATTACCGCCTCAGATGTGAACGAAAAAACTATTACTGACCTAGGAGTTAACGCTGACGATATAATTCATAAAGCCAATAGTGGTATTAGCGACTTAATAAAAAGGATTGAAAAGGAACTAAACTAAAGTGTAACTGGAATGACCACGGTAAAAGTTGTACCAACATTTTCGGTTGATTTAAATGTGACACGCCCACGCAATACCTGTACAGCTTTCTTCACTATATAAAGTCCGAGTCCGGTACCATCTGGAACTTCTTTCATTGCGTTACTGGCTCTAAAAACCTTAGAGAAGATTCTTGGTTGATCGCTTTTAGGAATACCTATACCCGAATCACGTACGCTAAAAATCAAATCGTTCCCTTCTCGTAAGTAGGAAATCTCTACCTCACCATCATTTTTCGAATATTTAATAGCATTGTTGTACAGATTGGTAATTATCATTCTAAGCAACTTAGCATCAGTTACAAATTCTTTAATACTGTTATCAAAATGTTTTTCTAATTTTAGATTTTTGCTACTAAACAAAACTGTTTGTTCACCAACAACTTCGTCAATCATTTTTTGTATATCTACCACTTCAGTTTCTAATTCTCTTGTACCAAGATCAAACCTAGAAACCTGCAGAAAATCATCAATCAAATTAGCCATTCTCTGGATATTAGTTAATAGACGGTTGACATAACGACGTTGTTGCTTAGTGAGAGTACCCACCTCATCCATCAATAACAACTCTGCACTCCAACGCATTCCAGCAATAGGTGTCCGTAGTTGGTGTGAAGCCAAAGACACAAATTCTGATTTGGCAGTATCTACTTCTTTTTGTTTAGTAATATCTAAAAGCGTTACCAAACTCGCTCTATTACCCAAAGAATCGGTGAAGGGCAATATAGACATAGTTGCCCAGGCAGGACCTTCATCACGACTGATTTCTATCTCCTCATCAACTACTACCACTCCGTTACGGAATTTTTCTTTAATTAAAACCAAATGCTCAGTTTTACTAGTATCAACACAAGAGAAAAAAGCTGTATCTTTTAAAATTACCGGTGAACGACCAAGTAATCGAACTGCTGATTTGTTAGTGGAAACTATTTTTCCATTTTTATCCAAAATCAAATAAGCAATTGGACTATTATCATAAACTTCGGTAAAAAGTTTTTTAGGCGGATGATTTATGTAATCATCTGAAATTTTTTTACCTATTTCCTTCTGCTTCTCTTCATTATTGGCTATTTCGTAAATATTTTTAGCTAAAAGAAGTGAGCAAATGGTCGCAATAATAAAAGCCAATGCTCCCAAATTGACATTAGAGAAATCATAAAAAATCACCGATCCTAACAGCAATGAAAAAAGGAACATGAAGACAAAAGCTGCCTGAATTATGGCAAATGAAGCGCTTCTTTTTTCTTCAGTTTTATTCATCATAGTTAACTATATCAGAAAAATTATAACGTTTTTGTTATTCGGAAAATTTCGTCAGTTTCGTCAGTTTTTATCACTGCTACTTTTGTATTAATTCCCATTTGACTAATAACGCCATTCTTACTAATACAGGCTTCGTTTTTATCTTGATCAATAACAATTCCGATACCAGACAAATTTTTGGTTATCAGGTCACGCAGAATTGAACTACGCTCGCCAGCTGTGGCGGTAAAAACCAGTAAATCCAAACCACCCAAAACCGCGGTATAGGCACCGATAGTTTTTTGAATCTGATAAACAAAACTTGCAATCGCCTTAGTAGCTAAAACTTCACCTTTAACCTTTCTCTCCAGTAAAATGCGCAAGTCATTATCACCGGTCATACCTTTAAGACCACCACTGGTTTGAACAAAATTTTGAGCATCAATAGCTTTCATATTTTTAATTTGCATCAAAGTTAAAAGTGCCCCTGTATCAAGATCCCCAGCTCTACTACCCATAATAAGACCATTACCGGGCGCATACCCCATAGAATTATCTAAACTTTTACCATTTTTGATAGCAGTTACACTTACGCCACTACCAATATGACAAACCACCACCCTTTCCGCGTCCATTCCCACCACCGCATGAATTCTTCTTATCACCGACGCCACTGATAGACCGTGGTAACCAAAACGATACAAATCATGAGATTTAGTCTCGCTTTCGGATAAGGAATATTCCCTAATAAAATCAGGTATAGTGCTATGAAAAGCGCTATCAGATACAGCCAACAATTTAATATGTGGCAATTCCTTGTTAATTATCTCAATTTCTTTTAGAAGATGTGGTATATGCAGAGGAACAATTGCTTCCACGGATTTTAATTTCTGCATGTATCCAACATCGAGCACTTTGTGTTCTTGAAAAAAAGTTCCCGGAGCTACTACTCTCACCGCCACTTTTTCAATATCAAATAAATCGTTAATTAAATTTAATTCTTTAGCCTTTTGCAAAAAATCATTAAGACTCTCATGAAAACGTCTTCGGTTGATTGTTGTACACCCTTGTTGTACACCTTTTAGTAAAGTGCAAACATTATAGCCATCACCACCACTTTCAACATAAGCATCAAGCACTCGCACATCATCTTTGTACAAGGCAAATTTTTTCGATGAACTACCAGGATTAACTATGAGCGTGACTCCCATATCCAATTTGTTATATCTATAGGATCATCACCATTTTCGATTACATAAGCACGATGATCTGACAATTTAGTTTGTATTTCATCTATCAAACTTCTTATTTTCTTTTCACTGGCAACTCCAGCTTTAAAGGCTACGTTATAGACCTCCATCGCTAAACGAAAACGGTCGACTCGATTTCTTACCATCATATCAAAAGGAGTGGTAGTTGATCCGGTTTCCTCATATCCATGTACACGAACCCTCTCCGCATCACAACCATAGTCGAACAAAACTTGCTTCATAGTTTGCGGATAGCCATGAAAATTCACAATAATAGGTTTGTCTTCAGTAAAATAGTCTTCAAAACTATATGGCAGGACTCGACAAGTGGAATTACCGATACCAAGAGCCGACAGCGAAGTAATGCTCACAAAGCGCATTCGCAATTTTGGTAGGTTTTGACGCACAATACTGATAGCTGCCAAAACCTCTTGGGTAGGATAGTCCCCAGCCGCAGCTAAGACTACATGAGGATCTTTATCACTAGCAAAATCCCAAATTGAGATGCCATCCCTAACATCATTTTCGGCTTCAGCTATTGTTCGCCAAACTGGTAGTGGTCTTTTTTCACAAACCATAACGTTAATCTCACGCGTAGATTCGAGCATTCTCTTAAATGTTACTAAAGCAATGTTGGCGTCAGCTGGGAAATAGACATTGGTAAAACAACCTTGGCGTTGCAATACATCATCAATAAAACCTGGATTTTGGTGAGAAAAGCCATTGTGTTCTTGTCGCCAACCGGTTGATGTTAAGATGTAATTTAACGATGGGATTACTCCACGCCATGACACATTGCGAGCGATTTTTAAGAATTTAGCATACTGATCGACCATACTGGCTACAATCTGAATAAATGCTTCGTAGGAAGCAAACACTCCATGTCGACCAGTTAAAACATAACCTTGTAAAAGACCCTGAAGACTATGTTCAGATAACATTTCCATTACTCGGCCATCATGCGCCAGATCCTTATCCCACTCCTTATGTGGCCATACAAAAGTGCGATTAGTATAATCAAAAACTGCTTGTAACTTATTGGAGTAAGTTTCATCTGGTGAAAATAAACGTAAATTCCTCTCACCTTCGTTTAGTTGCATTGTATCACGAAGATAAGCACCGATCTTTTCCATACTACTTACCTCACCACAAATTGGATCATCTAAATTACAAGTATTTTCTCTATCGTATTCATAAATATTAGGCAAATTAAGCGGTTGGCAAACAGCTTGTCCGCCGAAAGCGTGCTTATTATCTCCCATACACCTACCCTCTCTTGGTATTAATGATTCAATATCGGCATCAAATCTTTCACCGTCAAAAAGCTCATCGAAACGATAGGATCGTAGCCATTCTTCCAACAATCTAAATTCCTCATCATTCTGCAACGCACCATCAGCGATAACTTGATGTGAATAATGATTATCCTCAATCTTTTTATCACCAATTTGGGCAATACTATGCCAACCTTTTGGAGTACGAAGAATAAGCATTGGCCAACGTGGATTGTCACGCAAACTTCCTTCTTTAGCACAGTGTTGCGTAAAATGAATATCGTTAATAGCCTGATCAAGAACAGTCTGCATTCTTGCATGCACATCGTCCTCAGTATAAGAATCCACAAAATATGGTTTATAACCATAACCAGTAAACAGAGCCGAGAGTTCATCATCACTCATTCGACCAAAGAAAGTTGGTCCAGATATTTTGTAACCGTTCAAATGTAGTATCGGGAGCACAGCACCATTATGAGCAGGATCAAGTAATTTATTTAAATGCCAAGCTGTCGCAATTGGGCCAGTTTCCGCTTCACCGTCACCAATCAAACAAGCAACAATCAAATTAGGATTGTCTAAAACCGCTCCGTAAGAAGTGGAAAGTGAATAACCTAATTCCCCACCCTCTAAAATTACTCCTGGTGCCTCCGGATTACTATGACTAGGGAAACCATATGGCCAACTAAATTGTTTTACCATTTTGGCAATACCTTCACTATTGCGACCGATATCTTTATAATACTTTGATAAAGTACCCTCTAAAAATAAGTTTGCCTGAATAGCCGGAAAACCATGTCCGGGACCAAGCACAAAAAGCATATCTAGATCGTGAGCAATGATTGCTCTATTCAAATGTGCGTAAGTGAAATTTACACCCGGACAAGTACCCCAATGACCAAGGAGTCTGGGTTTTATATGTTTACGTTGTAAGGGTTCTCTTAATAAGAAATTATCACGCAAATAAATTTGTGTAGCAGAGAGATAATTAGTGGCTCTGATATATTTTTCAAGAACTTGATTCATATCAATATGATAACAAATTCCCCTTAAATTATTTTTTATACACTGTTCAAAACCACTGAAGACATTATAATATTTATCACTTATGAAAAATGAAAATGTACAAACTAAAAAAAGTCAGAGTGGTTTGGGATTGTTTGCCCTTCGTGATTTTAAAAAAGGAGAAATGATTATTGAATACACTGGTGAGAAAATTACTGAAGAGGAGGCCAACAAACGAGGTGGTAAATATTTATTTGAACTGAATGATAAGTGGACAATCGATGGCAAAGGCAGAGAAAATCTGGCTCGCTATATCAATCATTCTTGTAAACCAAATTGTTATCCAGAACTAGATGATAAAGAAGAGCATGTGTATATTTATACCAAAAGAAACATCAAAACTGGCGAAGAATTAACTTACAACTACGGAAAATTTTATTTCAACGAAATCATCGGTAAAGATAATTGCAAATGTATTGGGTGTCTGGAGAAAAAAACCAAAACTGAGAAAATTGAGAGGCAGTAATACCAAGCCCCGCGCCGTAGGCGCGGTGCTTGGTATTAAAAAGCGCCGGCACTTCGTGCCGGCGCTTTTTTAACTTTTAGTAGTGATTACGCTACTATTTTTACTGCTTTCATAATAGCCATCTTTACAGCTGACGCCTCATCGGTATAAGTACCATCGAGTGCACCAGTCAAAGCTTCTACCATTTTCAATAATTGCTCATCAGACAATTTTGCAGTCTCTTGTAGCAACATTTCAGATATAATCTCATTACCACCCTTACGCTTACGCACTACTGAATCAAGATCAGAAGCAGCATCAGCTAGAGCAAACATTGGACGATTACCAATCATTTCATAAGCCGCCACCACGTTACCGGTAACAATCGCTTCCGCCAATGACCCAGAACCTGATGGTAATACAGTTGGGATTTTGTTTTCGGCCACAATTACTTCAGACTGCTTAGGTGTCAAATCTGCACACAAATCTTTCATCCTAGTTTCATTTACTACCACCCATCCGTCCTCAGTTGGAAACTTAGATTTTGCAGTTTTAATAACCTGACCAAGTGCCTCAGTCCTTTCTTCACCACTATTAGTACTATTTATGAAGTGACGAATAGCATCAGAAGACAATAGAACGTGTTGGGTATGAGCATAATTTTCGATTTGTGTAATCATCTCATCATCAATATGATCACCAGCGATCGTACCATAGTTTGCATAACCAATAACTGGTATGCCAGTTGGCAGATTTACTGGAGCAGAAGCTTTAACATTATTTACCTCTGGAGTTACTATTGTTGCTTCAACAACATTTTGTGTACCAGTAGTTTCTGGAATCGCTTTTATCTCAGTTGGTGTAGCTAGTTGATATCCACCACCTAACAAGTTTCGTCTAATCACTATTAGGTAAGCCACATACATAGCCCACAACATTAGAATAAAGTAGAACAAGAAAGTTAGAATTGGACCAGCTTCAAAACCAGTATAAGGAACGTCAGTTAAGGCAATACCAGAAACTAACGGTTGTTGATCACGAATTTGTGACACTACCACATTATCTTCAACGTCAACCTTTACCTTACATTCACGATCACGTGAACCTCTTTCTACAATCAATGTATAAGTTGTGTCACTAGTTGGTTTTACAGTAATTGAACCATCGTACAAGTCGGTCTTGGCATCACCTAGTAGATTTTCAGTAGTAACCAAAGTCTTGCCCTTACTATCAATCAATTTCACACTGGTAGCACGACTACTTTCCCACTTTAGTTTTACCTCTGTACCTTTAGTAATCTTGTTCTTAGAAACAGTTAGTTCACAAGTTGGAGTAGATGATCCACCACCGCCACCACCACCGTTATTACGTTCTACCGTCAATGATGCTGGACAAGAAATAGTCGAAGTACCACTAGTAGCGGTTAGAGTATATGTAGTTGATACATTTGGTGAAACAGACACTGAACCACTAAGTCCAGTTGCAGTTATACCATTATCAAAACTAACACCAGTAATACCAGTTGTACTCCAAGTTAGAGTAGCTGAATCACCTTCCTTAATACTATTAGGACTAATAGTAAAGTTTACATTATTTTGACAAGTAATAACTGGAGGAGGTGGAGTAACAGTCACGGTGATATCTGATTTACAAGATACGGTTTGACCGTTGGTACCGACAACATTAAGAGTGTAGGTTTTATTGGTAGTCAACGCCCCAGTATTCTTTGTTCCACTGAGAGCTACAGTACCAAAATCAGTCAAAGTAGCGCTAGCAGCGTTAGAAGTAGTCCAAGTTAGATCTACAGATTCACCAGAAAGAATAGTCTTAGTAGTTGGTGTTAGAGTACAAGTTGATGGAATCGGTGGAGGTGGTGGTAAACACTTAACCCTAACAGTTGAAGTACAACTAGAATTACCATCAGCGCTTTTTGCTACCAATGTATAATCAGTATTTTCCTTAATGTTATGGAAAGTTTTTGAACCAGAAGAACCACTAACAGCCTCACCGTTCAAAGTAATAGTAGAAAAACCAGAAGTGGTCCAAGAGATAGTTATATCCGAACCATATGACACTTCAGTCAAGCTAGCTGTTACCTTACAACTACCCATAGCCGAACTACTTGATCCTGAACTGCTACTAGATGACGAGCTACTTGAGGAACTTGATCCTGAAGATGAACCAGAGCTACTAGATGACGAACCAGAACTAGATGAACCTGAAGTTGGTCCATCAAAAGTAGGAATAGTAAAACCTATAGCACTACTTGGTGTAAGCGCTCCTAATTCGTTATGAGGATCATAAGATCCGAAGTTTAAAACTCCAAAAGTAAGTACGGCTACCAATAGAAACGGTAGAACCTGCTTTAGAGATGAAAATAATTTCATATTTTAAAAATAATAAAGAGATTTATAAATTCTATACTCTTACCTACACTCTTTGCACGCAAGAGTAATCAAAATCACAAACCGCACCAAAAAAGAACAACAATAATCACATTCTAAATATCCAAAAATTAGTTATAATTAACGGAAAAAGTTAGAAAAATAAAAAAAAAAGTTAGAACAAGCGAATTACTCCTACTATAATTGATTTTTATGGTTTTGTCAACCTAGTCTTACAAAGCTCTGACCTCAATTAAATCCGCTTCGACAATATACCGATCATCAACCGAACCAAAGCTGTTACATGTCGCTAAAACCAGTCGTTTTTCTTCCCCAGCAATTGGCACAGTAGTATCGGTAGCACGCGCTTTATAAACCTTATCTACTCTATATACATAAACTTTTGATTCAGACTCGAGACGGATTGTATCTCCCCATTTTAGATTTTGAATACCATTAAAGGCTTGGAAATTTGGATTTATTACCTTTGGTAGATAACTAGAATGACCCAAAATAAAAACAGTGCCAGATTGACCCAAAATAGCAGAATCAGGATGTCTAACTACCCCACTAAGCAAGGCATTATCGAGATCTTGAATAGATTTTGAAGTTGGATTAAGGATTGCAACTGAACGATTGAGAGAATTGAAGGTGATTTTTTCTGGCAATTGACCAACTTCCTCTTCTGTTGAAGTAGCCACAACAGGCTCTGTAGAAACTATTTCCATAGCTTCTTTAATTTCAGAAACAGTATTTTCAACCTCATTTTCGACTGGTTCAGGTAAAAAATCAAAATAAGCCAAAAGCGAATAACTAACCAAAAACACAAAAACTGAGACCAAAGCAAACTTTAGCCTCACTTCTCTTGAGATTTTTGTCGACTCGAAATTATTCATATAATCACCTTTACATAATAACATAATATATAGTCATTGTCAATTTAAAAATGTTCTATTGACAAAGGTTTTTAATAGTAGTAGCGTTTCGTTATTATGAATACGGAAAATGGACAAAACAGCAACCCTAAACAAAACAAGATATTCGGTTTTATTAGTTTGATCGTTGTATTATTGATTTTAGTTTGGTCAGCAACGCAGGTGGTAAAACTCTTCCCTAGCGCCATCAGTTCATTAGCTTCTCTAGCTGATACTGTTTATAACTATAACGCTAATAAGGACTTAAAGATTATGACCGACAGCTCTACTATAAAAAGCGGTGAAACGTTGGTGGTCTGGTGGAACAAAGAGGTAAAAACTGGTTCTTTTACCTTTAGCTATACTTGTGCTGACGGAGTAGCTATTGATCTCAAAACCAAAGACAAAGACTTTACCAGTCTAGCTTGTAATCAACCGCACGATCTGGGTCTAATTGATCACATAGAGTTGAAAATAGATTCTACTAAATCTCCTTTTGTTGAAGCAGAATTCAATATTGCCTATATTAGAAAAAATGAAACAACCCCAGACACCAATGTAAGCAAAACCGTCTCTATTACTAACAGTAACATCGTAAAGATTGATGAAGAAAAGGAGAATATACCTGAAGAAATCAAGAAACCCATTGCCACCAGTACAAAACCAACCATACCAAAACCATCTACTCCGGAAATCATTTACACCTATGAAATACCAGTTTCTAACCCAAACGGCTTCACTGACCTACTCTTGAGTAACTTGCTGATTGGTACCAAAAACAACGCTGGCGTGTTTGTAAAAACAAATTCTATAACCAAAAATAAGGAAGGAGCAGTGCAGTTTGTCGTACACAACATTGGTACCAGAACCTCCGAGACTTGGACTTTTTCTGCCAAACTACCTGGTGATGTAGACTTTACCTCAAATACACAATCCCCACTAAAACCAAATGAAAGAGCGACAATCACTCTTTCGTTCCCTGCTATCAAAGACACTGATTTACAAAAAAATTAAAGTGGAAATCAAAACGGACAGAGATAAAAATAAAGGCAATAATATTTTAGAACAGACAGTGGTGGTGCAATAAATATAAAAAAGCCCGGCGCCAAAGCGCCGGCTTTTTATATTTATTGCACCACAAAAACTAAATATCGAGATTAGCCATCTTAGCATTGGACTGAATGAAGGACTTTCGACTTGGTACATCGGTACCCATCAAAATATCAAACACCTTATCTGCCATCAATCCATCTTCAACCGTTACCTGTTTTAAGATACGATTTTCTGGATTCATAGTGGTTTCCCATAATTCTTCCGCATTCATTTCACCCAAACCTTTATAGCGCTGAATTCTTACCTTAGTTGATTTCTTAGCGGTTTCTGTTTCCTCCTCGTTATTTTCTTCTTCTACCGTCTCCTCTTCAGCTGTGCTCACGCCCATATCATTTAAAATCCTGAACTTTTCCGCATCATCAAATGCATAATGTGTCTCTTTACCTCGTTGAATTTTATAGAGCGGTGGTTGAGCGATATAGATAAATCCACCATCCACTAAAGGCCGGAAATAGCGATAGAACAAAGTCAAAAGCAACGTTCGAATATGTGCCCCGTCAACATCAGCGTCAGTAGCGATGATGATCTTGTGATAACGAAGACGTGTAATATCAAACACATCACCGATAGCCGTACCAAGTGCAATCACCACATTTTTAATCTGTTCGGAAGCCAACATTTTGTCGATACGAGCTCTTTCAACATTAAGAATCTTGCCTCGGAGAGCTAAAATAGCTTGAGTCTTTCTATCTCGTCCCATCTTAGCTGAACCTCCCGCCGAGTCTCCCTCTACAATGAAAAGCTCTGAATCTTCGGCTTTTTTGCTTTGACAATCAGCCAACTTACCTGGTAGCGACATGCCTTCCAAAGCACCTTTTCTAAGCACACTATCCTTCGCTGCTTTTGCAGCTTTACGGGCCTTCACTGCGATAATCACTTTATTGATAATCGCCTTGGCATCATCGGGATTTTCCTCTAAGAAAGTCGCAAAAGCCTCACCAAAAACTGATTCTACCGCACCACGAGCTTCAACTGATCCTAGCTTAGCTTTAGTTTGTCCTTCAAACTGAATTTCCGGCATCTTTACTGAAACCACCGCAGTAATACCTTCAAGTACATCATCACCAGTAAAACTAGGGTCTTTTTCTTTAGCTGAGAAAAAATTGTTTTTCTTAGCGTAGTTATTTAATGTACGAGTTAGCGCAGTCTTAAAACCTGTTACATGAGTTCCGTGTTCTGGGTTGTAAATATTGTTAGCAAAAGCAGAGATACGAGCAGAAATATCATCAACGTATTGTAGAGCAACTTCTACCGACAAAACCGCACTATCGACATCATTCTTTTCAATGTAGAAAATATTTTTATGGACTGGAGTTTGGTAGTGGTTGTTAAAGGCCACCAATGAACGCAAACCACCTTCGAAATAAAAATGTTGATGAGGAACTTCTAAATGTTCATCGGAAAGATATTGTTTGCCTTTAATGCCATCTAAAAATTTCTTCACACCCTTATCTTCAGAAGCATGAACAGAAGCTTCCTCTCCTGCTACTAATCTGGCGTCAATTACAGATAATTGCATCGCCTTTACCAGATATGCTTGTTGACGCAAGTGGTTCACAATCTTCTTAAAATCATAAGCCGTTTCAGGGAAAATAGTAGCGTCGGCTTGGAAAGTTACAATGGTACCTTTAAATTTAGAAGGACCAATTTTTTTAACTTTATATTTAGGCACACCGATAGCATACTCTTGCATATGATACCCACCATCACGGTGTACTTCTACTATCACATGAGAAGATAAGGCATTCATTACCGACACACCCACACCATGAAGACCACCAGACACTTTATATCCAGATCCTTCTCCACCAAACTTACCTCCAGCATGAAGAACAGTAAGAATAGTTTCAAGAGCTGACACACCGGTTTGTTTATGAATATCAACTGGAATACCACGACCATTATCTACCACACGAACATATCCGCCCGGCAGTAGTGCCACTTCAATACGATTTGCAAAACCACCCATCGCTTCGTCACGTGAGTTATCGAATACTTCCCAAATTAAATGATGAAGACCTTCAGGACCAGTAGTACCAATATACATTCCCGGTCGTTTTCTTACCGGCTCCAAACCTTCCAAAACTGAAATAGATGAGGCGTCATAGGTACTTTTTTTGTTGTCTTTTTTGTCAGTCATGCCGAATTATCATTAAATAAATATCCGCCGATTATAACAGATAAATGTAGTTTACTAAAGCTAAAAATCCGCGTAAAGAAGTTAAAAGCCCCGAAGCTACGCCTCGGGGCTTTTAACTCAACTCTGTGGTGCATCAGAATTTACCCCCTCACCACCTCCAATATCTGTACTAACTGTTGCAATATAGAGATTAGTTGTTGTCTAGTTTGTGGGTTATTGGTAATAACAGGATTGGTAGCAAGGGTGGTAATGGTAGTAATAGCGGTTTCTAAAGATGAGGTATTAGAATTGGTGGGATTGAGGCATTTATCTTTAACAGCTTCCGCCTCAGCGGTATTGCCGTATTCTAATAGTTTCTGGTGTCTGGTTTTAGCACTGCTACCACTGGAATTGGTGTGACAGGTGACAATGGGGGTGACAGTGAGGTTGTCGGTTAGGGTGTCGGTTCTAGGGTTAGTGGTGATATCATCACTCCAACCTTCAAAGACACAGTTGTCATCGGGGATGACTTCGACTGGGGTGGTGGTGCTACCGTGACTAACGTGGGTTTGGGTGGTGGTACCACTTAAGGTGTAGCCATTACCTTCTTCATAGGTGGCTTGGTATTGTTCAGTGATAGTCCAGTTGTATGTATTACGGAGAACGTTGAGAGCGGATTGACCGGTTTGACTGTATGTTTTAAGGCCGAGGTGGAAGGGTACGTTCTGGTTTAGGGATTGACCAGACCAGGCGGTGAGGGTGGAGTCGAGGTTGGATTGGGAGAGGCCGGCGTTGAAGAACATGTTTTCGAGGCCGTTCATAAATACAGGGGTAGAACTTGGAGTAGCACTAGAGACATCCCAAGTAGAGAGATCTTGATCGAAGGCGGTAGCGTTGCTAAACATACTTCTCATTGTTGTAACATTAGAAGTATCCCAGCCGGTTATGTCTTGATTAAAGGACGTTGCACCATCAAACATATAACTAAAATTAGTTATATGTGATATATTCCAATTATCCAATGGTTGATTAAAGGAAGTTGCATCACGAAACATTGAACCCAAATCGCGTATATTACTCGTTATCACCCAGTGGTTAATAGATTGATTAAAGGAAGTAGCTCCCCTAAACATACTAGAAATAGATGGTGTAGTACCAGTCACTCCACTCAAATCTGGTGCATCCGTCGCTGGCACTGTCAAGTTAGCACAACCATAGAACGCTCCCGCCATACTAGTCCATAAATTACTCCCCCATTGTTCTACCGTAAGAATCTTGAGCTTATCTCCATTATTAAAGAAGAATAAACGAGGATAGGTACCTTTAATAGCTACCTTGTATTCTCCGGGTTCAGGGAAAGTAATGGTCTGAGAAGCGGAAGTAGAAGTAGCAATAGTACCAGTAGCAGTAGAGCTAGAGAGTGATTCCCAATAGATAGAGTAGCTGTACCCAGCTCCAGTACCAGGGATGGTGATTTGGTTATTAGCTGAGGTACCAGTGTTTTCAGTGTCCCAAGTAGTAATGAAGTCGTTGGTGGTGAAGGATTGAGCGTTGGTGGTGTTAGGGGTGAGGGTGAAGAGAGTGAGGATGAAGAAGAAGATGGTGAAGATATTGGTTATGTGGTTCATATGTGGGGATTTTAACATGGTGGTTCAGTGTAATAAAGGGTGATTTTAAACAAAAGCCCCGAAGGCTACGCCTTCGGGGCTTTTAACTCAACTCTGTGGTGCATCAGAATTTACCCCCTCACCACCACTATTTTCGGTATTAGCCTCTTGATTATTTGATTCATTCTCCGTATTAACATCACCAGTTGATGTTTCATTTTGAGTTTCAGTTTCCCCTACCGCCTCGGTGGAAGTGGCTTCGGTGCTACTAGCTGTTGCTTCTGTTGTACTAGCAGTCACTACAGAGGCTTGTTGAGTAGCGTTAGCAGAACCAACTCCTCTACCTTTAAGTCCACCATTTGGTACGGTCGGTGTGCCACTTTGCACTGGAATGATTTGATTTCCATTAGTTCCAGAAGAATTGTCACTAGTAAATTCACCATTAGCAATCTGTGCATTTCTTTCTTCTATCTTTGACGCCACATTGATCTGACCATTATCTGAAGTACCAATCCAAATTGCTGTTGCTAAAACAGTCACAAACACACCACCAAAAGCTACCATCTTACGTGACGGACGAAAACCAGCCCGACGCTCCAAGGAAATAGCTGGCGCCTTTCTTGTCGGCACATCATCAACTCTCTCTTCCGTCACAGTATTAGAACTAGCAACAACTCCCGCCTTTCTGGTTCTGGTGGAAGTTTTACGCACAACTTGCCGGCGTGGAGCACGCTTTGGTGTGTCTTCGGTATCCTTTGTACTTATTCTAGGCATCGTTGCTTGGAATTATAACATTAAAAGTACAGTTAACCATCAATAATTGACAGTTATCCAGAAAAAAGCTTTTAATCTGTTAAAAAGTATTTGCTTTATTACGTTTTTATGGTAGATTTTTGTTACCAATAGTTGCCTAATGTTGGGGGTTTCACATAATAAATCTAGGCACATCTCAAAAATTATTTTATTCAATAAGCCAAATTTTCTTGTCAAAACAAAATATTATTCCAAAGCAAATCAAGACTCGCATTAATCACGCCATTAAAGCTGATCAACTACGTGTCATCGGACCAGAAAGTGAGAACCTAGGTCTTTTGAGCGTGTCGGAAGCACTTAAAATAGCCGAATCACATGGTCTGGATTTAATTGAAATTTCACCAAACGCTAATCCTCCAGTAGCTAAGATTATGGATTTTGGTAAATATCGCTACCAAACCAGCCGAAAGGCGCGTGAAGTTAAGGCCAAATCACATGTCACCGAAACTAAAAGTGTGCAAGTAAAAATTGGCACCGGTGAACACGACCAACAACTTAAAGCTAAAAGAACAGCCGAATGGCTAGAGGAAGGTCATCGTGTAAAAATCGACCTTTTCTTGTGGGGACGTTATAAATTCATGGAAGAAGCTTTTCTTAAGGAAAGATTGGATCGTTTTCTAAAAATTATTCCAACTGAATATAAAGTAGCTGATGAAATCAAGAGAAGCCCTAAAGGATTTACTATTACCCTTGAACGAGTGACCGGACAAAGCAAAACTCAATCTGCACCAAAAACCATTAAAAGTGAAGCTAAAAAAAGTCCAAAACACAGAGGAAACCGCTACTAATAAATCCAAAAAAAGAGCCTTGACGACTTGCTGGAAGCAGGTATGATTTAGTCTCACTTAAAAGCCATTTAAGGCTTTGACAGAGTGGTTGGGATACGCTATAGTTGCGACACTTCGCTCTAGAAAGCAATTAATTATGAAGACAAATAAATCATACACAAAGCGCATAAAGGTAACAAAGAACGGTAAGTTGGTAGCTAGGAAGCCTGGACAAAACCACTTCAACGCCCGTCAAACAGGCCAACAACGCCTACGACGCAAGCGTACTCAGCTACTTACACTTGGCAAGCGCATTACCCGTCGCTTCCTACCAAACACTGGTGCGTAGTCCTAATTTATCAATAATTTAAAAAAGTATGGCAAGAGTAAAAGGTGGTCTAATGGCCCAAAAAAGACGAAGAAATATTCTTGATGAAGTAAAAGGATACCGTCTACAACGTTCAAAGAAAAAGCGTGTGGCTCGTGAAGCTATTTATCACGCACAACTACATGCCTTTGCTCACCGCAAGGACAAAAAGAATGACTTCCGTCGTCTTTGGACAGTACGCATCAACGCTGCTTTGATGGCACTTGGTTTAAAGTACAGTCGTTTCATTAATCAACTTAAGACTAAGAATATTGAGATTGATCGAAAGGTTCTAGCTACTATGGCTAAGGATCGACCAGAAGCTTTCTCTCGCTTAGTTGAAAGCGTGAAATAATCATCACACATCATTTATAAAACCACCCGCCTACAGCGGGTGGTTTTATAAACCTTAAAACTCTATCACCTCTTCGTAGTTAAGATCAGGAGCAATTACATCAATACCCAAATAATCATGAATTCTTTGTGTTAAAAATAAAGCCGAACGCTCCTCCCCCATAGCTACGAATACCTTCTTGGCTTTTTCACCACCATGTGCCACTAATTCTAAAAGCTGATCTCGATCGGCATGTCCGGAGTAACCGCGAATTTGTGCGATTTTAGCTTTCACCTTAACCTTTTCTCCATCAATTACTAAGTTTTTAGAGCCATCCTGAAGTAAGCGTCCAACACTACCAACTGACTGATAACCCACCAAAAGTAAAATAGTGTTAGCGTCATCTAAATACTCCTTCTCATGACGAAGAATCCGACCACCATGACTCATACCCGAACCAGCAATAATTATCTTCGCTCCTTTATGCCTATTAATTGCTTCAGATTCCTTAATTGAATCAGTCATTTTTAAACCAGAAAAATCAAAAATATCATCACCATTCTTGATTTGATTTTGAATTTCCGGTCGCAAATATGATGTATATTTGCGATAAATTCCCGTTACAGTAATAGCTAGTGGTGAATCTAAAAACACTGGTAGAGGTTCAATATCTCCCGCTTCTACCATATTGTTGATTTCAAACAACATCGCTTGTGTACGCTCTAACGAAAAAGCTGGTATTATCAAAGTACCGTTCTTAGACCTAGCTTCTTCAATATAATGCCGAAGTAGAGCTGTTCTCTCTGCCACTTCCTCATGCAAGCGATCACCATAAACACTTTCCATCACTAAATAATCGTAATCTTTGGGAATGATAGGGGCACGCAAAAGAGGTTGTGGTACATTACCCACATCACCCGTAAAGACAATTTTTTTATCTCCACGCACCAAATGAATCATACCTGAACCTAATATATGACCAGCATCTGTATACCACGCCTTAATATCGGTTCCTAAAGTAAATTTTTCCTCGTAACCTACAGTTTGCCAAAGATTAAGGCATGTATCGATATCTTTTTCCTCATATAAAACTTCTTGTCCGAACTTATTGGCTTCATATTGCATTACCTTCAACGCATCGCGCATCATTACTCCAGCCAGTTCTTTGGTGGGATGGGTACTATAAATTTTTCCAGAAAAACCATCACGGACGAGTTTGGGAATTCTCCCAATATGATCTGCATGAGCATGAGTAACCAAAAGAATATCTACAGCTTTTGGATCGTAAACAAAAACTTCTGCATTTTTCTCCATAGCAAATTTGTCACCTTGCACCAAACCGCAATCCACCAAAATTGCCAGATCACCGGTGTCGAGCATAAAATTTGCTCCCGTTACCGATCCAACACCACCATAAAAACCTAGAGTTGATTTCATATTCTATTTTCCTATTGTACGTGAAGAAAACAAAAAATAACCTAATATTCCACCAATAAAACCGACCACCAGATCCATTCTAGTATCAGTTACATAATTACTGGAAATTGGTTTACCGGATAATATTTGATAAATTTCCCAAAGCACCATTATAACTATTAGTATAAAAATTGGATTTAGAATGGGTTTTTTAAATAATTCAGACAACCACGCTTTCTGACTGAGATAGAACCAAAGTGGCCATTACCAAAAAAGCCCCAAACAAATGCATTGGTATATCAAGCCAAGTGTAATACCAATACAACCATGAAATAGTGAAAAAACCATGGAATACAGCCAAAACAAACCATAAACTAAACAAAATTAGTCCAAAATGAGTCTTCATACGTCTATATTACCCTAAAAAGCATGAAAAAACACCTCATAAAGAGGCGTACTTTCAAGGGAACCACCACGTATGCTCCTAGGAATCCCAGGTGGGTACCATTTCCAAGCGGTGTCTGAAATCTCTTGCGAGTTCTCATGGCCTCTTGCGACTGCTGGCAACCCTGCATAAATGTTTAATCGGAACATACGTTATTTGTGGTTCCTTTAATATGGTACTACCAAGTTTTTATTTTGGCAATTGATAATCAAAGAGGCGCGGGCTTCGCCCGCGCCTCTTTGGTATTTTTAAAACTATTCCCCTTCTCCGTCTAAGTTTACATCGTAGAGAATTCTTTCTTGAGCAGTTGTGTACTTCATTATTTCATCTTCCTTAAACCAAATAGCGATTTCACGCTCAGCTTCAGCTGGAGCATCAGAGCAATGCACTAAATTTCGTACTGCACGATTCTCGTATGAAGCATGTCCATAAGAATCAATAGTATAATCACCACGAATAGTACCAACATCAGAAGTAGATGGTTCGGTAGTTCCCACCACCTTCATTACCACTTGTACCGACTGATTTCCTTCCCAAACCATAGCCACAACCGGTCCGGCTGTCATATATTTCACAATGGTACGAATAATATCGCGACCATACTCAATTGGTTCTTTGGTTATCGGTAAACCTTGAGACATTAAATCATTTACTACATTTGTGCCTTTCTTTAGGAACCACTCATCAGTCTTGTTATAGTGCTTTACCAAACGTTCTTCATCCGGCACAAACATTTTCATAGCGGTACACTTAAGACCAGTCCGTTCAATTCGCTTTATCACCTCACCCACCAGACCACGCTGGACAGTATCAGGCTTTAAAATAATAAAAGTTCGCTCTTGATGTGGTAATTTTTTCATACTAAATACTTAAATATCCCCGCAGTATAGCCTTTATAGGCTTAATTTTCAAGGTATTAGGATGGTAACAATCTAAAATGTATTCGTTTACAAAATACTGAAAATGTGAATACGATTAAGCTTCAACAACGTGGACTCATCACCTTACCCAAAAAATTACGCGACCTCCTAGCGATTGAAGAAGGACAAGTGTTACATATCGAATTATCGGGAAATAGAATTATTTTAGAACCACAATTTTCTTCACAAGACACTGAATTAGCTAAGGATATAAAAGAAAGTTTGAATGATATAAAAAAAGGTAAATTTATTGAATTTGGTTCAATTGATGAATTTCATAAGAAACTAAAACCATTATGAAAATAAGGCTTAGCGAAAAAGCTATTAGGCAATATCTTATTCTACCAAAGTCTATTCAAAGGAAGGCAGATAAACAATTTGCCTATTTACTAGAAAACCATCAGCATCCTTCCCTAAATATAAAAAAATACCAAGGTTTTGAAGACCTTTGGCAAGGCAGAATCGATAAAGGTTATAGATTTTATTTTTATATTATCGACCCAGATTACATAATCATTTCTATAATTATACATCCGAGGTAATTATTTTAGGAAATTGAATATATTGATTAAACTCTCCAAAATAGCTGACTCGTCACACACAAAACCTTCTATTTGACAGATTAAAAATGTACGTAGATAGTAAGAAATAAGTATCTAAAAAAATTCGATTTTAAACAGTGGCTTTCCACATAATTTCAAACATCTCCTTATTCATTCTAGCTACATTTTTATTCTGAATCACGATTGCAGAAACAGGGTTAGTTAGTTGGTGAATAATCACTCTATCACTGGTTATAACTAGGTTTGTTGTTAAGGTTGTTTCTGGTGGTAAAACTTTTATTTTTTCATTATAATTCTTCTCAAATTTCTGATGTTCACGGGCTATATTCGAATCTTGAAACAATAACCTGATATTTAAATTAAGCCTAGCTCTTTTTTCAATAAATTTTATAAAGAACTTTTTATCTAAAGATAGCCATTCTTCCTGATTACCGATAACCATATAATCATCTCCCGAATTCACTGTCTCCAATATTTCTTCATACACCAATTTTACAGCTTCTAACCCTTCATAGTAACGAATAAAAGAATCACTTTTATCTTTTAAATAAAGATCTTGCAAGATTGGTAGATTTCTAGCTAATTCTTGTTTCTTTTGATCGAATATAGCCTCTAAACGATTAGGGTTTTCTGCACGATAAGTCTTTTTTAAACCAAAAATTTCAATGCCAAAAAGCCCCTTTTTTGTTAAGGATTCGACAATCGTATAAACAGTTGGTCTTTTTAAACCAGAAAGTCTAGTTAATTTGAGAATAGTGGTTGCACCCAGACCCAGAGCCACTAAATAGACTCTGGCTTCTTTTTCAGATAATCCAAATTCAATAAGACTTTTTTGTAACGATTCTTCATTTGTCTTCATAAAATGTCATTTTAATTGACACCATAAATGGTAACATAAATAAGGATAAAAAGTAAATTATTTTACTAAATTATGACAAAAATGACATTTTTTTAAAAAATGATTAACTATACTCTGGAAACTGTACACAATAAAGGAGAAAAAATGAACACTGAAACAGAATCTACAAAAACGGGAATTTATCACGTACATCTCGATACGCAGACCACTTCTGCCGAATTACATCAGAAAATACATGAGGAATTAGGTTTCTTTTCACATAATTTTTCTGGCCATCCAGAGGGTTATCCTCACTTTGAGCCAACCTCACACAGCACAATTAAACTTGAATCAAAACTTGAATTTGAAGAAGTATGGGAAAGAGTAATAAAACTAATTAGACAAGAAAATGGTGTAGTGGGTTATCTAGAGGGAGAATATATTCCGACAGACCAACCTATCCCCTTTAAGGAGATGAGTAGGTTTTTTCCACCGCCCTTTACCATCAAAAGAAGAAAAATTGATCCAGAAAAGGGTGAGGGATTTCGTGAGACAGAATTTCATTTGGTAATGGATTTTGATAATTCTGAACATAAAGTAATAACTGCCCTACTAGAAGCTGGACTTTATGGGGCACTGTTACAAAAATCAGATCACAGGGCAATAATTCTAACTTGCCAAGGTAGACGTCGGTTAATTAAACCTTTATTTAGTGAAATCGTAAAATATCTAAATAATATCGGCGGTGTAAAAAGATGTACTATCAAAGAGGAAGTTGCTTTAAAACATGAGCTCTTTAATATGTCTGAAAATGAATTACCGGAAGTGGTCGACTCTATCACTTATATTTAAAATTACAAAAATAAAAGACCGGAATCTGATAAGCTTTCGGTCTTTTTTAAAAATATGGCACTAAACAAAGTCCAACAAATACAGCTTGAGAAACAATTAGCTGAGCATAAACACGACAGATATGAAGTTAATATTAATCTGAGTGATAATCTGACTCTAAATAATTTTGTTGTTTACAAAAATGTTCTCCGACCAGAAAAAATGGTAGCCTTAAATCTGGCTAAATTTATATTTATTAATAATGGTCTTGCAAATAAAATAGTTATTGATATTGGTTGCGGGAGCGGTATACAAGGTATTGTTGCTGGATTATCGGGAGCAAAGAAAATAATTTTATCTGACACATCAGAGTATGCACTAGCAAACACCAAAGAAAACATCTATAAATTTAATCTTCAAAATAAAACGGTAGTGTTAAAAAGCGATTTATTTCAAAATATAGGCATTAAAGCGGATGTTATTATTTTCAACCATCCATTTTTCCCTAGTAAACCATTAGAATCAAATCCAATCTCATCAGCAATGTTAGATGAGGGACTTCTACTTAAAAGATTCTTAATTGAGGCAAGAAAGTATTTATCACCTAAAGGCAAAATTATTATGCCTTACTTTCATTTAGCAGGTGAAACTAATAATCCTATAATTCAAGGGCCCAAATACGGTTATAGAGTAGCGGTAAAATCTAAATTAAAATCTGATCAAACTTTGCAAAAAGGTGAAGTTTCAATATCAGAATTAAGAGACCAATTATTTTAAAAAAGCTTTTTTAATAAACTAAACAATAAACAATTGTTGTTACTTAAAATAATTTTCCACCAATTTTAACCTCAACTAATGGTGTGATAATTGTAGCTTCGCCACTATCAGCTTTAGGATACTGGACACCTAAACAAAGAAATTCTGAAATTACAGAACCGATCTGTTTTGAATCAAAATTTAAAACCCCAAGAACAAACTTACCCTTAAGATCTTCTTCTGAATGTTGAGTGAAACGCCCTACCGAAGTTTTTATACCAAACTTACCAAAATCTGCTTTAATAACATAAGCTGGTTTTGGAGCATCTGGTGCAGGTGTTACAGAAATTATTCGTCCCACTCTTATTTCTAACTTATCAAAGGTATCTTCTTTTGAAACAATAGGTTTAATATCTTCACTCATAGTGATTATTCAATACGCTTAAAATTGATAAAGGAAAATTAATTACCTCGTCAAAATCACTGGGCCGTTTTCAGTAATAGCTACCGTATGCTCAAAATGAGCTGAAATTGAGCCGTCGGTAGTATAAACACTATAGCCATCACCATCATCATCAAAATACACATCTTTCTTACCAAAATTTACAATTGGCTCGATGGCGTAAACATGACCCACTTCAATCTTGGGACCAGTACCAGCTTTACCAAAGTTTGGAATGGTTGGCTCTTCATGTACTTTATAACCTACCCCATGACCACAAAGCACCTCCACCACCGACAAACCTCGTGCTTCCACAAATTCCTGAATAGCGTGACTTATGTCGCCAATCCTATTGCCGGCCTTAGCCATTTTAATACCGTGAGCCAAAGCTTCTTGTGTAACGTTTAATAATTTTTTAGCATCAGCTGATATCTCCCCTACGCCAACCGTAATCCCAGAATCCACGATCATACCTTTATAACCTATAGACATGTCGATATTAACCACATCTCCCTCCTTTAAGATTACCTTTTCACTAGGAATACCGTGCTGAACACAATTATTTACCGACACACAAACCGCGGCTGGGTAAGGATAATCAGCAAAACTCGGATGGTAACCAAGTAAGACTGGCTCAACATCATACTCCTCTACCAATTCCATGGCTCGATCATCAATATCGAGAGTAGTATTACCAGCCACCGCTTCTTTTGCTAATTCTTTAAGACACTTAGCCAGAATAGCTCCAGCTTCTTTCAGAATCTCAATTTCTTCTGGTGTTTTTTTGGTGATCATATATTTTTATTTTAGCTTGAGGGCAGTCAAAATCTGCTCATGGACAGACTCTATAGAACTACTACCATCAATATCGTGAACTAATACATTATCCTTTTGTCGATAATATTCTAGGACGGGCAAAGTATCTTCGCGATACCAACGTAAGCGATTCTCAATTGATTCTGGAGTATCATCAGCCCGGGCTCTTCCCAACATTCTCTCTCGCACAATCTCTTCTGGTGTATCGAGATTTATCACCTGAATAAGTGAACGTTCAAAGAAAGTAAAAGCGCCATCGAGAACCTGAGCTTGCGATACAGTACGTGGAAATCCGTCAATCAATAAATGACTACTCGGATCAAGTTCATTTAACATTTCTTGACCCCACAAAACAAAAGTTAGAAAATCCGGTTGCAAAATACCCTGAGACAAAGTATTTGTGACTTTGCTTTTAGCGAAAGTGTCAGCTCTAGCCGTCATGGCGCGAAACAAGCGACCAGTTTGGATTTCTAGTAATTTTCTTTCATTATCAAGCTGTGAAATGATAGATCTTACTTTATCAATTTGCGTCCCCTTGCCACTACCTTGCGGACCAATAAAAATAACGGTTAATGCTTCCATAAAAAAATATTAAAATTACTCTGTGTAAACTCGGTTCTTTAAAGACTCAATCAAACGACAAAATTCGTTTTTGGCAGGAGTGAAATCATTGGCCGAATTATCGATTATAATATCAGCAATATCTTTTGAAGCAACCTCTACCAGATATCGTTCATAACGAGCAGACAACTCCTCTTCGCTCATTGGCGCGCGCAGAAGGGCGCGCGCCCTAAGAACCTCCCAACCACCAGCATCAATAAATACTGTTGTAATATGCTCTTTAGGAATCAGTCTATGTAACTGTTCCACCCCCTGCACATCAATTTCAGCAATAACAATTTTACCCTCCTCAAGACGAGCGATAATTTCACTCTTTAGAGTACCGTAGCGGTTTTTACCAAAAATTGCCCACTCCAAGAACTCACCACCTTCTACTTTTTTAGTGAATTCTTCTTCATTGATAAAGTAGTAATCTTTACCATTTATCTCACCCGGACGTGGCTCCCTAGTAGTACAGGAAACTGTCTCATACAAATCAGGAAAAACTGTTAAAGCCTCTCTGATTAGAGTTCCTTTTCCGCTTCCCATTGGCGCCATAACAATGAGAACATGGCCTTTGATATTGTCTAGCATGACCCACCGAGAGTACCAGTTTTTTAGCCTCATTCGCAACTGATTTTATGATATGCTACTGTCATGGAAAGAAAACATATCATCACCATTTCTGGTAAGCCCGGTAGCGGAAAATCATCAACGGCGGATAAGGTAGCGGAATTGTTAGGTTACACCAGATACTCATCAGGCGATATGGTAAGAAATATTCTTGCCCGTGAAGGTATGACCTTAGCGGAATATAATGAGAAAGCCAACGACGATCATGCCCTCGATACTAAAGTTGATGAGTATTTGCGGAGCTTACGCAACAAAAAGGATATCATTATTGACTCTAGACTTGGCTTTTATTGGCTACCGGAATCATTTAAAGTTTATTTGGATCTCGACATGCAAGTGGCTACGGTACGTATTTTCAAGGATGCGGTTGGTAATAATATGCGCACGAAAAGTGGTGAAGTTGCTAGCTCACTTGATGCTGTCAGCAAGCAAGTACGTGAACGTATGGAGAACGAAAGACGGCGCTTTAAAGAGATGTACAATGTCGACCCTTACAATATTGAACATTTTGACTTAGTCATCGATACTTCAAGACACACCCCTCAAACCGTTGCTTTAACCGTCTACGACCATTATCGTCAATGGCTTAAAACTGATACTTGGAAACAAGTAAGGAGCTCTATCCCTCTTGGGTATTCCTTTAAAAATCAGTATTAAAAAAACTGCCATTTGGCAGTTTTTTAAATTAGGACAATGGCGTTATTGTGACTAAACTCTAAAGTACCATTGTTTATTTCTATATTTTCTATTACCCCTCCTTCTTTTTCTATTTTTATTACCCCCTTTTTAAGAGGTGAAATTAAGGCTTGATGATTAGCCAAAAGTTGCATTGGTCCATCAACTGCAGGCAATAAAGCAGAGACTACTTCGCCAACAAAAATAGACTGATCTACCCTTGCGACTGTGAGTTTAAATAACTTTTTTTCCATAAATTATTTAGAAACCTGAACTTCGTCTATACTTCCCTTCATATAGAAAGCTTGCTCATTCTTTTCATCATGCTTACCATCAAGAATTTCTGCAAAACCACGAATCGTATCTTCAAGTTTCACATACTTACCAGGAGCACCAGTAAAGATTTCCGCTACTGAAAATGGCTGACTCATAAACCGTTGAATCTTACGAGCTCGATACACAGTTTGTTTATCTTCTTCAGATAATTCTTCAATACCCAAAATCGCAATAATATCCTGCAAGTCTTTATAACGTTGCAATACTTGCTTTACCCCTTGCGCCACACGATAATGTTCCTCACCTACAATCTGCGGATCAAGAGCGGTTGAACTACTTTCCAAAGGATCAATAGCGGGATAAATTCCTAGCGAAGCCAGCTGTCGTGACAACACCACTGTCGAATCAAGATGTGAGAAGGTGGTAGCTGGTGCAGGGTCAGTTAAGTCATCAGCCGGAACATAAACCGCTTGCACAGAAGTAATTGAACCTTTAGTGGTAGATGTAATACGTTCTTGCATCTTACCCATCTCCTCAGCTAATGTCGGCTGATAACCTACCGCTGAAGAAACTCGACCCAAGAGTGACGATACCTCTTGTCCTGCTTGAGTAAAACGGAAAACGTTATCCATGAAAAACAACACATCCTTACCATTACCTGAGTCACGCAAAGATTCAGCTATAGTTAAGCCGGTCAAACCTACTCGCGCACGAGCCCCTGGAACTTCGTTCATCTGACCAAACACTAAAGCTGTTTTATCAAGTACTCCAGAATCTTTCATTTCGTGATATAAGTCATTCCCCTCACGAACTCGCTCTCCAACACCAGCAAATACAGAGTACCCACCGTGACTAGTAGCGATATTGTTGATCAACTCTTGAATAATAACCGTCTTCCCTACTCCTGCACCACCAAAAAGCCCTACCTTGCCACCTTTAATAAATGGAGCTAAAAGATCTACCGACTTAATACCCGTCTCAAAAACCTCAGTCTTATTTGATTGTTCAACAAAAGCTGGTGCATCCTGATGAATTCCGCGCAAAGGTGCGTCCTTTAACTCACCTTTACCATCAAGCGGTTCACCTAAAACATTAAATAGGCGTCCGAGTGATTTTTCTCCCACAGGAACAGATATAGCTTGACCAGTATTTTCTACCGTCATACCACGCTCTAATCCTTGAGTATCCTGCATTGCAATAGCACGAACTCTATCAAGTCCAATATGTTGTGCTACCTCAAGGGTAACAACTCTATCTGCCACCTTAACTTTTAAAGCGTTGAGTATTGCTGGTGTTTCACCTTCAAAATAAACATCAACAACTGGGCCGATAATTTGAGTGACTATTCCTGTGTTCATAATAATATATTTTAAATAAAAATTAATAAAGATTATTTCATCGCTTCTACTCCAGCTGTAATTTCGCTAACCTCAGAAGTAATAGCTGCTTGTCTGGCTTTGTTGAATTTTGTAGTTAATGATCTTACCAATTCTTTAGACTTATCCGTGGCATTTTTCATAGCCACCATACGAGCCGAATGCTCACTAGCTTTATTTTCTAAAAGAGAATGATAAATTAAAATTTGTACTAACTGTGGCAATAATATTTCCAGTACTTCTTCGGGTTCTGGTTCGATATTATAAGAAATAGTAGTATCAAATTTAATATCATCCTGACTAAACTTACCGATCCTTGGACGAATTCCGAACATTATTTGTTTTACCTCTTCATTATCCAAAGGTAAAACAGTTCGACTAACTGGTTCTTGTTCAAAAGTAGAAATGAAATTTTGATAAACAATCTTTACCAATTTAAACTCCTTATTCAGATACGAAGTTATTACCTTTTCAGAAATATCATAAACATCTGATAATGTCACATCGTCTTTAACATTAGTATAAGAGGCAATTATCGACTTCTTTTCACGCAAAGAAAACTCCAAAGCTTTTTTACCAATTACGATAACCGACACATTTTCATACTCTTTGAAAATCTTTTCCGCACGCTTTAACACTGCACTATTTAGACTCCCCGCTAAACCTTTATCACTAGTAACCACCACGACCAACACTCCGCCCTCTTCGTGTGTAGCTAGAAGTGGATGTTTCAAACCGCGAGTTGACTTTGTAATTTTGGACAAAATACGTAAGGCTGAATGGACATAGGGTCGACCTAAAAAAGCTCTTTCCTGACTTTTTCGCATTTTCACCGCCGACACCGACTCCATGGCTTTTGTGACCTGACCAGTTTTTTTGGTAGCGATTATTTTGTTTTTAATTTGCTTAAGCGCCATAAGTTAACACTTAAAATTTATTATCTACATTTAAAGTATTTTTAAAATCTTCAATAGCTTGATTTAACTTTTCCAATACCTCATCAAATAATTCACGACCGCTTTCGATATCTTCATAAATATCATTTCTGTCTCTTTCAATAAAAGCCAAAAATTCATCTTCAATCTGCCTAACTGAAGCAACAGGAACATTTTTATACATACCATTATTGGCTGCATAAATAGAAACCACTTGCTTATAAAATGGCATAGGATTATTTTGTGGTTGTTTTAATAACTCCACATAACGTCTGCCAGACTCCAAGCGAATCCTAGTATCTTCATCCAAGTCTGAAGCAAATTGCATAAAAGCTTCGAGTTCACGAAACTGAGCTAGTTCAAGACGTATCTTACCCGCTACTTTTTTCATAGCTTTGGTTTGTGCTGCTGATCCCACTCGAGAGACAGAAATACCCACATTAAGCGCTGGCCTAATACCTTTATTGAAGAGATCAGTTTCAAGAAATATCTGTCCATCAGTAATAGATATTACATTGGTTGGAATATAAGCTGACACATCACCTTCTTGAGTTTCAATAATTGGTAAAGCAGTGATTGATCCTCCACCTAATTCTTTAGATAATTTAGCTGAACGCTCCAACAAACGAGAATGTAGATAAAAAATATCTCCAGGATAAGCTTCTCGTCCTGGTGGACGACGAAGAAGTAAAGACATTTGACGATAAGCATTGGCGTGTTTTGACAAGTCATCAAACACCACCAAAACATCCTTACCTTGTTCCATAAAATATTCACCAATTGCCACCCCTGTAAAAGGAGCTAGAAACAAAAGTGGTGATGGATCTGAAGCTGAAGTAGCAACCACAATAGTGTATTCCATAGCTCCTGCTTCTTTTAGCTTAGCCACTAGACTAGCTGTTTTTGAACGTTTTTGTCCGATTGCCACATAGATACATAGAGGTCTTTTCTCTTTAGGTTCGTATTTTTGATTTATTATAGTATCAATTGCAACTGTGGTTTTTCCTGTTTGTCTATCACCAATAATCAATTCTCGTTGACCACGACCGATTGGAATCATTGAATCAATCGCTTTTATGCCAGTATGGATTGGTTCATTAACACTAGAACGATCCATCACACCGTAAGCGACACGCTCAATTAGCATGTCTTTTTTTCCGGTCACCTTACCCTTACCATCGATTACTACTCCTAATGGGTCTACAACCCTTCCCAACATTTCCTCACTAACTGATACAGAAAGTAACTTATTAGTACGATAGACTCTCATACCTTCGTAGACACTAACAGTGTTACCTAAAATCATAATTTTTACCGAATCTTCCTCTAGATTCAACACCAATCCATAAAGCGCTTTGTCTGAATTTAAAAGATCTTGTAGCAACACTCCAGCATCAGGAGAAAAAATAACCATTTCCATCATCTGAGCAGTATTCAAACCATCAACCACCGCCACCCCATCACCAACAGATGACACAACGCCAAGTTCAGTGATATTCACTTCCCCATTCAGGGATTCAATTTCATTCTTAATTTTTTCGATAATTGCTTTTCTCATATACTTGCTTTTAAATTTAGACGGTAATGGACTCGTGTAATGATTTTAAGATTCGCTTATAACTGTAGTCATACTCTCGATAATTATATGTTGCCACAAAGCCACCGATCAGAGTCTGATCAAACTTCTCTTTAATTGTAGTATCTTCATGAACTCCTAGCTTCAACAGAGCTGATTTTATTTCTTTAGCTAGATTATCGCTGGTGTTTTTATCTACCATTATTACCTGTGCTTCATCAGCCCCCTTTTTTGTACCCAAAATAAGCAAAACTTGACGTAATATTGGTAATAATAATTTTTGGTGTCGTCTTTTCTTTAAAACAATCTTCAAACCCAACAAGGCTGTCTCTATCGGTATTTCATCCTCTATCAATGCCAAAAAGGCTAACACATAATCTCTTTTCATATTATTAGCCTCTTTCTTTTAGAATTTTTTCTGCCATTAAAATAGCCAATTTACTAATTTCTGCTTCCGCTTCGCGTAGAGCTTTAGCCTTTAATTCATCCCCATGAATAAGTGCCTCACTAAGCATCTTCTCGACCTGAATCCCAGCCTCATCAATAATACGTTCGGCTTTCTCCTTAGCATGGTCTTTGGCTCGCAACACTATTATTCCTGCTTCTTTATTCGCTTCACCAATAATTCTATTTCTGTCCTCTTCTACTTGTCGCCTTATCATTTCCGCCTCTTTAGCATCATTTATACCCTTCAAGATTTTTTCTTGTCTTTCGTTTAGGATATTCAAAATTGGTTTGTAGAGTAGATAAGTAAGCACTAAAACCAACAAACCAAAATTCAAGATTTGTACAAAAATCAGACGGGTGTCGATACCAAAAGCTTCGATCATTTGCTCCATAGAAATTAGATTAATTAAAGGCGATTAAATTGAATAACTAAGCAAATTTAATAAGGAAAGCAATAACTAAAGCAAAGATACCTAGAGCTTCTACGAAAGCAATACCTAACATCATTACTGACTGAATCTTTCCAGAAGCTTCAGGATTACGAGCCATACCTTCAAGAGCTTTAGCTACGACAAGACCGATACCAATAGCCGGACCAAGTACTCCCACACCGGCAGCAATAGCCATCGCAATATCTTTCATTGCGTCAGCGTTAATTTGTGCTACTTGCACAGCAATTTCCATTTCTGGGGTCATATAAATTTATTTGATTATTTTAAATTGAATAAAAATTGTAGAATTTTCAGTCATTTCGACTAATTTACATTTCGTTCTTAATAGACAAACGCGAACCAACATTCTGCAGGCTCGTTCTTATCTACTAAATTTTAATGTGGTGCTTCATGAGCCAATTTGATGAAGAAAAGAGTTAAAACCGCAAAGATGCCCGCTTGGATAATACCTACAAATATCTCATAAGCATAAATCGGTATCGGCACTATGTAAGGTACAAAAAATATAGCTATTAAAATTAAAGTTTTACCAGCAAAAATATTACCGAACAGACGGAAAGAGAAAGATACTAATCTAGCCAAAACACTAATAAGTTCCATAATACCAATTGCAAAACTTAGTGGCGATTTAAAATTAATAAATTTACTACCATATTTCCATAACCCCAAACTTACAATACCAGCTACTTCAATAGTTAAAAAAGCCACGATAGTTAAGCCGATAGTTATATTCAAATCAGTTGCCGAAGGATAAAATAACGGGGTTAGATGATCATTACTGTCATAAAAACCAAAGGCGCCAACCCCTGGAAGTACCCCAATCCAATTTACAGCCAACACAAATATAAAAATGGTGATTAATATTGGGAAGTAACGATCAGCATGCTCTTTTGTACCAAGAATTTCTTTAGTGTAGTCATAGGCGCCACCAATAAGCATTTCTGCAACGCTTTGTAATTTGTTTGGTATTAATGATATTTTATATCTAATAATTAGGGCTAATATAATTAGAATGATGATGGACAGCCAAGCTGTAAGGAGAGTGGATGTAATTGGAAGCTCACCCAAATAACCCAGTATGTAAGGGTTTAACTGCAAAGAGAGACTAGAAACCTCTTCGGTCGCATGAGCGATATTTATAAAATCCATAAAAATTACAATCCACTAAAGATTCTACTGATTTAATAGTAAAATTTCAGTGCCAGCCGGATACTATCATAAACGTTAAAAAATGCAAAATAAAAACCGGTTAATAACCGGTTTTTATTTTGCATTTTTTAACGATTTTAATACTCTCGCATCGACACTTGTGCATCAAGTCTACGTATCAAATCTAAGACCACTTGCACCACAATCAACACGGCGGTACCACCAATCGCCAAAGCAGCAATACCAGTAGCCATTTGCATACCAATCGGTAACACAGCTACAAAACCAAGGAAGATAGCACCAACCAAAGTTAGTCTAGTGATTAAGTTACCAAGATATTCTGAAGTGTGGTTTCCTGGACGAATACCTGGGATAAAAGCTCCGTTTCTTTGTAGATTCTTTGCCACATTTTCCGGATCAAAAGTCACAGCTGTATAGAAGAATGTAAACAAGAACACCAAGATAAAGTAGATGGCACCGTAAATAAATTGATTATTTAGAATTGCCGTCACAGTATCATTAGCCCCTGCCACCCAAGATAGATTGAAGGCGGAAAGAATATTTAACACCATCTGTGGGAAAAGCAAGATAGAAAGAGCGAAGATAATTGGAATCACACCAGCCTGATTAAGGCGAAGTGGTAAATACGAATCACTACCACCATAAGTCACCCCTCCCCGACTCTGTTTTGCATAAGTAATTGGAACTGGACGCTCAGCCTCGGTCATAAACACTACCGCGTAAATGATAAAGAGAGCCACAAAACCAAAACCAATATACAACGGTAACTGAGAAGGATCGAAAGTGAAAGCTAGTTGACTGACAGTTGATGGTAATGTCGCCACAATACCGGCGAAGATAATAATAGACACACCATTACCAATACCATATTCAGTAATTAATTCACCGATCCACATTAGTAGCATAGAACCTGCTACCACCAAGATTACGTTTACGATAAAATCAAAAGTTGATAATCCAGTGATAACACCCTGACTTTGAAGCAAAGTTAGGAAACCGAATCCTTGCAAAACAGCCAATGGCAGTGTCAAAAGACGACTGTATTGTGTAAATTTAGCTCGGCCGGCCTCACCCTCTTCATTGTATAGACTCTTCACTCGTGCTGACATCACTGTCATAAGTTGCATGATGATGGCTGCCGTAATAAACGGCCCTACACCAAGCATTACTATAGACAGATTAGCTAAACCACCACCAGAAAAGATATTCAACAATCCTAAGAATTGGTTATTAGCGAAGAATTGTTGTAACACCGCCTGATCTACTCCTGGAATTGGAATAGAAGCTAACATTCTAAAAACGACTAAAGCACCAAGAATGAATAGAACTCTATTTCTAATTGCTGGTTCGGTGAAAACTAAAGTAAGTTTGCGGAAAAATTTTTGCATACATTACTATAGTACCTATTTTGTAACATTTCCACCAGCTTTTTCGATCTTCTCCTTAGCTGTCATTGAAACTTGACAGTTTTCAATAGTTAATTTCTTTGTGATTTCACCCGTAGCCAAAACCTTAACTTTAGGTGCGCGCTTGCTTACAGTGTTAATTACACCATTAGCTACCAATGTCTTTGGTGACACCGTGTCGCCAGCCTTAAAGACAGTTTCTAAGCGAGCTAGGTTTACCACTACCACTTCTTCTCTTTCACTGTTTACAGTGCGAGCGCGATTCTTACCATGTCCGCGAAGTTTTGGTAACTTCTTAATTTGGTCACGCATTTCTGGACGCATACTGTTACCAGTACGAGCGGTTTGACCCTTACCTCCACGACCAGAAGTTTTACCACGCTTACCACCAAGACCGATTCTTTTAGCGGTCTTTCTTGGATTGGTTGGTTTTAGTTCATGTAACTGCATACTAATTTTTCCTTAGAAGTTTAAGCGCTTCGACAGCAGCGCGTGCGTTATTAAGTTTGTTCTTACTGCGGGAGAAGATCTTGGCAGTTACATCTTTCACACCGGCATGTTCCAACACAGTACGAACTGAAGATCCTGCTACCAAACCACGTCCAGGTGCAGGCATAATCATTACTTCACTAGAAGAATACTTAGTGTGTACATCATGAGGGATATGACTATCCTTGTTCATTGGTACAGTAATCATATTCTTCTTAGCGTCGCGGATGGCTTTATCAATTGCCATCTGTGTATCTCCAGCTTTTCCAATACCAACACCAACCTTACCCTTCTTATCACCAATCACCATCGCTACAGAAAAACTGAAACGACGACCACCAGCCATAACACGAGTTACACGACGGATGCTAATAATTTTTGTTCAAATTCTGGACGAACACGTTCTGGACGACCGGCTCCACGGCGTGGACGACGTTGATTACGTTTATCACCTCGTCGACCGCGTTCAGTTTTATCTGAACTATCGACAGCTGGTGCATCGGTAGAGGTTTCTGTCACCTCAAGCTCTGGCTCTACGCCAGTTGTAGCTTCCTGCTGTTTTGTTTCTGACATTATGTTTTTCTTTTATAAATCAGCGTTTACTGATTTTTGTTTATTAATTCCTCTTAGAATACCAAGCCTTGAGTACGTGCACTATCAGCTAGTGACGCTACTGCACCTTGATAACGAAAACCACCACGGTCAAATACTACTGTATTCACACCGATAGCTTTTGCCTTACTGGCAATATCTGCACCAACAGCTCCAGCACGTTCAGTTAAAGTTTTACCTTCTACTTTTCGTGAATCAGAAGCGGCTAGTGTTTTACCCGCAACATCATCTATTAACTGGGCATAGATGAAACGGTTACTTCGGAAGATGGCTAGGCGTGGACGTTCTGCTGTACCCGACACCTTAGCCCTAATCCGATTATGGCGAGATACTCGCTTGCTTGTTTTGTACTGTGTTTTTTCCATAGCTCAAATCGCATTACGGGCTTACGCAGCCTTCTTACCTTGTTTACGAATAATAAACTCTCCTCGATAACGAATACCTTTACCTTTGTATGGTTCTGGCTTACGTACTTTTCGTACATTAGCTGCAAACTGACCCAAAAGTTCTTTATCAATACCACTTAGAGTAACTACACTCTTCTCTACCAACACATTAATACCAGCTGGAATTTCTAGTGGTACTGGATGTGAATATCCCATACTGAGAACAATCTGATTACCTTTCACCTCAGCACGGTAACCAACTCCTTCAATTTCAAGAATTTTGGTAAAACCTTCAGTTACACCTTTAATCATGTTACGAACATGAGCGGCGTAAGTACCCCATAAAGCTGGAGCATTTACAGTTTCGTTTGGTGTTAGAACAACGCTATTGCCTTCAATAACAATATTTACGTCAGCTCGCACTGGTTTTTCTAGAGTACCCTTTGGTCCGGTTACCTTTAGTAATCCACCATCACATGTAATTGTGACACCGGCTGGAATGGTTACTGGTTGTTTTCCTAATCGACTCATACTTTTACCAAATGATGAAGAGCTGTTCGCCACCTACATTCTTAGCCTTTGCTTCCTCATTTGTGAGGATACCAGCTGGTGTAGAAAGTAGCATATGCCCTTTACCAAACTTAACTCGATGAATATCTGCGACCTTTGTGTATAAGCGACGACCTGGTTTTGAAATACGCTTCACGCCATCAATACGATGTCGTCCGTTTTCATACTTCAGAGTTATCACTAATGTTTTCTGTACTTTTTTTCCTTGTTGCTCGGCCTTTTCTATATATCCGGCTGCGACTAACTTATCTGCGATTGCATGACGAAGCTTTGAATAAGGCATTTCCACTTGGGTTTTACCTACTGCTCCGGCATTTTTCAACCGAATGATCATGTCGCCAATAATATCTCCTACCATGATGACTTCTTTATACCTGGTATATGTCCTTCGTGGGCAAGTTCGCGGAAACAGATACGGCAAGTATCAAAATCTCGCATGTATCCTCGCTTACGGCCACACAGCTTGCAACGTCTTACGACTCGGCAAGCAAACTTCGGTTCGCGCACAGCGCGAAGCTTTACTGATTTTCGTGCCACTTTTATGTTTTACTTTATGGGATAGTATCACGTAGTTTGCCGTGACTTACCCCCTAATAATCACCTAACCGTAGGGCTAGGTAGCGAAATATAGGTTTTTTTGAGTCCTATAAAATCGCCTTACCCGCTACAGTACCGAAAAATAAGGATAAAGTCAACAGTTTTTTCTTGAAACTTCAAAGGAGTAAAAACCATGAGAATTAAACATTCTCTTGTAACTTGCATCACTTTGGCTTCAATCTTGTTCTTTACGTTGTTTGCACCTATGGCGTTTGCTGAGTCTACAACCTTGACGGCAATGTTACCTACCGCTTTCCAACAAAGTGAATTTATGGGAAGTGGGGTTTTATCATCATCAAGCACAATCATGATGGTAATACTGGCTCTCGCTGTTTCGATTACCTGGACACTGAGACGGTCATCCTTGTTTATCGTTACTCAACAAGCATTTAGAAATCTGGCTGAACACTTAATCGTAACAGTCAAATACGCTCTTTATCTTTTCACACCGGCCACGACAGCATACAGACAGCTGGAGTGACCATTAGTTAAACCATAAACTATCTGCTCTCCTCAGATAATTGACCACAACCCCTACCTCATCTCAAATGTGTGTAGGGGTTTCTTCTTACCTAATGTTGACAAACAAAAATAAAAAATAGAAAATTACATTTGGGTAGTATCATTTACATTTTTCACCAACTGGAGAACAACATGAAAGAATGTTTCGTAAATATTTTAGCACCAATTCCAGCTCTAATTTTGTTTGTTTTTTTAATGTATGTCATTCAATTTCTCGGTATTTTTCATAAGCCAAAAAATAATTACGGGGGTTCGGCATGAATGAAAAAATTGCGAAATATGATAAATTTTGGCTTTTTCTAATAATGTTTGTTCTCGTGATTTTTTGGACGTTATTGAGAAATGTTATTGGTGAAGATAATTTAACGAAGGGTTTTTTAATTATTTTTGTTTGTCTCGGAATAATTACCTTACCCTATCGTTTAAAAAAATGAGATCAAACCCTCTAGGTTAGTTACAAGCCTAGAGGGTTGATTTTTACTATAATAAATCAGCTGTTAAAACACACAAAAGCACCGCCCTTCGGGCGGTGCTTTTGTGTGTTTTTAACTTTGCAAAGGTAAACCAATATGACGCAAAAGAGCCTCAGCTTCTTTCTTTGTCTTTGCAGTGGTTACGATTGTTACGGCTAAAGAAAAAACGTCTCTCAATTCTTCGTCACCACACTCTGGGAAAATAGTATGCTCTTTAATACCAATAGTGTAGTTACCCATATCATCAATAGCTGTCACCTTTAGACCACGGAAGTCGCGAGTTTGAGGCAACGCCAAATGAATAAGCTTATCTAAGAAGTGCATCATGCGAGCACCACGTAGAGTTATTTGATATCCAATAATATCACCCTGACGGAGTTTGAAAGAAGCAATTGATTGTTTAGCTGGTCGTGGTGATGGTTTTTGACCAGTAATCTGTGCCAAACGATCCTGAATCAAGGCAATTTTCGCCTTGTCTTGTACACGTCCAGTACCAACAGACACCACTACTTTTTCTATCTTAGGCGCTTGCATAACATTGGTATAACCAAAGTCTGTCTTCAAAGCACCGTATGCATTTTTAATGCGAGTTTGTGTTGTTTCCATAATAATTTTTATAGTTTCTTACCACTTGGGCGAGCAACACGCACTTTCTTTCGCTTTTCACCCTCACCTTCAATGTTGTACCCTACACGCACCGGCTTGTTACCATCAAGTAAAGCCACATTAGAAACGTGAATCGGTAAACTCTTATCAATAATTTGTCCTTGGGAACGAACACGGCGATTCTTTTGGTGTTTCTTCACTACATTCATTCCTTCAATAATCACCTGTTCAGTTCTTGGCAAAGCAGTTAGAATTGTTCCTGTCTTGCCCTTATCTTTTCCGGCAATGATTTGCACGGTATCTCCTTTCCTAATTTTCATAGCTATATCATTTAATCCATTTCACTACACCACTTCAGGTGCTAATGAAACTATTTTCTGATAACCAGCTTCTGCAAGTTCACGTGGGATCGGACCAAACACACGATTAGCGCGTGGCTCCTTCTTCACCTTGTCGATAATAACTACTGCGTTATCATCGAAACTTACGTATGAACCATCCTTTCGACGGAAAGGCTTGCGTTGACGTACGATTACACCGTACACAACATCCTTCTTCTTAATTTGCTTGCGTGGTTCAGCAACTTGTACTGAAAGCACCACTACTTCACCGAGTTCAGCATAACGCTTTTTTGAACCGCCGAGCACTTTGAATACTCGACCGATCTTAGCGCCAGAGTTGTCAGTGATTTTAACAATTGTCTGTGGTTGAATCATACTATTTTGTCTTTACGAGTTCGAAACGCTTTCGTTTTGATAACGGGCGTGTTTCCCTAATATCGACCACTTCTCCTTCTTTAGCAGTATTACCTGCATCATGTACCAAATACTTCTTCGTACGTCGCATGAACTTTTTGTACTTTGGATGTTGTACGTAACGCTCGACAGCTACCGTTATAGTGTCTTGCATTTTAGTTGAAACTACAGTTCCACGCAAAGTACGACGATTTGATACAGTTGTTGTATTTTCAGTAGTCATACTCATTATTTAGCGTCATTGTTACGACGACGAGCTGTTAATTCGGTTAGTGCTCGAGCAATTTCTGTTTTAGCACCATTGATAACTCCAGCCTTACGACTGAATTTATCCTTAAAGCGTTCAGCGCGAACGGTTTCGCGAGCAGTATTCACGATCTCAACCAATTCCGCTTCCGACTTATTTCTAATGTCTGACATTTTAATCATAGGCAAATAGATTACGCAGTCGTTTCCTCACGACGTACAAGTTTACCTTGTAATGGAAGCTTGGCTGTTGCTTTACGAAAAGCTTCGCGAGCCAAATCCTCTGACACTCCTTCGACCTCAAAGAGAATGCGTCCAGGATGAACTTCAAACACATAATGATCCAAATCACCCTTACCCTTACCCATCGGTACTTCAGCCGCTTTTTTGGTAATTGGTTTGTCAGGGAAAATACGAATCCAGATTTTTCCGGTTTTACCGATTGTTCTTGAAATCACACGACGTGCGGCTTCAATTTGATTAGAACGCACACGTGATGGTGAAGTAGCCTTAAGACCAAAAGAGCCAAAAGCTACAGTGATACCACGAGTATCAGGAGTAGCGCGCTTAGTCTCATTTTGTCTACCAACTTGCCACTTTCGGTGTTTTACTTTCTTTGGAAATAACATATGTTTTTCTATTAGCCTTTACGAGGGGCACGAGTTGGACGTGAAGGAGCTTCAGCTTGACCGCTTTTACGATCAGTGAAAACCTGTCCACGATAAATCCAAACCTTAATACCAATCGCACCATAAGGTAGACGAGCAGTAACGCGAGCAAAATCAATATCTGCACGCAAAGTCTGGAGAGGAATTCGACCCTTCTTAAGTTCCTCCTTTCGTGCCATATCAGCTCCACCAAGACGACCAGAAAGAATGATACGTACTCCTTGTACATCTCGATTAGCCATAACTTTCTCAATCGATTGTTTCATAACACGACGGAAAGTTAGACGCTTTTCGAGTCCTTCAGCGATCATTTGTCCAACAATGTTGGCACTTGATTCTGGTGAACGAACTTCTTCGATATCAAGTTTGATTTCTGGCTTATTGGTAAGTTTTTGAGTGCGAAGCAACATATCGATGTCTTTCTTCAACTTCACTACTCCCTCACCACTTCGACCAATAATCAATCCTGGACGAGCTGTTTTAATAATAATGCGAATATCTTTTTGGTTGCGTTCAATTTCAACCGTATCAACTGACATTCCCTTCAGCTTCTTAGTTAGAAGACGACGGATTTCTGCGTCAGAACGTAGATATTCACGGAACTTCTTTGGATCGGCGGTAAACCAACGACTCTTCCAGTCGCGGTTGACACCGATACGTTGAACATATGGATGTGCTACGTGTGTCATAAGTATTATTTCTCACCGAGTTCGACTAGGATATGACTGTTACGCTTATTAATACGTGACGCAGAACCGCGCGCACGTGGCATAAAACGCTTCAAAACACTACCCTTATCAACCGCTACTTTCTTAATAAAGAGACGATCAGCTGACTTGCCAGCTTGTACAGCATTAGCCACAGCTGATTCGATAACCTTGGTAAACGGACCAGCAGCTCGCTTATCAACAAAGCGAAGCGTGGTGATGGCATCATTCACCTTCTTTCCTCGTACCACATCAGCCACCAAACGTACTTTACGTGGTGATTGTCGGTAATTTTTTAGAATTGCTTTCATAACTCAAATACTACTTCTTATTAGAAGCGGCTGATTTAGCAGCTTTAGCTGCATCAATTTCTGCCTGCTTTTTCTTCTGTTCAAGTTCTTTTTGCATCTTACCTCCGTGACGATGGAATTTCTTAGTTGGTGAAAATTCGCCCAAACGATGACCAACCATTTCCTCAGATACTGAAACTGGAATATGTTCTTTACCGTTATGGACACCAAACGTGAAGCCAACCATTTCCGGAGCAATTACGCTAGCGCGTGCCCAAGTTTTGATGACAGCACTCTCTCCGGGTTTTTTTCCGGCGATCTTCTTCAGCAACTTCTCATCTACGTATGGTCCTTTATAGAGTGATCGTGACATACATTTAACTATACGAATAATAACGCACTTTTGATGCGTTTTTTGAGAACCTCTTGTAAAGAAAGGTAACGGCCGTCCTTAACAGAGGTTCTCAAAGCTTTATAAATTAAATTCTCCTTAACTTTTTGTGAGGCGACACTAAGAATTTAGATAGATTCTTAACTCCTCACTGAGGTTGGAACTTGGCTAGAGTACTGTAAAAATGAGTAAAAGTCAACGAAAAAACGGCTTTTTTACTATGATACAATTTAGATACTTATTATTTTATATACTACAAAATAATAATTTTAAATTTATAAAACCTAATTATATTTACCAAATGAATAATTCATTAAGATTTTACAAGACACTATCCTTTGTACTAACTTCAGCTCTAATTTTAATTGCTTCAGCTTTCTTTTTTTACGGCTCATCAGAATTAACATCGGCAGCAAGTCTAAAAAAGCCAACCGAAAAGCCAACCGTAGCAGCTACACCAGTTTCAAATTCTTTTGAACCAAGAATGTCTTGTGGAAGTGTTTTAACCACATACAATGAAAGTAGTGATAAGAAAACGACAATAAACTTACTTAATGGTTGTGGAGTCAGTGCCTTATCAGGTGAGATGGGTAGCAGTTTGGCTTTTTACGATCAGAAAATGGGTGTAACCACTAACTTAACCAGAACTTTTGGCGGTCTTTCAAAATGGGGTGAAAAACATTGTGTAATTACTGATATAAGTACACAATCTACCCAAACGAAAGTTCTTTACACATGTTATGCTGATGATATAAATTAACAAATACCAAACTTTAGTAGTAAAAACCACCAGACTTAGGGTCCGGTGGTTTTTTAAATTTAATAAAACCCACCGTATTTTGGTGGGTTTTGGTAAGGATTAATGACTAAGCCGCAATACTTTCTGACTGCTTTGACACTATTGAAACCAAATCAAAGATTTCAACAATGTTTCCTGTTTCGAATCTGACAGCTACTTTTTTGTCAGAATTATATAATTTCTGTACTTCTTCAATCATATTTGGATAAATCCTAAACATTTTCTGGAATCTTGAAACATGATTGATTAAATTTGAATTAAAATCAGCTGTTGTAAACTGAAAACTTACTCCAAGCTTACACATCTCCATTTTAGTAAAAGTACCTATATACGTACCATCTGGTACCCCAGTCATATTGACATGTTCGTTCATCTTTACTCCTCAGATTATAAAATAATTATATAAAAAGTACCGCTTCACATACAACGATACCAGAAAAATATAGAAAGTCAAATAAACTATAGACACTGCTCTATGAAGATGTCATAATAGTAACAATGAAAAATATTCGCGGTGGGACACATACTACCCTCACCGAAACAGCCGAACAGGTTGTACGGATCTTAGAAACAATTCCAGGAGTAGAGATGATTTCTCCTGGAATCATAACTCAAAGCAAAAGCCAAAGTGGCAAACGCCGGGTTACCGCCTGCTTCACTAATGCCGGAATGGAACTAATTATTTCTGGACAAGGTATTCAAAAAGTCGCTGTCCACTGCAATCAAGATATAGCTCCTCATATTTTTTCTGCTCTTTCGATTCATAAAAAATTAAACAACATAGCATTTAAGACGCGCGAGAAAAAACCAGGAGTTTAAGTTGTAATAAAAATTATATTCCAAAAAAATTACCCCGCATGCTTGCATCGGGGTAAACTCTGTTATGCTAGGAGGTAATGTCAGGCAAACCACAACACATAATTAAACCACATAACAAAACTCTCTTTATCTACCACCTAGTCTGTCCAG
>JZEL01000013.1 GCA_001567365.1 Parcubacteria bacterium OLB19 | reverse complement strand
ATTTTGGCTTCGTACCTTGTTCTTTGTGTTGGTTGCAACGTATTGCTCTATATCCACAAGCTCTTTTCGTCTTGATGGCTGTTAAGGCGAAAGAACGCATATTTTTTCCGCTATACAGTATTGCTTTGTCGGTATTTGGATTTTTTGTCGCTGTTTATCATTACATATACCAACTTCAACCTAAGGAAGTGTTAACTACTGGTGTAATGCCTTGTTTAGCTGATGGAACGTCGGATTGTGCAACAAAAGTAATTGAGCAATTTGGTTTTGTAACGTTTCCATTACTGTCAGCTATAACCTTCGCTTTTTTTAATCGTAATGTACCTAAATTTAAGGAGAAATGATTAAAAGCTATTATTTTGATAAACAAACTTATCTAATGCCTTAAAACTGGTGATTTTGACATTATATATAAATCGAGTATAATGTGTAGTAATTCGCCCCAGAGGCGTTTTTTATTTTGGTAAACTATAGACATTATGAGCAATTTTGGAAATTATCTTCGTGACACATTAGCTGAGATGAAACATGTACACTGGCCAACACAAAAACAGGCTTTTCTGTATACTTTGTTAGTTTTAGCTATATCAATAGTCGTATCTTTGTTTTTAGGAGCGTTTGATTACGTGTTTAATCTCGGAATTGACGCTATCGTTAGTCGAGTTAATTATTAAAAAATAATATGGCTAAACAAAAAGGAACAGGTGAAAAACATTGGTATGCAATTCATACCTACTCTGGTTATGAAAATGCTGTAACAAGAAACCTAAAACAGCGTATCGATTCCTTGGGTATGCACGATAAGATTTTCAACGTAGTTGTACCAACTGAAAAAAAGATTCGTGTTAAGGGTGGAAAGAGAATTGTCGAGGAAGAAAGAATTTACCCTGGTTACGTGTTAGTAGAAATGATTGTAGACGATGAATCTTGGTATGTGGTGCGTAATACTCCGCGAGTAACTGGCTTTGTGGGTAGTGGTACTCAACCTGTACCCCTAACTGAAGCGGAATACAATGCTTTAATGAAGCAAATGTCTACTGATATTGTTAAGCACAAAATGGATCTATCTAAAGGTGATATTGTCTCCATTGTTGATGGACCATTTAAGGATCTTGAAGGTAAGGTGGGTGAGCTCGATGAGAAGAGTGGAAAGGTTAAAGTTCTGGTTTCTATGTTTGGACGTGAGACCCCAGTCGAATTAGATTTCTTGCAGGTTAAGAGGATTTAGGAAAAACAAGAGAGGCGCGGGCGAAGCCCGCGCCTCTCTTGTTTTTTATAAAATTTCCTATAATTTCATAGGAGTTTCAATTAAATTTAAATAGGGGAACAAAAAATGGATTTATATTCTAATCGCTGGTTGTGTTTCTTTCTTGTTTTATATTTTGTTTTTTCAGCAGGAGCAACTGTAGTTTATGGTTAAGATAAACTTTTTTGCAAAAGACCCCACAAAGTTTCATTTTGTAGGGTCTCTAACATCTTGCAAAAACCTCTATTTTCTTGTACGATACGCGAGCTTCTAAAGAGGGACTTGGATATGGAACAAGCGACTCAAATATAAAAACTTTAAATAAAATTTATGGCAAAGAAATTAGTTAAGAAAATCAAGGTGCAGGCAACTGGTGGAAAGGCTACGCCAGCCCCACCTCTTGGTCCAGTTTTGGGTCAAGCTGGTATTAATATTGGTGAGTTCGTCAATCAATTTAACGAACAAACTCGTGACCGTATGGGTGAAGTGGTGCCGGTTGAGTTGTCAGTTTTTGATGATCGATCATTTACTTTTATTACCAAGGTGTCACCAATGTCTCGTTTAATCTTGAAGAAGATTGGCAAGGATAAGGGTTCAAGTAAGAATAAAGTATCAAAGGCTGGTACTTTGACTATGGCTCAAGTGAAGGAAATTGCAGAAGTGAAAATGGCAGATTTGAATGCCGCTTCACTTGAGGCTGCAATGAGAACTGTGGCTGGTACAGCCCGTTCGATGGGAGTACAGGTAGTGGATTAATTCCATTAAAAACACAACAAAAGGCGGGCGCAAAGCGCCCGCCTTTTGTTGTGTTTTTCTTATGAATGTAATAATCTTTTGTTAGTTCGGTAAATATAAAATTGAAGGAGATGTGCCATGTTATTAAAAGATTTAGTGTTGGATACAGAAATTAAAGTTTTTTACGGAGGTAAATATCAAGGAGTAGAAACTATTTCTAGTGTAGATGCATATAATAATCGTTTTAGTATTATGTACAAAGGCAAGGAAATCTATTTCGGGTATTTAGAATCGAGTGGATGGCGTCGTATTAGTGAAAACCCTTTAGGAGAAGGTTGGACCTTTAGTCAAAGGGAAGAAGAATACACTTTTATGGTTTTGCCTGATGACGGAGAGTTAACTATTCAATAACATAAAGAAAATTTCCCACGAAATATCATTGTGGGAAATTTTACTTACGTTCAAAATCTACCCATTGATAACTCAACCCCTCGTATCTTGCGAAGGATATTTTTTTGTTTCCATGAAATCATGAGAGAAGTCGGGGAAGTAAGCATCACCAGGTTTGTCATCGTCAAAAAAGGTTAGGTGTAGGCGGTCTACGTACGGTAGGGCTTGGCGATAGATTTCTTCACCCCCACCTATATGGATCTCAGTCGGATTTTCTTTTTCGGCTACAGCAAAAGCTTCTTCTAGAGAAGTGGTGGTGACAGCTCCTTCGTGATGGTAATTGGGGTTTCTGGTTATCACAATATTGGTCCGGCCAGGGAAAGGTTTACCAAGTATTTGTAAAATTGACTCAAAAGTTTTTCGCCCCATGATAACTGGGTGGCCAAGAGTAAGAGTTTTAAATCTTTTTAAATCTTCTGGTACATGCCATAGAAGACTATTTTCTTTTCCTATAGCATGAGAGTTTCGGCTCATGCCGGCTACTATTGCGACTGGTGCAGTTGGTTTTTTCATAGTTATGATTATGTCACAAAAAGAATTATCTGTCCTTTTCCACTTTAGACATCTCTCTAGTATAATTTAGCCATTATGTCACACTATGAAATTGAAATTAAGAGTTTACTCGGTACTAAAGATAAAGCGGAGGATTTGGTGTCCAGAATGTTGGATATTGATCCAGATATAAAAATTGTCGGTGAAAATTGTCAGCTCAACCATTATTTTATTGGCGGAGATATTCACGAGTTGTACAAGAAGGTCGAATATCTCTTCTCTGGAGCGGAGCTTGATAAGTTTAAAATGATTGCTGATAAAGGTAAGGATTTTTCCATCCGTACCAGACAGAAGGACGAAGAAGTGCTTTTGGTGATTAAAGCTTCTCTAGATGGTGGTACTAGCTCAAACACAGTCTCGCGCATGGAGTTTGAAGAATCGGTAGCTATAACGTTTGATGAGCTTGATAGGTTGGTGGAATCGGCGGGTTATACCTACGAGGCTAAGTGGTCTCGTGAACGAGTGGAATATGCTTATAAAGATATTAATGTGTGTTTAGATAAAAATGCTGGTTATGGTTATTTGGCTGAGTTTGAAGTAGTGACCAGTAACGAAGATGAGCTACCACAAGTAAAGGAAAAACTCTTGTCTCTAATGAAAGAACTTGAGGTTGAAGAATTGCCACAAGATCGTTTAGCTCGTATGTTTGCTTATTACAACGAGCATTGGCCTGAATATTATGGTACCGATAAAACTTTCACGGTTGAGTAATTATTAAAAATATGTTTCTTTCGGATGTTGATATAAAAAAAGGGGTTGAAAGCGGGGTTTTGACTATAGAGCCTTTTAATCCAGCCCAACTACAATTGGCTAGCTATGATGTTACTTTAGGTAATGAATTTGAGGTGGTAGATCGACACATGATTGAAGCTTCTGATCCGGCTCGTAAAATTTATCCAACCACCAGAAAATTAATAGTGCCTGATGACGGAGAGTTTGTTTTGCATCCGGGGGAGAATGTTCTGGGAAAGCAAAGGGAATTTGTGGGTGTAGACAACGAACACCTTATATTACTTTCAGGGAAGAGTAGTTTGGCTCGGGTTGGTCTTGTTGTTCATAATACAGCCATGCTTTTTAATCCAGGACATAAGTTTTATCCTACCTTTGAGTTGGTAAACAGCAGTAATATACCTATAATTCTGCGCCCGGGTATGCTTATTGCTCAGTTATTATTTGCTAAGCTAACTTCACCAACTAGTAAATCTTACGAAGAGGTGGGACGTTATGATAGCGAAAATTCCAATCACTTCGCGGAACCAAAAAATTAATTATAAATTTTAATATCAAAATCATGTCAAATAAAAAACATCCGGAGTATCAATATTTAGATTTGATGCAAGAATTGTTAGAGAGTGGTGATAGGCAAGAAGATGCTTTAACTGGCGATGTGACTTACAGTTTATTTGGTAAGCAAATACGTTTTGATTTGAGTGAAGGTTTGCCACTACTTACTACTAAGAAAGTTTATTGGAAAGGAGTTTTGCACGAATTATACTGGTTTTTATCTGGTCAAACTAACGTAAAATATCTGGTAGATAATAATGTTCATATTTGGGACGATTATCCTTTGCGTATTTACAATGATAAGCGTGAGAAGGAGAGTTGGCCAGAATTAACCAAAGAAGAGTTTGTCGACAAGATTGCTACAGATGCGGATTTTGCTAGTAAGCATGGAGAGTTACCATTTATCTATGGTCAAATGTGGAGAAATTGGCCAAGACGCGATGGTAGTGGAGTAGATCAATTACAATGGGTGGTAGATGAAGTTAAAAATGATCCGCATTGTCATAACGCGATTGTAACTAGTTGGAATCCAGAATATCTCTATGGTATGGCTAAGCCTGGAGAAGCGTGTCGATTTCCGATTTGTCACAATATGTATCAGGTAAATATTAAAAATGGAAAATTGTGTCTCCAGCTCTATCAGCGTTCTGCGGATATATTCTTAGGAGTACCTTTTAATATTGCTAGTTACTCATTGCTAACCATGATTCTTGCCAAAATCACTGGTTATGAGCCGGGGGAATATATACACACTTTTGGTGATGTGCATATTTATGAAAATCACAAAGATCAAGCTCGTGAACAAATGTCGCGTGAACCGTTTATGTTCCCTAAGGTTACTATCAGTGATGAAGTAACTTCACTTGATAATTTTAGACCAGAACATGTTATTTTGGGTGATTACCAATCTCATGCACCAATCAAGGCGCAAATGGCAGTAGTGGGGGGATTTAATGAAAAGATTCATAAAAAAGGAGAGGAAGATTAATATAAAAAAGGCGGGCGCTTCGCGCCCGCCTTTTTATGTTACAATACAGAGCAATTAATAAATTTACCATGATCTAAATTATTTCGTTCAATTTTCAGAGTCAGACTTTAATCACTTTTAAACTATTACTTATGAACGACTATCAATTTATAAAAGAACAGGATCCAGAATTATATGCCACTTTAGTTGGAGAAGAGGAGAGAGAACAAAATGGAGTAGAGTTGATTCCTAGTGAAAATTATGTGTCGCGAGCCGTTCGCGAAGCGAACGGCTCTATCTTCACTAATAAATATTCCGAAGGCTATCCAGGGCGAAGATATTACGGTGGGCAGGAGTTTACCGATATGATGGAAACTATAGCTATAGAACGGGCTAAAAAACTATTTAAAGCGAAATATGCTAATGTTCAGCCTCTTGGTGGTGCCAATGCTAATGTGGCCATGTATTTTGCTCTTATGGAGCCAGGTGACACTGTGCTCGGCATGGATTTAAGTCATGGTGGACACCTTACTCATGGTCATCCAACCACCGCTATCAACAAGGTTTTCAATTTTGTTCGTTATAAAATGAAGAATGTTGAGACTGGAGAAATTGATTATGATGAACTAAGAGCTGTGGCTTTAAGGGAAAAACCCAAAATTATCTTAGCCGGTTTTTCGGCTTATAGTCGTGAACTTGATTATGGAAAATTTGCTGAGATTGCCAAAGAAGTTGGAGCTTATACAGTAGCCGATATGGCACATATTGCCGGTTTGATTGCTGGTGGGGTAGCTAAAAATCCTTTTGATTTTGGTTTCGATGTTATTACTACTACTACTCATAAAACTCTTCGTGGTCCTCGAGGGGGAATGATTTTAGTACGTGAGAATGAGGATTTAGCTAAGAAAATAAACAAAGCTGTTTTTCCTGGCATGCAAGGTGGTCCGCATATGCATATTATTGCCGGTAAGGCGGTAGCTTTTGGTGAAGCTTTGACTCCAGCCTTTAAGATTTATGTTGAACAAATTCTTAAAAATGCAAAGGCGATGGAGGGAGTATTTAAAAAAGAGGGAATCAGATTGCTTGGTGGTGGTACCGACAACCATCTGCTTTTAGCAGATGTCTACGGTTCTCTCGGTGTAACCGGACAAGAAGCAGAGACAGTGCTTGATGAAGTAGGAATTACTTTAAATAAAAATATGATTGCTGATGAACCTCGCTCGGCGCTTGATCCGTCTGGAATTCGCTTTGGTACACCGGCGATGACTACTCGTAATATGAAGGAAAAAGAGGCAATACGTTTGGCTGAGATTATGATTGAAACAATGAAAAATAAAGATAATACAGCGATTAAGACTGTTTTACGGGAAGAGGTAAAAAATATGTGTCAGACTTTTCCAGTACCAGAACGGTTTGTGTAGTTTTGGTTGTGTTATATACTCCAGCTAGTAATGCGAACTGGGTCGGAAGCAACTTTGACCTCCTTTATAAAAAGGAGGTCTTTTTAACTTGCATTTTTATTTTTTTTTCATTATTATAGAGTCAGATTTGACCTTAGGACCGTTAAATCTGTTTCAGATTAGCAGTTTTTTGTTGGTCACATCCCCTAGCTTGCACTAGGGGATGTTTTATTTAAATCTACCTACAGCTACAACTTTTATATAAACGAATAAAAGCATACAATTAGCTTAATGATTTCTCAGGTTGAGCAAAAAAGTAATCATCTCAGTTTTTTTAAAAGACACTGGTTAACAGTGGTTTTTCTTTTTGGTTTTGTTACCGATTATCTTTTACTTAATCGAGTGGATGATACTTTAGATAATATTATTTTATTGACTTACGTAACTTTAGCGACTTTGTCGATAATATTATTTTACGTTGGTGTGTCAGAGAAGTGGGGTGAATGGTGGACGGTGAAACTGCGGTATTACATGCCGATGCTCATGCAATATTCTTTTGGCGGTCTTTTTGTCTGGCATGTTGATTTTTTATGGTCGAAGTGGGGACTTGCTAGTAAGTGCGCCATTTTTTATTCCTCATTATTTTAGTGATTCTTATTAATGAATTACTAAAGAAACAATCAGAAAGATTAGTTTATAACTTAGCCGTTTATTTTGTAGGAGTGTTTTCATACTGTGTGTTGGTGGTGCCGGTTTTGCTTGGTGATATGGGCGATATTATTTTTATCGGTAGTGGCATTTTAGCGCTATTGATTATTTTTATAATGGTGAGAATCTTAGCAAAATTGATTCCGCGATTTATGGAAATGCAGGCGAGAATTCTAGTCTTCACTATCGGTAGTCTTTATATGGTTTTTAATGGTTTTTATTTTTCTAATATTATTCCACCAATTCCGCTATCTCTGACTGAATTGGAGATTTATCAATTTGTTGAAAAGATCCCCTCTACACAGCAGTATCGACTGGTAAAGGAAAATAATCCGTGGTTTGAATATTTGCCATTTGTTCCTGATTATTTCCATCCACAAGCTGGTGCTTATTGTTTTGCTAGGGTGTATGCTCCTACAAATTTCACTACCGACATAACTCATAGATGGCAATATCTTGATGAGAACGGTGATTGGCAGGATCGATTTTCTCGTATTTACACCATTACTGGCGATAATAAAAAAAGGTTATCGTGGCTTTACTGTCAGTACTAATTTAAGTGATGGTAAATGGCGTTGTATTGTGGAGAATAATAAGGGGCAGGTTTTGGGGCGAAAGACTTTTGTGATTGATAGTACCAAAAAACCCGAAGGACTCGTGACAGTTGTGGAATAATTGGTTATTGTAGCAATAATATGGAAAAGGTAATTAGGACAGCAATAAATGACGTTTTAGCTAGTTGGGGTTTTACTGAAGTAAATTTTGCGGTCGAGCATCCGGCTGAACTTACTCATGGTGATTATGCTACTAATGTGGCGATGGTAGTGGCAAAGCGCAAAGGGGAAGCGCCGCGACAAGTTGCGGAGCAACTTGTCGCGGCGCTTCAAGACCAGATTGAATACGTAGAAAAAATAGAAATTGCCGGCCCTGGTTTTATTAATTTCTTTTTAAGTCGTGATTTTTTTGCTAGTGAAGTTGCTCGGGTTAAGACTTTAAGTGATGCGTGGGGAAGAAATGATAACGAGATTGGTCAATTGGTAATGATGGAATACACTAGTCCAAATCTTTTCAAACCACTGCATATTGGTAACTTAGTTGGAAATATTATTGGAGAATCAATTTCTCGTCTGTTTGAATTTTCAGGGGCTGAAGTGAAAAGAATCAATTATCCATCTGATATTGGTCTTACGGTGGCCAAAGGAGTGTGGGGTTTAAAAAAGCAAGGAGGTGATCCTGATGATATTGTGGCTTTAGGTAAAGCTTATGTGTTTGGTAACGAAGCTTATGAAAATGTTGAAGAAGCCAAGAAAGATATTGATGATTTAAATAAAGTTTTGTACGAAGGTAGTAATGAAGAATTAAATGAGATTAGAAGAATTGGTATTGCTACCTCACTTCGTCGTCTGGCTGAGCTTTGCGGAGTTTTGGGAACTAAATTTGATTTACAATTCTTTGAAAGCGAAGTGAGTGTATTAGGTAAAGATACTGTTCTTCAGCATGTTGGAGATGTGTTTAAGGAAAGTGAAGGAGCCATAGTTTATGAAGGTGAAAAAGTTGGTCTTCATACTAGAGTATTTTTAAACTCCAAAGGTCTACCAACTTATGAAGCTAAAGATTTAGGTAATTTTTTGACTAAACAAAAAACTTATCCAGATTGGACTAAGTCAATTATTATCACAGGAAATGAACAACGAGAATATTTCCAAGTTTTGTTTGCGGTAATAAAGGAGTTATTTACAGATGTTACCCAAAAGGATTTGGAACATATCTCAACTGGTTTTCTGACTCTAACTACCGGTAAAATGTCGTCACGAAAAGGTAATGTTTTGACCGGCGAGTCACTGCTAGCAGAAATTCAGAATGAAGCGAGAATAAAGGCGGAAAATACCCGCACTGATGATGTTGAAGCGATGACAGAAATGGTAGCCGTAGCAGCTTTGAAGTATCAAATTTTACGTCAAAATCCAGGATCCAACATTATTTTTGATAAAGAGAAATCTCTATCTTTTGAAGGTGATTCCGGACCATATCTTCAATATACTTACGCTCGTATAAATTCAGTTTTAGAAAAAGCCAAACAAGCAGGCTTAGAATTAAATACCAATACTTATCCCGACGCTCCTTATGAAATTGAAAAAATTATTTACCGTTTTCCGGAAGTAATAGAAGAAGCTCTTGTTGACCGTGCGCCACATAAAGTCGTGGGATATTTGACTGAACTAGCGGGGGAGTTTAATTCTTTCTATGCTCACGAAAAAATTGCTGACAAAGAAGACATAAACGCACCATATAAAATCGCTATTGCCGAAGCTGTGAAAACCACTTTAGAAAATGGTCTTTGGATTTTGGGTATTAAAGCGCCAGAGAGGATGTAAAAATAAGGGGCGGAAACCTGCGGTTTCCGCCCCTTAAACAATTTACACAAAATAAAAATAACCACACATCAAGTAAATAATTACTCCCAAAGATATGGCTCTACTTCAACACCATTTTCCCAGTGACCGTAAGGGTCAACAATTTTCCATGAAGTACCAACTTTCTTTTTGGTTACGAAATGTAGGTGTTTACCAACAGATATACCCGCCGGTGTTTTATTTGATACTGTACCAAGCTTAAACCAACGATAGATTGTTGTTCCAACAATTAAACTAGATTTGGTGGTACTGATGTCCATGTGGGTATAAGTAGTGCGATATATTACGCCGTTGATATCATGTTCAATTTCCACCTGACCCCAGTCACTATTAACTAATTTTATAACACCATTTTCAACCGCATGGACGCTTTTGCCAGTGTACGAAGGATCAGAAAAATCATAGCCATTATGATTGTCGTACCACATAATGTATGGGTCACTAGCATAATTAATTCCTGCTAAATTCCATTTACCACCGCCATCTTTTTTGTATCCCCAGACGGAATAGTCTTTTTTATAAGCACTAGTACATGGGTAAGTGTCTGGAAAAAGTGCAACACAACCATTACTTTTTCTTCCTTTCTCACCCATACGTGTTTTGATAACACCGATTGCTGTATCTAGGTCAGGGACGGCTGTAACTTTTACAGTATACGGATATACTGTTTCGATTGGAAACCAGAAACTACCAGCTTGTGTTTTGGTGGTAAATAAAAATAACAAAATAAATAATGCTACAGCAGTACGTTTAAATAAACTCACTTTGTAACTCCTTATTTAGAAAAATATTATTGATATAACAAAGAACAATGCGAAGTGTTTCGCATTGGCGATTGTATAGTAATTGTTTTTTTTTGGCAAATCCGTATACTAAACAAAATATGACATTTAGAAATAAATTTATTGGTTTTGGAATGCTGGGTTTGTTAGTTGTGGTTGGTATCGGATTAACATATTTTGAAAAAAATAAATCCAATGAAGAAAAAAATACTTTTGAACCTTTAGAGACATATACATGGTATACCACTGAGGAGAAAGGCTTCATATCAAATGATAATTTCCCCCAACTTAAACCTGCCCCCGAGGGATACTTATGGTATGTAAGTGATGAATATAGTTTGGCTTTTCTGTACCCTAAAGAAGCTAGTGTTAACTTTTGTTCAGATTCACTTTTTTGTGAAAAATTCGGCAGTATTTCTGGAGGGATCATTATTAATACAACTCCTTCATCAGAAATCGTGTCAGGTGAAAAAACTGGTTGGGATTCAGTAAAAAGAGATTTGTACGGTTTAGATATAGAAGTGGCGCCATATAGTGAAGATACACATGCAACAGTTGAACAAACAGAGGCTGATGTTAGAAATGTTTATTATGACTACTATAAAGTTGACCCTATAATCTTTACCGAACAAAATCGAAGTACTTACGACGCGGACTATACAAAACCATTGTTGCCAGTTTATTTCATTAATAAAAACGGAGCATATAGTATAGGTTTTTTTGCTAATGATTTGTCAAAAGATAAGGATGAGAAATTCTGTATTAATGAATTACAAGCAAATTGTGTTATGCCTACTCAGTCTTATGAGGACTATATGAAAATACGTGAATATATAAACACTATCGTCCAGTCATTTACTACTCTGTAGTTTAATCTATTATTCACATGTCTCTATAGAAATTTCAATTCACCGATTTTAGTTTTAATAAAAAATAAACCCCGTCAAAATCTGACGGGGTAATTAAATTCTTACTTGTTTCTTCTTCTGTGACCGCGCTTTTGCCTTCTTTTCTGGTCAAGAAAAGTATTTTGGTTGCTTTGTTGTACAAGTACAACATTTGGTATAGTTGGTTTCATTATTAATATGATCAAACTACTAAGTGGGGAAGAAACTAATAATCTTGTTTTTTGTTAGTTTTTAACATTTTTTTAATCTCCTTTTATGTATTGATCTTCGCCAGGGCGAAGTTGCGGTATTTTTTGTACAATTTTTAATTCTCAACTTCCGGTTATTTGAGATCGTTTTTAGTAAAAATGAAACACTATTATTAATACATTGAATGATGTCTCTAAAGAACAGCATGACCCTTCTCCTTATTTTGTTGTGGTGAATTTCACTTTTTACTGTACCACGCAACTATTTTTTTTGCAAGATATCTAGCTAAAACCATGACTCATGCTAATATGTAAAAACATGTCTGATATGCATGTTTATTATTATGTCTGATATACATAACTAAATTGTTTTATGTCTAAAAAAATAAATCGTGAAAATGATACGGTGGAGGTGGTAGCAGAAGTGGTAAAAAGCGAGATGGCTCTACGCGAAGAGGAGATACAATCTTTTTGGCAACGAGAAGATATTTTTAATAAAAGTATGGCAAGGCCGGCGGGAGCTGAGCCAAAAGGAGAATATATTTTTTATGATGGTCCGCCGTTTGCGACTGGCTTGCCACACTACGGGCATATTTTGGCTGGTACGATAAAGGACGCCATCCCGCGTTTTTGGACGATGAATGGTTTTCGAGTGAAAAGACGCTGGGGTTGGGATTGTCATGGTTTACCACTAGAAAATCTAATCGAGAAAAAGTTGGGATTAGCCAATAAAAAAGATATCGAGGAATTTGGTATTAAGAATTTTAACGAAGAAGCTCGAGGGGCGGTTTTGGAGTACGCTGATGATTGGAAAAAAATAGTGCCACGTCTGGGGCGTTTTGTAGATATGGAAAATGACTACAAGACCATGGATAGCACCTACACCGAAAGTGTGTGGTGGGTGTTTAAACAGCTTCATGAAAAGGGTCTGGTTTATGAAGGGTATAAAGCTATGCATTTATGTCCACGTTGTGGCACGACCTTATCCAACTTCGAGGTAAACCAAGGCTATGCAGATGTGAAAGATATTTCCGTGACAGTGAAAATGCCTCTTCTCGATAGTGAAGGTAAGCCGACTGACACTAGTATTTTGATTTGGACAACTACGCCTTGGACTCTGCCAGGCAATATGGCGGTGGCGATAAATAAGGACTTCGAGTATGTGAAAGTTTTAGTTTTACCAGCTTACGCATCAAAAATCGAATATAAAGAAAGACCATCAAAAAATAATGAATACATAATTCTTGCTAAAGAAATGCTTGGAAAAATTCCAGGTATAAAAAAAGACAATGACGGTAATTACTTATGGGGAGAATTTGTACTATCTATAGTTGAAGAAATGAAAGGCTCAGACTTAGTAGATCTTTCATATCAGCCTCCCTTTGATTATCTACGAAAGCAAGACATCAAAGGGGTAGAAACAGCTTGGAAAATTTATCATGCTGATTATGTTGAGCTTGGTGAAGAGGGAACGGGTGCGGTACATATTGCTCCAGCTTATGGCGAGGAAGATATGAATTTGGCTAAGGAAAACAATATTCCGATTGTTCATCATGTTGACTATGAAGGTCGCTTTATGCCGTTTGTAACAGAATTTGCTGGACAATTAGTGAAACCAAAAGACGATGATGCTACGGGAGTATCTCATCTTGATGCCGATATAAAAGTTTTGAAATATTTGCAGGAGCAGGGAAAGATTTTTAAGAAGGAAAATATTACGCACAGTTATCCGCATTGTTGGCGAGACGGAACACCCCTTTTGAATTACGGTACTACTTCATGGTTTGTGAAAGTAACTGATATTAAGGATAAGTTGGTTGAAGCTAATAATAAAGTGAAGTGGGTACCAGACCATGTTGGTAGTAATCGTTTTGGAAAATGGCTTGAAGGCGCTCGTGACTGGGCTGTGTCACGTCAGCGTTATTGGGGTGCGCCACTACCAATCTGGCGAAATAAAAAATCAGGTGAAATAAAAGTAATCGGCTCACTTGAGGAATTAAAAACTTTTATACCAAAAAGCGGTAACAAATATCTCATTACCCGTCATGCTGAGTCAAAATTAAACACACAAAATACTCTGAATGTTAAGGATGGTGTAGAGAATGGCGTAACAGAAAAAGGTAGAGAACAAATCAAGGGTTTGACGGAGAAATTGCAGTCAGAAAAGATTGATTTTATTTATTATTCACCACTACAAAGAACTAAAGAAACCGCTGAGGAAATCGCTAAGAATCTTGGACTAGATAATAGTGTGTTAGTGGAAGATGTACGTCTCTTAGAAATGGGGTTTGGTGAATTTGAGGGAAGAACGGTTGATGAATATCATTCTTTCTTTGCTACTGGTATTGATAGGTTGACTAAAAGACCGGAAGGAGGAGAAAATTGGTTGGATGTGAAAAAGCGAGTGGGAGAGTTACTTTATGAACTTGAGCAAAAACATAATGGTAAAAATATTTTGTTTGTATCTCATAATGGTACTTTGCAGATGATGCAGGCAGTGGTAGAGGGTGATGATCTTGAAGTTACGGCGAAGCACATTGAAGATAATTCTTATGATCTCCAAAATGCTGAACTGCGTACTTTGTCATTTTCACCGCTACCACACAACGATAACTATGAACTTGATTATCATCGACCATATATCGATGAAGTAAAACTTTACGATGGTGATGAGGAATTGGAGAGGGTACCGGACGTGTTTGATTGTTGGTTTGAGAGTGGCTCTATGCCATATGCCCAACATCATTATCCTTTTTCTTGTGCTGATACTTTTACTAAAGAATGTTTCCCAGCACAGTTTATTGCCGAAGGTTTGGATCAAACTCGGGGTTGGTTCTATTCCATGCTAGTTTTGGGTGTGGCTTTATTTGATAAGTCACCTTATGAAAATGTGGTGGTGAATGGTCTAGTCTTAGCTGAGGATGGTAAGAAGATGAGTAAATCATTAAATAACTATCCAGATCCGGTGGATTTGGTGAATCGTCTAGGAGCTGATGCTGTACGTTATTATCTTTTGTCATCGCCAGTAGTACATGGAGAAGATTTGAGTTTTTCGGAAAAGGAGGTTTTAGAACAACAACGTAAAAACTTGGGACGCTTGCATAATGTGTTGGCGATGTATGAAATGTTTCAGGATGGTGGGGAGCGCGCCACGATTCCAGTAATATTTTGGATAGATGGATCGTGGCGCGCCTCAATCAACTAACCCTCGAGGTGACAAATGGTTATAAAGCTTATGAGCTTGATAAAGCTACCAGACCACTGACTGATTTTATTGACGACCTATCGGTTTGGTATTTGCGCCGTTCGCGAGAACGTTTGAAAGGTGAAGATGAAACAGATAAAAAGTTAGCACTCGGAACACTGAGATATGTACTAAAGACTTTGGCACAAGTAATGGCTCCAGCTATGCCGTTTTATGCTGAATATCTGTGGCAGAAAGTAAGAAATGGGAACGAGGCTATAAGTGTGCATTTGTCAGAGTGGCCAAATGTGGGGGAGGTTGATCCTGTGGTGATTGGTGAAATGAGTCTGGTTCGGGAATTTGTAACCACTGCCCTTGAAGCAAGAACTAAAGCCAATATTAAGGTGCGTCAACCACTTTCTTCTTTGACTCTTAATATTGAAATGGCTAAAGAATATACTGATATTGTTGCTGAAGAAATTAATGTAAAAATGGTAGCCTTCGATATCAATCAAACAGAGAGAGTGATTCTAAATACTGTCATTACCCCCGAACTAAAAATGGAAGGTGATACTCGTGATTTGATTCGTGCTATTCAGGATATGCGAAAAGAAGCTGGTCTGGTGCCACAAGATAGTATCCGCTTAGAAATTAAAACCAATGAAGTTGGAGAAGAATTATTAAGCAACACTAATATGTCTAATTTAATCAAAAAGACCGTTGGTGCGAGTGAGATAATTATTACGGAAAATTCCGGAAAGGAAATTAAGGCTGGTGAAAATTCCTTCGTTATATCAATTCATAAACTTTAATGTCATACCATACCTACACAACTGAGGCGTTGGTGTGTGGGAGTTTTCTTCACAATACCGCCGACAAAGTATTTCTCTTGTTCACGCGAGAGGTGGGAATGTTGTATGCCACTGCCAAGAGTGTACGGGAGGAAAGATCAAAACAAAGATTTGCTTTGCAAGATTTTTCTTTAATTAGAGTTTCTTTAATTAAAGGAAAACAAGGATGGAAAGTGGGAAGTGTGGAAGCTAAAACTAATTATTTCACCCAAGCCGACAATCGTTTGGTTCGCGGTAGTGTTGTTACTGTATTTAAAACTCTAAGACGCTTCATTCATGGGGAGGAGTCTCTGCCTGCACTTTTTGATTTTTGTCTTCTGGCTTTAGAGGAAATGAATAAAATTAATAATGAAAGGCTTTTTTGGGATTTAATTGTGCAACTCAAAATACTCAACGAACTAGGGTATGTGGATGAGGGTAGTATTCCTAAAGATTTTAAAAGTGCGGTTTTTTCTGAATTGGAAGATTTTCGAACTGAGTTACCGGTGGCTAAATTGGAATTGTTACTAGAAAAAGCAATTGCGAATAGCCACCTCTAGCTCTTTGTGTTTGGTGGTATAATTCGACTTAAGTATGTCAATTAAAGAGCAGGAAAATATCGATGAGTTACGTAAACGTCTTTATGAACGCAGTGGTGGAACGGTTCGTACCGAAAGACACGATTTAACGCGTCCTTCAATCGAGGTGTCTCGTGGTTGGAACAATTCTTTACCAAAAGATAAAGATATTAATCCAAACCCAGCACCGGTCGCTCAACCTTCAATTGTACATGAAGATATCAAAGCCGAACCAGAAAGTTTTTCGGAGCAAGAAGTTGATAGTGCGGTTTTTTCACCCGATAAACCGAAACGTCCGTATCGTAAGTTGATTTTGATCTTTAGTTTCGGTGTGTTTTTGTTGGCGTTGTTGGTCTCTGGAGCTTATATGTTTTTTGGTAGTAATCAAATTTCTGGCAATAACATAAACTTATCCATGGACGTACCTTTTTCTGTAGCCGGTGGTGATGTTCTACCTTTACAGTTAAGTGTTACTAATCAGAATTCTGTAGCTATTGAATCAGCAACGCTGATTATTAATTATCCAGCAGGCACAAAGTCGGCCGAAGAGGCGGGAAAGGATCTTTATGAGGAAAGAATACCAATAGAAAAGATTGATCCGGGGCAGGTTCTCAATATACCCACCAAAGCCATTCTTTTTGGTGAAGAAAATGAAGAGAAGCAAATTAAGGCTACAATTGAATATCGGATTGTCAACTCAAATGGAACTTTTTATAAAGAGGCTGAACCGGTGATTGTAAAAATCAATTCTTCGCCTTTGGTGTTGCGGGTAAATTCGGTGGAGAAGATTTCATCGGGGCAGGAGATGGAAATTACTCTAACTGTTCAATCTAACTCAACTTCACCGATGAAAAACATTTTGATTAGTGCTACTTATCCAAATACTTTTTCGCAGATAAGTTCTGAACCAGCACCGGCTCATGGTCAGGGTGAGTGGTTGATAGAAGAAATATTACCCAATAATACTTACATCATAAAAATCCGTGGTTTGGTCACTGGACTAGCTAGCGAATCATCTGAAATTCAGTTTAAGGCCGGTAATCCACGAGTCGATAATCAATTTGCTCTCGGTTCAGTTTTGACGCAAACTAAATTAAATTACCAAATCGAAGAACCGTTTATTGGGGTGGTGGTAAATATAAATAATGATAGCGATGGTAAGGCCGTTTTAAGTACTGCTGACACAACCGATGTTACTGTAACGGTTAAAAATACTTTGGATGCATCAGTCTATGATATGCGAGTTGAGCTTATGCCTATCGGTAATATGGTCAGAGATAATAATGTTTCAGTATCTAATGGCTATTTTGACGCTGGCGCAAAAAAGATTAGTTGGGAGATATCCAGTATGCCTTCTCTTGAGCAAGTAAAACCTGGCGAGTCTCGCGATTTTAAGTTTATAGTTGATCCTGACGCTAGTCAGGCTACTGGCGCTTTTGATTTGTCAGTTAAAGTTTTTGCTAGACGTGTTAATGAGTCAAATGCCAGCGAAGAGCTGATTGGTACAGCCGTTGCTGAGGCAAAATATTCTTCAGAAATAAAAATCAATAGTGAGGTGGCACATTTAGAAACTGATCAAGGGCCAGTGCCACCAGTAGCTGGGCAAAAAACTGAATACACGATCACGCTTGAGGCTGTAGCTGGGGTTAATGATATTACCAAAGCGGTGTTGACCACATCTTTGCCTCAGTACGTTTCTTGGCTCAATACAACTGACGGAGAAGGAAAGATTGAATTTAATCCGGTTTCAAAACAATTGGTTTGGGAAGCTGGTGATATTTCAGCTAACAAGAGTAAGATTATGAAAATAAAAGTTGCCCTCTTGCCAAGTGTCACGCATATTGGTAGAACATTAACACTCATTGAAGATCAAGATTTAAGAGCTAAAGACCGCTTCACTGAGGGAACTTTGCAAGTTAAGAAGGAAAGGTTGGGTACAGAACTATCAGCTGAACAAGGGTTTGGTCAAGATAGTGGTTTAGTTAAGAGTCAGTAGTGGATTTTAGTGTATGAAAAACGAAAATAAGATGGAGAAAATCGTTTCGCTTTGTAAGCGAAGAGGTTTTGTATTTCAAGGTAGTGAGATTTATGGGGGATTAAAAGGGACTTGGGATTTCGGACCTTTAGGTGTAACTCTAAACAATAACATTAAGCGTGAGTGGTGGAAAATGTTTGTTGATGGTAGGGAAGACATGTACGGTCTTGACGCTGCAATTTTGATGAATGCTAAAGTTTGGGAGGCTTCAGGACATACAGGAGCAGGTTTTTGTGACCCGTTAGTTGAAGATTTGGAAACCGGTGAGCGTTACCGAGCTGATCACTTACTCAAGGATAACGGTCTTGATGCTGAAGGTATGTCACTTGCCGATATTGATAAAATAATTTCCGAAAAGGGAATTAAGAGTCCAAAAGGAAATAGTCTGTCACCAGCAAGACAATTTAATCTAATGTTTGAAACTACTATCGGTGCTACCGCTGGACCAGATGGTAAAGTATATCTTCGTCCAGAAACCGCACAGGGAATTTTTGTGAATTTCAAAAACGTATTGGATTCAATGGCACCTAAAATGCCTTTCGGTATTGGACAAATTGGTAAAGCTTTCCGTAATGAGATTGCTCCGCGTGAATATCTTTTCCGAGTACGTGAATTTGAACAAATGGAAATTGAATATTTTGTTAAGGAAGAAGAGTGGGTAAAATCTTTTGAAGAATGGCGAGTAGCTATTTGGAAATGGTTTGATCACTTAGGATTGAAAAGAGAAAATGTCAGAGAGTATGAAGTACCAGCTAATGACCTGGCTCACTATAGTAAGCGTACAATTGACTTTGAATACGATTTTCCGGGCAAAGGTTTTGATGAGTTGGCCGGTTTTGCTTACCGAACCGATCACGACTTAAAAAATCACATGAAGGCTAGCGGTGTAACAATGGAATATATAGAAGCTGATGGTTCGAGATATATTCCACATGTGATTGAGCCTTCTTTTGGTGTTGGGCGAGCTTTGACGGCGGTTTTGTCGGAAGCTTATACAGAGGATGAAATGAATGGTGAGGTTAGAACTTATCTAAAATTACCAGTACATTTAGCGCCTTTCCGTGTAGCGGTATCACCACTTCTAAAGAATAAACCAGAACTAGTGACAAAAGCCCGAGAAGTTTTTGCTGTTCTTAAAAAAGAATTTGGTAATGTTGCTTTTGACGACAATGGCAATATCGGCAAACGCTACCGCCGACAAGATGAGATTGGTACGCCATATTGTGTCGTGATTGATTTTGAAACTTTAGGAGAGGAAAAACCAGAATTAAAAGACACAGTTACTGTACGTGATAGAGATACAGGTGAGCAAACGAGAGTAAAAATTGCGGAATTGGTAGAGTATTTGAAGTAGTTATTAAACAGACCCTAAACTATTTTAGAAACACGAATCAAGTTCTCCGCTCAAAACTATTGACATAGTTTTTCCGCGAGGTTTCTAAAATAGTTTAGGGTCTGTTTGCTGTTTGTAATTTTGGTGCTAAAGTATCTTTACTATGCCAAATAAAAAAGCCAAATATATCACCACCACATTGCCATATGTAAATGCCGATCCGCATATTGGTTTTGGTTATGAGGTCTTACAGGCCGATGTTTTGGCTCGTTACTATCGGCTCTTAGGATACGAAGTCTTTTTTAATACCGGTACCGACGAACACGGACAAAAAATCGCTCAAAAGGCTGACGAACAAGGTGTAGACAGGCAAGAATATGTTGATCATTACGCTAATGAGTTTAGAAAACTAAGTTCAGCTCTTAATCTTTCTTGCGACAATTTTATTCGCACGACCGACGAAGCTCATAAATTAGCGGCCCAAGAAATTTGGCGACGTTGTGCAGTGAAAGGTGATATTTATAAAAAGAAATATTCTGGTCTGTATTGTGTTGGTTGTGAAGCTTTTAAAACGGAGTCAGATTTGGTTGATGGTAAATGTCTTGATCACAATACTGTGCCAGAACTTATTGAAGAAGAAAATTACTTTTTTAAACTTTCGAATTATCAAGAATATTTGGAAGAATATTTAGGGCAGGAGGGTGTGGTCTTGCCAGACTGGAGAAGACAGGAGGCATTAAATTTTGTGAAAGCAGGTCTTGAAGATTTTAGTATCTCTCGCGAAAAGTCTAGATTAAACTGGGGTATTCCAGTACCTGATGATGAAGGTCAAGTAATGTATGTGTGGTTTGACGCTTTAACTAATTATATTTCTACACTTGATTGGCCAAACGAAGAGGGAGATTTTAAAAAGTTTTGGGTTGATGGTGAGGTTTTACAATTGGCTGGAAAAGATCAGGTGCGTTTTCAGTCAATTATGTGGCAAGCAATGCTTAAGAGTGCTGGTATTAAAGCTACTGATAAAGTGGTTTACCACGGCTTTATCAATAGTGGCGGACAAAAAATGAGCAAATCTTTAGGTAATGTTATCAGCCCATACGAATTGATTGAACGTTATGGTACTGATGCGACTCGTTATTTACTTTTACGACACGTCCATCCTTTTGATGATACAGATATTACGTGGGAAAAACTTGACGAATGGTACACTGCAAATTTGGTGAATGGTTTAGGTAATCTGGTAGCGAGAGTAATGAAGATGGCGGAGACGCATTTGGAAGATTTTACCAACAATGACAATGTGATAAAACAACATTGGGATGAAATATATTCAAATAATTATACAAATACGATTAATGAGTTTAATTTCTCAGAAACTATTAACGTTGTTTGGGCAAATATTAAAAAATTTGACGAGTTTATTACAGACGTTGAACCATATAAGTTAGTGAAAACTGATCCTGATAAAGGTAAAGAAAATATTAAGTTTTTACGAGAAGGATTGCATTTAATTGCTCTACGATTAAAGCCAATTATGCCAGAAACTTCCCGTATTATTCTCGAAGCTATTGAAGAAAACAAAAAACCAGATAATTTATTTAAACGTCTGGAGAATTAACTGTATTCAGTTATGAAATATACTCATATCGACACTCACACCCACCTCAATCTCTCAGCTTTTAATGATGACAGGGAAGAAGTTTTGTTGCGGACTCGCGAGGCTGGGGTGGCGCATATAAATGTCGGTACTAAGGAAACTACTAGTCAAAAAGCGGTAGAGATAGCGGAAGCTAATGACGGAGCCTGGGCGATTGTTGGTCTTCATCCAATTCAGACTACTCCCGGACATCATGATGAGGAAACGGTTGGAGAGAACGGCCAGCCTTTTAATTCTAAAGGTGAAATCTTTAATAAAGATTTTTATCGTGAGTTAGCAAAAAGCAAAAAAGTGGTGGGAATTGGGGAGTGTGGTTTTGATTATTTTCATACGACACCGGAAAGTTATGAGGTGCAGGAAGGGGCATTTATTGCCCAAATAGAATTAGCTAATGAACTAAATCTCCCTTTAATGATTCATACTCGTGATCCAAAAGCTGGTGGGGAAAGTCCGACAGGGCGAAGTGCTTATGAAGATGTACATTCTATCTTGAAGCATTACGCTAAAGTACCGGGCAATATTCACTTTTATGCTGGTACTTACGAACAGGCGAAAAAATTCTTTGAACTTGGATTTACTGTGTCTTTCACCGGAGTCATCACTTTTGCTAAAGTTTATAAAGAGGTGGTGCAGTTTGTACCACTAGATCTAATGCATGCCGAAACCGATAGTCCCTATGTGGCACCAGTGCCTTATAGAGGAAAGAGATGTGAGCCGATGTATGTTAAAGAAGTAGTAAAGAAGATAGCTGAAATAAAAGCCTTGCCAGTTGAAGAAGTGCAGGAACAGTTATTGAAGAATGCGGAGAGGTTGTATGGGGTGAGGTTAATTTAGGATTAAAACTACATAAAAGAGGCGCGGGCTTCGCCCGCGCCTTTTTTTATGTAGTTTTAATCAAATATTTTAATCAAATACTCATCAATTTTTCTTTGATCCCATTCATAAAATTGGGCATCGGCTCGGTGTAGGTCTCGCGCTAGGTCGACGCCGACAAAACGCCAATGCCAAGGTTCATAAATATAAAACTCATTATTTTCAGGGTAGGAGAGGACAAAACCGTAACGATAAGCATTATCTTCTAGCCATTTAAAAGCTTCAGTCTGTCCAAAACTTTGTGAAGTAGTGCGAGTTTCCATGTCGACAATATCGACGGTTGTACCGAGTTGGTGTTCAGAATAACCTTGATCCGCAGAAAAAGCATTGGAGCCACTACCATAGATTTGAGTATATTGACCCTTTAGGTCAGCTTGCTCATCAAAAGAACGATAAGCAGAAATAATTCTGATATCAAAGCCAGCTTCTTTAGCATCATCTAACATCTCTTCTAAAAATCCAACTGCGTTACCGTGAAAATATAAATCAGTTTTATCTGGCATCACATACTGATTGTCTATTTTCTTTAGCTTCATTGGAATGAAGTTTTCGTTTAAGAAATAAGTACGAGAGTATTTTTGTAGTAACTCTTTATCAGTTTTTGAAAGTTTGTCTAAGTTATTTACTGTGCCGGATATTTTGCGTATTTGTTTTTCAAATTCTTCGTTCTTTTCTTTTTCTCGTTCAAAATCTTTTTCTATATCGGCCAGTTCTTCACTGGTAAGAGATAATCGTCCAGCTAATTCGTTTATGGTTGAGCTGGCTTGCTCACGCTCTTTTAGTAAGGTGTTGGTGGTGTTTACTAAGTCTCTTTGCGTGTTAAGTTTTTCGGTTTCTAAATTTGTGATTCGTTGTTCTTTCTCGCTATTTTCTAGAAAAAGATATATCACTAAAGAGGCTAGGAGGATAAAAATGATGATAGGTAAGATTACTGAGGGAGGGAATTTAGCTTGAGAGTCGGTTGACATGTGTGTATTTTAACACACAACACACTGTATTGACACCAAACAGTAACAGTACTATAATGTGCACTTCACAAAAAATGTGAAATTTTTCTGAAAACAAAAAAGGAGATAGTCGTGGATCCAGTTATGTTGTCCGGTTTAAGTTTTGTTCTTTTGTTCATTTTTTTAGCTGTTATAACAAACCCTTTTTCCAAGGAGGGAAAAGAATCAGAAAAATAAAGTAAGCGCAACGCTCACTCAAACCCCAAACGCCAATAGGCTGTTTAGGGGTTTTTATATAAAAATTTCCTTGAAAAAACTATATTTATGTGTTAATGTAGCGCCGTTATTAGATTAAGTTCCTGTACACATGTCAGAAACAAAGATGCCAGCAATTGAGGCGGAAAACGAGCTTGTTAGCTACGAATTTGCCTTCCATATACTTCCAACAGTTGCTGAAGGGGAAGTGACTAGCGTTTTTGATAAGCTCAAAAACCATATTACTAAGATCGGCGGTGTTATTACCGACGAGGAGACACCAAAGCGTTTCGATCTAGCTTACGAGATTGTTAAGTACCTTGAAGGCAAGAATAGAAAATTCGGTAGTGCTTACTTTGGTTGGGTACGTTTTCGCCTAAGTTCATCAGAGTTAAATGAATTAACTGAAACTTTTGATGAAACTAAGGAATTGTTACGTTTTCTTATCGTAAAACTTACCAAGGTTGAAGAACAACACCCGTTCCGTTTCCACGATTCTATCGTTAATAAACAAGTTCGTATTATTACCGACGAAGATATTGAAGGTGATGAAGAGGTGGTTGAAGGAGAGGAAACTGAGGAAACAGTAGAGGGAGAGGATAGAAAAGAGGAGAAAGAAACAGTATAATTAGCGTCTAATCGACTAATTTAAAAAATATGTATCTTAACAAAGCAATGATTTTTGGTAACCTAACCCGTGATCCGGAGCTCAAGGCCTTACCGAGCGGTATGCAAGTTTGTTCAATGTCTTTAGCTACTAATCGAGTTTATAACGACCGAGATGGTAAAAGGCAAGAGTCAACTGATTACCATAATGTCGTAGTGTTTGGAAAGCAGGCTGATACTTGCGCTAAGTACCTATTTAAGGGCAGTAGTGCATACGTTGAAGGACGAATGCAGACTCGAAGCTGGGAGAAGGATGGTCAGAAACAATATCGTACTGAAATTATTGCTGAAAGAGTACAATTTGGTCCAAAGAATTCTGGTGGCGGTGCGCCAACTGGCCAAGATAAGGGAAGTAGTGAGGATAATCGTTCGGCGTTACCGGATTATCCAGAAGAGGAAATTAATCCCGAAGACATCCCGTTCTAATTAAAAAACTTATTATTAGCTAACTTTCAGTTATGGAACAACACAATCTACACAAGAAAGCTACTCTAGAACATATCGATTACAAAGATATTACCGCTCTAGGTGCTTATGTAAATCCACACGCTCGCATGTTTAGTCGTCGTCGTACTGGCTTTTCTGCTAAGTCACAACGTGATTTTGCTCGTGCTATCAAGCGTGCTCGTTTTATGGCCTTGATGCCTTATATTCAGCACTAATTAAAGTGAAAAAGCGCCGGCGAAGCCGGCGCTTTTTCATAAAGATACATAAAGATAAAAGGGCGACACCTACGGTGTCGCCCTTTTATCTTTTCTAACTTAAGCTTTCTCCACTCGTTCAGAATATTCTCCTGATTCAGTATTGATAGCAATAATGTCACCGGTATTGATAAACATTGGTGCCATGATAGTAGCCCCAGTTTCGAGAGTTACTTCCTTTAAGGCACCAGAAGAAGTGTTGCCTTTGACGGCGTCCATAGCTTCTTTTACTTTAAGTTCAATTTTAATTGGTATTTTTACTCCAATTACTTCATTTTCAAAAATTAAAGCCTCAATGTCAGATCTCTCTTTCATAAACTTACCTTGGTCACCAACCAAATCAGTGGTGAGAGAGAAACGTTCACTTGGCTTACCAGCAGTATGGAACCAATACTCATCACCTTTGCGGTAAATAAAGGTAATATCTTTTCTTTCGAGCTCGGCTTCGTCAGCGGTTTCGTTGACGTGGAAAGTGTTTTCCAAAGCTCGACCTGATTTTAGACCCTTGAGTTTAGTAATATTGACCGGTTTTCTTTTTTGTTTTCTGAAAACATGAGAAGAAATGACTAAACACGGTTCATCGTTAAAAATGATAACTTTTTTCGGGGTAATTTCGTTATATGATAAAACTGCCATAAAAGAATTTTAATGCTACACTAAATAAGCAAAGATGATACTACCATATGTTAGGATTAACAACCACTACCAAAGCCAATGAATTTTCTGATGAAGAAGTGCTTAAATTATCTATAAACCAACCTTGGTTGTTTGGAATTTTGGTTGATCGTTATGAAACCGCTTTTTTACGTAAGGCTGTTGGTATTGTTAGAAATAAAGCTGATGCTGAAGAAGTAGTTCAGGATGCTTTTACTAAGATTTATATACACGCTGACTCTTTTACGCCACAGACTGATGCTAAATTTTCCTCATGGGCATACCGTATTTTGATGAATACCGCTTTTACTCGTTATCAAAAATTAATAAAGGAAGGGCAGAGGTTTATTAATCTTGATCCGGAATTTGAGCAATTTATTGGTGAAAAGGTTGAACATAGTGGTTTTGACGAAAAACGTGACGGAATTGAGCGAGTTCTTGAACGTTTACCAAGTCATTTTGCGCAAGTTTTGCGTTTGCATTATTTAGAGCGCTGGTCGCATGAGGATATTGCTAATATTACCAACGAAAAGATTGGCACCGTTAAGGTGCGCATTTTTCGGGCAAAAATTGCCTTCCGGCGCGAGAGTCGAGAAGGGGAAATTGAAGGATTTATGTAACTTTTTTGCAAATTATGAGCGTTATAAGTATGTAAATATGACATCTATAATAAGAGACAGAATAATGCGTCGAGTTTGGTATAGCTATTGGCTTAGTGTGTTGTTTAATTTTGTAACGTTATTTGGTCTGGTTTTTGGTGCCAGCAGTGCTTTGTTTGTTAAGTTGGTATCATTACCGGATATTTTAAATAATTTGCTACAAGTTCAACTTGGAGCGGTTCCTACTTATGTTTGGCAAGTATTTTCACAAGCCGTATCTCAAGGTGAATTTTTAACACTCATCAGTCTCGGTCTGATTGTGTTTTCTTTACTTTCTTTCAAAATTTATCTTTATATACCAAGGCGAGAGATGAGATTTGGGTAGGATATATATTTACATATATATAATTATGTGTTATAAGATGCGGACATTCTAAATTTTTATTTAGATGTCAGAGAAGGTTCTTTCAAAAATTTACTGTATGAGGTGATTAAATGTGGTTTACAATAATACTTACGATTTTAGTCTTGGCCATTATTGGTTTTGCTTATGTTTTCTATAAGGATACCAAAAATTTTGCAAAACAAATTGAAGAGGGTAATCGCGTTGAAGATTTGAAAAAACCATCGTCATTCTATATTCTCATTTCAACAGCTGTAACCATTTTAGTGATTATGTATAATTCCTTCATTATGGTTCCAGTTGGTACGATTTATGTTGCTTCTCTATTTAACACAATGCAAACAAGGTCTTACACTGAAGGATTTCATACTGTAAATCCTTTTCTTGATTTTAGTAAAATGTCGGCTAGAAAAACAGCTATTCATTTTGGTGGCGGGGATGCTAGTGAAGGAGATGGCGGTATGATTTCACAATCTAAGAACAACTTACCTTTGATTGTAGAAGCCACTTTTTCTTTTGTAATTAACCCAGTTTACGCTTATTGGGTCTTTCAAAGAATGGGAAATGATGAAAGTTATATAAATTCTTTAATCATACCAGTTACTCGGTCAGCAGTTCGTTCTTCCGTGTCACAATATACTTCAGAGGAAGCTACTACTAGTAAGCGCGAAGAGTTAGCGGTTACTATGGAGGAAAAGTTCCTAGAACACTTAGTGTCCGACTTAGTTAGTCAGGGTATGGAAAAATCAGACGCGCAGAAAGTTTTTACTATCCTGCCTGTGCAAATAAGGAAAGTGCTTCCACCGCAAAAGGTCTTAAATGCTATTGCTGAAAAAGCAGCAGCTGATGAGGATCTAGCAAAACAAAAAACTCTTACATTTGTAGCTGAAGAAGAGGCAAACCGAAGAGGTAATGAAGGTAAGGGTATTACCAATTTATTTTCCAGTTTACCAACAGGTTTTACTCCTGAACAGATAGCGCTAATTATTAACGCTATTTCCAACAATACTAAAGCGACAGCTTTTTTGAAGGGTGTAGAAAATGGATCAATAAACACCATAGTTATTGACGGTAGCCCAACTGGAGTGCCAATCAGTAATAATAAGTAACAGTTTTACTCTAAAAAGCGGTAAATTCCTTTAGGAATTTACCGCTTTTTCTCTTTCATCCTTTACTCCTCGCTACCACTCACATCTTCATCGCCGGCTGTCTTTTTTTAGACTCGCTTTCTCTACTTGTACACCGGAAGCTTCGTCTTTAAGTGCTTGGCGAATATGGCCTAATAATTCATTTTGAACTTTAGGGTTTTCACGCAGATACGTGCGAGCAGCATCATAACCACGACCTAGTTTTACTTCAGCACTTTCGTCACCGCCAGGAGGAAGGTAAGTATAAGAAGCGCCGGATTTTCTCACGAATTTATATTTTTCACCGAGGGCTAATAGTTCACCTTCACGAGAGATACCTTCACCATAGATTAAGTCAAATTCAGTTGTACGGAAAGGGGAAGCTACTTTATTTTTAACTACTTTTACCCGGTGACGTCCACCAACCACTTCTTCGCCCTTTTTAATCTGAGCAATACGGCGAATATCTAGTCGAACAGAAGTGTAGAACTTAAGAGCTTTACCTCCTGGTGTGGTTTCAGGGTTACCAAACATCACTCCCACTTGCATACGGATTTGGTTAATAAAGATAACCACCGTCTTACTTTTTGCTACTATTCCAGTCAATTTACGTAAGGCCTGACTCATTAAACGAGCTTGTTTACCTACATGGTGAGCGCCCATTTCACCTTCGATTTCATCTCTAGGGGTAAGAGCGGCTACTGAGTCAATCACAATCACATCGATTTTACCGGAACGCACTAAAGACTCAACAATTTCTAGGGCTTGCTCGCCATTATCTGGTTGGGAAATCAAAAGTTCATCCAGCTTTACACCGATATTTTTGGCGTACTCAGGGTCCATAGCGTGTTCGGCGTCAATAAAAGCGCAAATACCACCCATCTTTTGTGCTTCAGCTACTGCGTGCAGAGATAGGGTGGTTTTACCGGAAGACTCTGGTCCAAAGATTTCAATAATACGTCCACGTGGAAAGCCACCGATACCAAGGGCATCATCAAGGCCGATTGAACCAGTTGGAATAGCGTCTACGTCAACTTTCTTGCTTTCATCTAGAGTCATGATTGCTTCATCACCGAATTTGGTTTTGATAGCGCGTAAGGTTTCGGCAATACTGGCGATTCCTTGCTCTTTGTTACTGCTACTTTCAATGGTTTTTTTCTTTGCCATATTTAATTAATTATATTGAATAATGGAAGCTGGAGTGTAGACAAACGATCGTACAATTTCTGTTTCGCGTCCGTATCTGTCCCTAGCTTTCAAAGTAGTTATAGTATAACCGTTTTCTAAAATTAATGCCTCTTTAAAATGCCCTTTTTCATCGGTAAAGATAGGACGGTCGTTTAACCAGAGATGAGTGATGTTGGTGGCGGTACCGGTAAGTTCAACTACACGTGTAGTGTTATTAACTGGAGGTTCATAGTCAAGAATTAGTTGCGGTCCGGCTATTAGATATCTAGCTTGAAAGCTTAAATAGGCACCAAAAAGCAATATAGATATGGCTATACCTAAAAATTTCAGGATATCTCGTAATTCTAGGGTGTTGGTGATAGGTCTCAGCATTTTTAATCCTCACGTCCACTTAGGTCGTTATCTTGGTCCATAGGAGCATTTTTACCAATCAAGACTTCACGTGGGCGAGCACCGTCGGCTGGTCCGATTACACCTTGTTCCTCGAGAATATCCATTAGGCGGGCTGCTCGAGAATAGCCAATGCGAAGTTTGCGTTGCAAATAGGAGGTGGAAGCTTTTCCGGCTTCCATTACGGCTTGTTTGGCATCTTCAAAGAGATCATCACCAACATCGTCATCATTACCACCGATAGCACCCATAAATGAGTTCATATTGCCCATGCCGTCTTTCTGGTCTTCAAAGTCAATAGTGTCGAGTTGGTGAGCACTATCTTGATCTTTTAGATAACTCACTACCTTCTTAATTTCCTCACCGGAGATGAAGGCTGATTGAATACGGATGAGACGAGGACTATCGGAGGACAAATAAAGCATGTCACCCTGCCCGAGAAGTTTTTCTGCTCCCATCTGATCAATAATGGTACGAGAATCTATCTGTGAGGCCACGTTTAAGGCGATACGGGTCGGAACATTAGCTTTGATGGTACCAGTTATAACGTTTACTGAAGGTCTCTGAGTAGCTAAGAGTAGATGAATACCGACAGCGCGACTCATTTGTGCTAGGCGTACAATCAAGGCTTCGAGTTCACGTGGGTAAGCTTGCATTAAATCGTTAAGCTCATCGAGGATGATAACTATATATGGTAGTGGTTCAGGTAAGTTATCTCTTTCTTCTTCCGGAGAACCTTTTTCCTCCCAAGCCTTCTTGGCTGGTTGGTAGACATTACTGTGATAAAGATCTAGTCCTTGAATACCTTCAGCTTGCAAAATATCATAACGTCTGGCCATCTCTTTAACTGCCCAAGTTAAGGCTTTGAGAGCTTTCTTCGGCTCGGTGATTACTGGTGTGAGTAGATGTGGGATACCATTATATAGAGTGAGTTCCACGCGCTTTGGGTCTACTAAAATAAAACGTAATTGATCGGGGGAATTCCTAAACAGGAGAGAGACAATAATATTATGTATAGTTACAGATTTTCCAGATCCGGTGGTACCAGCAATTAGGGCATGTGGCATACGAGCGATGTTGGCGAAGTGTACACCACCAGCTACATCCTTACCCAAAGCAACCAAGAGTGGGCGTGGTGAGTCGGTATATTCGGGATTTTTGAGAATGGAGGCCAAACCGACAGTAGAACGAACAGCGTTCGGTACTTCAATACCAACTAGTGATTTGCCGGGAATAGGTGCCTCAATACGAATAGTGCTGGCCTTAAGGGCTAATTGAAGTTCTTGTTGCAGGGCGACAATGCGAGAAATACGCACACCTTGAGCCGGCTTCAATGAGTAACGAGTAATGGCGGGACCGCTTTCTACAGCATCCATTTCAACATTAATACCAAATTCCTTCAAGGTGCGTTTAATGGTCATGGAGTTAGCTTTCACATCTCCAGCCATCGCCTTACCCTTGTCTTTATTTAAGAGCGTAAGAGGAGGAGGTACGTAAGGACCGCTGAAATTTTTGACTACAATATCAGCATCATTTCTTACTCCCTTCAAGGTATCGCTCACCTTATCTTTAAATGACTGAATGCCTTTTTTCTCTTCCTCTTTTTCCTCTTCTAATATTTCTTCTCCCTCTTTTGTGTTATCTAGTTCAGGCAGGTCTAGTTCTTCAAGACCGAAATCTTCCTCAATTTCTTCAAATTCTCCTTCACCCTTTCGACCAAATTTTGGCAAGGTGAGTCCGGTGTTGAAGGTAAGAAAAACTCCAATCAAGACTAGTGCAAACAAGGTTACTCCCGTCACCATTTCTCCAACCAAATATGTGAGTGGATAGGTGATAGCTAGACCGGTAAATCCGCCAAGTCCGTCACTATACAATTCGAGACTAGCTAATAAGGAAAAGAAGAGGACAGAGATACCGATAATTTTTGAAGTGCTGACATGGTCGTCCTCTTTTGGATTCATGAGTGCGTAGACATAAAAAGCACAAGCTAATGGTGCAAGCCAAGCGCCGGTACCAAAAAGTTTAGTCAGAGCAGCTTCGCTATAGCCTCCGACCATGCCAGCGTATCCAAGAAGAGACAATAAAAAAGATACCCAAAACACCCACGATAACAGCCCCGATAGCCTGACGGGCTTGTGGCGAAAGGTCATCAAATAAGGGAGACCGTTCTTTTACTTCTAGGGCACTAGTGCGTTTTTTCTTAGACATAACAATACAAACCGTGATTTATGAAATACCAAAATAATACCACAAAACCAATTGATTATATTGGGGAGAGTCGGATTAAAAGTAGAAGGGGCTATAGGAAATTCTGTGCAAATAATGCTAAACTGTTCTAAGTCAAAGACAAAAAATAACCTTGCAAATAAACAAAATGTCTTTATAGTAGGTAAGACAACAGGAGTTAAAGACAAGAAGTATAAACGACAATAAAAGAAACTATTTAACAGTAAATAAGACAGAAAAGACAGTATGGAAAAAGACAGTTTTTACGAAGTAAAAAGACTATCATCTAACAATGAATACTACAGTAATGTTTTTAAAAAGACAGAGAGAATGGTCTCTGTTGTCTTCTATATTCTGTCTTATATTGAAAGGAACGAACAGACAGATTTCCATCTAAAGAACATAAGTGAAAAAGCCATGAGAGTACATGAGTCGTCATTAGCGACGTTGTCTCTGTATGAGTATGAAGTTAAAGACAAGATTTTCCCCTTCGAGCAATCCTTAGTGGCTTTGGAAGGAATGCTTCGTATTGCCAACGCCGCTCGGGTGCTGAATGACGAAGTCTTAGCTTTGCTCCTAGCTGAGGTTGATTTGGTACAACGATACCTTCGCAACCACTTCACTAGTCAGACTCCACTAACTGTTCGTGATTCAGCACAAGTTTCACCGAGTATCACTGTCGATCGTCCCAAAGCGTCTAAGTCTATTGGCGCAATTCGTCCGTCACGAGTAAGTATCCCAAAGGGAGATATTAGCTCCGATGCGCATATGGTCTATAGCCAATTGGTAGATCGTTCTGTCCGTATAAAGACTGTCCTTGAAGCGAAACCCGAAGCCACAATTAAAGACATTGCTGAAGTTATAACTGATGTCGGAGAGAAGACTATTCAAAGAGAACTCAATAGTCTAATAGAAAAAGGACAAGTAATAAGACAAGGTGAGAGACGATGGTCAAAATATTCTTTAGCAAAATAAAGGACACATTTAATATTTGTATCAAATAACAACTATTATATAAAGGACTGGATAATATTTTTGAGCATTCGCAGTGAAAATTGTCTGAATAATGACCTGTAAGAAAATATTGTGTTAGTCCTTTATTTTATAAAAGACGCAAGGAAAGTGTTGTGGTATTTTCTGAGACTGTAATAGAAAGAAACAAAAATCCCAAATTCTTTCGCAGATCTTCGCTTAGAGTATTTTCGTTGTGGAGGCTTAAAATTGGAGTTTTAGTTTCTCTGGATATAGCTACTCTATTACGTTTTATACCCACTTGCCACTCATAGTTTTCTGTTTTCTACTGTTTTTTTGCTAGTAAGACCAGTTAAACACAAGCGTCATCACAGGCAGAAACAGAAGGTAGTTTATTGACGTTTTTCGCACTTTCACGTACTGTAGAAGGTACGGTAGTCGGGATTTGTTGTTATTTTTTGTACTAAAACCATCATCATTTTTGTTGGTGAGACTAGGCAAATAATCCACATACTTCATCCTTGATACTGTTGGAAGGTGTAAGAACCTGCTATACTGTTTTGCATGCGCTTATGCGCTTTTTTCTGAAGTGGTTTTTTAGTCACTTGTGTAGTACACAAAGTCACTCGACACTTCATCAAGAAACAAGCGTTTAAGAGTTATGAATGTTCTTTGATAAACATGTGATGTCCAACCTAAAAGTTAGACATAAACAGGATTATGTAAGTGGTTACATGATTTTCATATCCAAAAACACCGTCTTGCGCGCGGATGCTTTTTAGCATAAAGCGCAAAATTCCCGCCCGACCTTGTCCCGCTTATGGTTGCTAATTCTAGACATTCAGACCCGTTTCGCAGCTAACCTTTGTGTTGCAAGACACAGAGTTAGTGATATTGCGTAGGTGGGTTGATAAGCCACTTACGAAATATGAATTAATTCATATTATCAGTCGTTATCAAATTTTAATCGCTCATTAATTTGAGTACGCGTGTTAATCCCACGCAAAATTATTTTTAATTACATTTATGACTATTGCAAAAGATTTTGCTTCAAAGGCAGCTGTTGCTTTTGTAGCACTAGCAATGATCTTCACAATGTCTGTTCCAGCTTCAAACGCTCAACAGTCAGCTGAAGATCTACAAAAGATGATTAATGATCTACTAGCACAAATCGCTACTCTCCAAGCACAAGCTGGACAAGGTAGCGCTACAGCTAGCGGATACACTTGGACTCGTGACCTTAAGACAGGCATGACTGGTGCTGATGTAAAGGAACTACAAAAGTTCTTGAACGCTGACCCAGATACTCGTGTAGCTGCTACAGGTGCTGGTTCTGCTGGTATGGAAACTGAGACTTATGGTCCAGCTACAACCGCTGCAGTATCTAAGTTCCAAGTTAAGTACCGTGCTGATATCCTTTCACCAGCTGGTCTAGTAAACCCAACTGGTTACTTTGGTCCATCAACACGTGCTAAAGCTAATGCTCTAAACACTGTTACTACAACTCCAGACGAAGATGAGGAGGAAGGATCAACAGATGAAGAAGAGGAAGAAGAATCAAATGAACTTTCAGGTGAAGGTTCACTAGACACATTCGAAATGGATGATGCTACTGACACTGATGTACAAGAAGGTGCAGAAGATGCAGAGCTAGCTGAAATTACAATGGAAGCTACAGATGGAGACATCGAAATTGATCGTATGGACTTCACTATCGAAACTGATGGTGACAACACTGAAAACGATCCATGGGAAGTATTCGAAGAGATTACTCTATGGGTAGACGGTGAAGAAGTTGCTTCATTCGACGCTTCAGACGAGGATAATTACCTAGATGAAGATGATGGTACATTCCGCTTCACAAACGTAGGTCTAGTACTTATGGAAGATGAAGAAGTAGAAGTTACTGTTGCTGCTACAGTTGCAGGTTCAGTTGACGACGCTGGTGTATCAGATGAAGGTGACTGGACACTTACAGCTACAGAAGTACGTTACTTCGATGCTGACGGTGTTGCCACAACAGATGAGTTGCCATCAGCTTCAGCTGCTTTCGAAATCGTTGAAGAAGGTGAAGGTGAAGAACTTAAGTTCGGAACTGCTTCAAGCAACCCAGATGCTACAGATATCGTAGTTGATACAGATGATTCAACAGATGGTGTAACTATCCTTGAATACACTATCGAAGCTCAAGAAGGTGATATTGAACTTAACACATTGTTTGTAAAGGTTGATACATCAGCTACTTCATCACTTGTAATTGATGATATTGCTCTTGAAATCGATGGACAAAGTTTCGATGCTGAAAACTCAGCAAGTACTACTGCTAACACAACTACTTTCGAATTCGATATTGATGGTGATGTAACCATTGATGCTGATGATGAAGTAACAGTTGCAGTTGTTGTTGACATCAAGTCACAAGAATCTTCAACTAACGTTGATCGTTACTCAAATGGTACAACTATCGAAGCTAACGTAACTTCAGTAGAACGTGATCTAACTGACGCTGAAGGTGCTGATGATATTGACACATTCTCTGGTTCTGCTAGCGGTGAGTCACATACTCTAGTAGCTGAAGGTATCGTTGTACCAGTTGATGGTGTAGAAGCTACAACTGATACACAAGGTGAAAACGATACTATCGGTAAGTTCACTATTGAGTTCGAAGTTACTGCTGTAGAAGGTGATTTCTACATCAAGGAACTAGCAACTGAAGGAACTTCAGCAACTACTGGTGTTGAATTCTCTGTTGATGGTGGCAAAGCTACTTCGTCAGGAGTTCTTTCATCAACTGCTGATGAAGACACTTCAGGTGTATTCACAGTACGTGAAGGTGAAACAGAAACATTCACATTGACTGTAACTGTTGACCCATTTGCTACTGGTCAATACCGTGTACAACTTGGTAATGTAAACTACACTTCAGATGAAGATGGTATTACATCTACTGAGGCTTACACACCAACTCCAGCTCAAGACTTCCGAACTGGTTACGAGACTGTACAAGGTTCTTAATCTAAGATACCTTTGACAGAACTGTAAAAAGTTTAGTCTAAGCTAAACAAAACCCCGCTTTATGCGGGGTTTTGTTGTGTTCTGTTACAATTGTAAATACCTTTTTAACTCAATTTCAAAAACCCCGACAGCCTCGCTGTCGGGGTTTTTGGTGTGGTATAATTACGTAAATATTGTGGTCAAGGTAAACATTTATATTGATGGAAATAATTTATATCGAGCAGCGACTGAGCTTGGCTATAAAATCGATTATAAAAAATTTCGTGGCTGGCTGAGGCAAAAATATACTCCCAATAATGTTTATTTATTCATAGGACTAATTCCTAATAGAATAATGTTTTATGAATATCTGCAAGAGTGTGGTTTTATTTTGGTTTTCAAACAAACTATTAATGTTCGTGGTATGGTGAAAGGGAATTGTGATGCAGAATTAGTCTTAAAGTCCGTTTCCGATTTTTATAAAGGCCTATCAAAGAATGTATATTACTTACAGGCGATGGCGATTTTGGTTGTCTAGTTGAATTTCTTAAGGAAAATAATGTTCTAAAAACTATAATTGCTCCTGATGATAATAAATGCTCTATTCTATTAAGAAATAAAAACTCAGAAATCTTATTTTTGAATGATCATTACCATAAATTTTCTGCGATTATACAAAAAGAAAAAGCCCCCGATGCAGACGTATCTGCATAAGGGTCTCTTTCATAGTTATCTTTCTATTATACACTTTTACCAACAAATTGCCAGCAAAAATTAACTAGCTTGTGTAAACAAATATAGTAAAGCTAAAACACTGCATTATGCGTAGCTTTGTGTGTTGTTTACTTATGTGTGATATTTATCTGTTATAATAATTAGGATGTTTAATAAGACTTTCTATAAGTTCCTGTTTAGTTTTGTGGCAGTGATAGTAGGTACGCTCTTTTTTATACTGGTAGTTGGTCTTGGGGTGTAGTTTATGATACGTATTACTGATCAATACTTTTGGAATTTTGTTTTTCTGGTGTTTTTCTTGTGTCTGGTGGTGATGGGGGTAATTATTCTTGAAACTGAATCTCGTTTTTTGGAGACACCATTGAAGCCACTAGATTATATTTTAATGACTTTAGCCACCTGGCGGTTGATACGACTTTTTGTCTATGACACCATCACTCGTTTCTTTCGCGAACAGTTTTGGGATCTAAAGAAAGTAGGTAGGGGATTTGAGTTGGTTAAACCTGCTACTGGACCAAGGCGTACTTTGGCAGATCTCTTGGGTTGTATTTCGTGTATTGGAATCTGGATGGGTTCTACTGTTGTCTTCTTCTATCTCCTTACTCCCTATGCTTTTATTCCTGTAGTTATTTTGGCAATCTCGGCGGTGGCACAATTTTTGCAAAATCTTGGTACTTTAGTAGGTCACACTTCAGAATATTTAGATAAAAAATCAAAAAGTTTAGATTAATTGTCTTTGTCTTAAGAGTTTTGCTACAATATAGACTGAATGGAGGTTGTTTATTTAAATAATTTTTAAAACCACTATGTTTAATAAAATCTGTACTTTTAATGATGATACAAATATTACTAGTAAGGAATTAGACTACGCTCTTCTTTCTGTGCGTATTGCCACAGGAGTTTTCTTTGTTGTTCATGGCTATGCTAAATTCTTTGGTGAAATGGGATTGGCTGGTTTTGCTGGTATGTTGACTAATCTCGGTTTTCCAATGGCAGATATGTTTGCCTTCTTGGTAGCTTTTGCTGAGCTTTTTGGTGGTATCGCTATTTTGCTTGGTGTTATGACTCGTTTCTGGGCTTTTTGGCTTACCATCATCGCTTTTGTAGCGTGGTGGACAGTAAAGGGTTTTAATATTGGCGACAAGGGTGATCTTGATGTGTTGGCACTTGGTTTGACCATTGCTTTGCTGTTGGCTGGTCCTGGAGCTATATCTCTATCATCTTACTTCAAATGCAAGAAGGATGAGAGTGTGACTATTTAGTTTAAAAATCGTTAAAAATAGCGCGGTCCCTTTGGGACCGCGCTATTTTTAACGCAAATTCGTCGGGATAGCCGGAATCGAACCGGCGCCACATCCACCCCATGGACGCACACTACCACTATGCTATACCCCGAGTAGCAACATTGTACTAAAAATCTTCAGGGTGAAAAGCGCTTGTTTGAAAAACTATGTTATACTTTTTCGGTATGAAGGATGTTTTAAATAGAATAAGTTCCGGACTAGTTTCGCTCTTAGCTGCTGTTTCCGGTTTGATTTCAATTGTGGCTTTTGTGGCTTGGTTTTCTTATGGAGTAGAGTCTAATAAGATACTTTATGTGTCTTTACCGATTTTAATGGTAACTCTACCTTTGGTTCTAAGACGTAAAGTCTATTTTCACTTTCTTTGGATATGGCTTATCGGGCCAGCTATTATCGGACTCCTTGTTATTAGCTTAAAAGCCATAGACACTTTTCTTTTGTAAAAAATCTGTTATATTGTCGGTAACAGGCTCATGACAGTTGGTTGCTTTTGCAGTAAATGGTCTTTGTGCCAGCCGACCGAGGTCCAATCTCTTTAGTTTGGGGTCGAAGCCTATTGGTGTTAAATAACTTTAATATCCATGGCCTGTGTTCATTATTAAAATCTGTATATTTAAGTATCTATGGCCATTACAAAAGCCAAAAAGCAAGATATTCTTGCTAAGCTTGAGACTGTTCGTGATAGTTCGGAGTCAATTGTTTTTGTTCATTTCAAAGGACTAACAGTTGCCAATACTACAGCGATGCGCAAGAATTTGCGTGAGAAGGGAGTAGGTTATCTTGTAGCCAAAAAGACTCTCATGAAGCGCGCTTTCGGTACTACCTTTACCGGCGAGATGCCAAATCTCGATGGTGAGGTGGCTATTGCTTATAGCGCTGATGCAATTGCTCCAGCACAAAACATCAAGGAATTTTCTGAGAAGTTTAAGAATAATGTTGCCATTGTTGGCGGTGTATTCCAAGGAGTATATAAGAGTCAGGCGGAAATGATCGAAATTGCATCTATTCCACCACTACAAACTCTTCGTGGTATGTTTGTCAATGTTATCAATTCTCCAATTCAAGGATTGGTTATTGCTCTTGACGCTATCGCATCGAAAAAGTAATAAACTTTTTCTACAAAATTTGAGGATTTAGAATTATTAAAATTATTTTAAAATTATATGTCAGAAGAAACAACAACAACCGGAGTTGATGAGACAGTAGAAATTCCTGCTGAATTCAAAGCTCTAGTTGAACAAGTAGAGAAGATGAGTGTACTTGAGCTACATGCTCTAGTTAAGGTATTGGAAAAGCGTTTTGGTGTATCAGCACAAGCTGTAGCCGTAGCTGGTCCAGCTGCTGGTGGTGCTGCTGCGGAAGAACAATCAGAGTTCACAGTAGAACTTACTGATGCCGGTGCACAAAAAATCGCTGTAATTAAGGTGGTTAAGGAAGTGTTGAACCTAGGTCTAAAGGAAGCTAAGGACATGGTAGATGCTGCTCCAGCGGTAGTGAAGGAAGGTATGAAGAAAGAGGATGCCGAGGCTCTAAAGGCTAAGCTAGAAGAAGCCGGTGCTAAAGTTACTTTGAAGTAGTTTTACTATTAGTAAAATAACAACAAGCGCGCCCTTCGGGCGCGCTTGTTGTATTTAGAAATTTAAAATCAGTCTTTCAAAAACGATATTATTTTTGTAATAGCATCTTTATCTTCAAGATAAAAAATTGGTTTTTGTGATTTTTTGGCTTCTTCTATCTCCTTTTTGGTTCCGGAAGATTTTTCCCATTCTGGTAATACAGCAAGGGCATCACATAAGTTAAGAAATGCATGATTGAGTTTAGAAGCGTATTCGGTTTTGTTTGTAGGAAAATTTTTAATTTCTTGATTAATATTTAAATGTGGTGAGTAAAAAGGAATTTCATTTTCTATAAAAATATTCACATATTTTTTTGCATTTTCAATATTTTGCTTGATGTCAGTAATGTCATTACCACGAAATGAACCAGCCAAAAACACGATTTTCATATATGGATTGTAACAAATTTGATTTAAGTACCATACAACACTATCCTCAAATTTTGTCTATAATTACGAACATATCTCTTGTGTTATAATCTCACCACTTCACCTTATGTCAGATCCACTTTCCATTCTGTTTGGTAGCACGGCCCGCGTCAAACTCTTAAGATTTTTCTTATTTAATCCGTCCAAGGAGTTTACTTTTGAAGAAATGTGTAAAAGGGCACGTTTGGTACGTCGTACTGCTCGTACTGAAATATCGGCCTTAGAAAGAGCTGGGGTTATAACTTCACATATTGTGCAGATGGTTTTGCCGGGTAAGACTCGAAAAACTAAAGTTCTACATTATTGTTTAAATAAAAAATTTCAGGAACTACAGGCCTTACAAACTTTTTTTGTTTGAAACCGCCCCTATCAATGGCAAGAATTTATTGACGCATTTACGTAAAGCAGGTCCTCTTGATTTTGTCGCTGTGGCAGGTGTCTTTGTTCGTGAATTTGAACAGCAACTAGATTTACTTATTTCAATGAAAAAACCACCCCAGTCTAAAATTGAAACTGCTATTCGTGCCTTTGAAGCGGAGATTGGAATGGAAATTCGCTTTGCACTCATGACAAATGAAAGCTTGCTTTATCGTGTTGGTATGAACGATAAACTCACTCGTGATTTTTTCGACTACAAGCACCAGATACTAATTGATAAAATCGGTGTACGTGATGAATTGCATAATGGATCATATCGAGGGTAGGAGGGTTGGTTTTGTTGAGTTTAGGTGATACCATCATTTATTATGAATATGAAGAATTTAATCATCATCTCCACTGCGATTATTTTAATACTCGGGGCGGTGTCTTTCTTTGTTATCCAAACTGAAAATAAAAAACAGTCGCAAGCTACTCTTGTGGTTGATGATGGTATAGGTATAGAATTTGCCCCAGACATTCCAGAAGAAGCTGAATCTGCACCCGCACTGCCAAAGGATATAAAAGATTTACATATCTATGAAGAAAAACCGGAGAATGTGGAGGTGGTTAAAAAAGATATGAATATTTCAGAGTGGCAGACTTATATAAACAAAAACTACAATATAAAATTGAGGTTTCCTGATTGGTGGACAGTAGAAATACAAGAAGAGGTGTCTGGAGATATTAAAAATTTACAATCTATAATTTGGTTGTCAGACAAAAAAGATCCTTACGAGGGTATAACAATAATGGTTGTTAAGGATTCTTTAGAGAACACCTTAAATGATAACAAAAAAAGAAAAAGACATAATACCTTTTTTTGCCAAAGAATATTATTTGAATATTAATAATATATCTAGTATTGGATTTAGAGGTGATGATATGTATAGTGAGGAGTATAAGAAAGTATATATTTTGGGTGGGGAAAATTTTAGTTATATAATACTGACCAATAGTGAAGATATAAGAATTTTTGAGGAAGTCTTACATTCTTTTAATACAGCAAAATAATAAACTTTGTGTTATAAATTAAAGATCGATCTATGAAGGTCGATTTAGTTCTTTAATATAGTACATTTATGGGGTGTAAAAGTGAAATTAAGATCATTGTTTGTTGTTTTTGGTTTTTTATTTTGCAATCTATCTTTAGCAGGTTCTTATCCGGAGCCAACTGGTCTAACAGGACTGCCGTTCAATGAAAACCAAACTGGTCCGTTGTGTTCAATTCCAGGTTGGTCAACCAATGGTGATTCACATCAGTTCCATATGGAGTTCAATCCCGACCAAAAAATAGAGAAGTTCCATATGGGTGAAGATTGGAACGGTAGGTGTGGTAATGATACTGACGAAGGTTATCCATTATTGGCAATTGCTGATGGTGAGGTTGTCTTGCTTGATTCTGTAGGGACCGTTTCTGGTCAAGGTAAGCGCTTCTATTCGAGGCACACCTTTCCTTATTCACAGAATACTGCCGGAGTGATGGTGGTAGAAAGTGCAATGTTACATCTGCAAAAAATGGGTACAGGTATTGTAGATGGTGCTAAAGTTAAAAAAGGGCAGACGGTGGCTTATTTAGGTAAAACTGGAACTACTTTTGCCCACTTACATTGGGAGATGAGATATGATTTGACTTCCTCTGTTCCAGTAAGTGCAAATCCGTACATCCTACCTCTTACTATAGACAAGGCGGTAAAGTATCTTCCTCCGTCACTAGTTGTGGATGATAGGCGTTATTACCAAACTTGGCCTGCAAACAATTTAACTTGGAGTTATTATAGATCAGCTTCAAATTCACCATCTTCTCTGGCTTATGTTAAAAAGGATGGGGTAGTAAAAACCTTTAGACATGCAGTGGAAGCGGGATGGATCACGTCTCGCAACATACAATATAAAAAAAGTGACGGTAAGTGGTATTACTACACTACCAATGTAGACGCACACTTTTTTGAAGTAGGGAAGGAGTATAGGGTTATGTCCACTTTGTCTGGTGTAACCTATTATTTACCAACCCCAAGTAATAATTTTCAGTCAGATAGGGCTCGTCTTGATATGATAAATGCGGTCAAGTACGACGATCGTTTTGTTTCTTTTGATACAACTGATCATAAAGTTATTAATGATTGGCATCCAGACTGGATTTTGCATATGATGGCATTTACTCTCGATTCGGGAAAACCAGCTGCGGTGGTACAAATTACCAATAAAGCCAACCCATTAATAAGGTACACAACTTTTATCAATCCTGATACGGACGATTGGACTGAATGGAAGTGGATAGATTGGAATAAATTATACTAAGTGTTCTTCTTGAAAGTCTCTCTGTTTTTACGGGGAGATTTTTTTATGTTCCAAATTAACAGTTTTGATTTTAGTTTTGGCTGGAAAATTGCTTTGTAATTTTCCAGCTTTTTTAAATTACCCTTATCAAATAACCTTATAAATCCCTGTGTATAAAAGTGTGTATAAAAGTGGAGATAACTAGAGGTTTTTGACCACAATAAGCGCTTGACTTTATTTTTCATTCGTATAGAATGGCGGTCACGTATTTATGAGTTTTAGAAAAAGAACAAGCTAGCCGCGCGAAATTCGTTTACGATTTTCTCCCGCGGTCACGCGGTCTTTTAAACTAAAATTCAAGGAGGTACGCGGTCATTGACAAATCACCTGAGCGAGAGTTGCATGAAAGTTTTACTTTCGTATAACCGAGCGAAGGTGAGTTGTATGGAAGAGTCCATACAACTGCATATTCTAGGAACCGATTTGATAAGGTCGGTTCCGAAAAGTCCACGTGTGTTTCGACGCACACGTGGCAGTGGCGTGAAATCACTTCGTGATTTCACGCTGTAGGTAAAACAGGTTTGCTGTGTAAAGATTTATGCCTCAAGCAGGGTCTTTTCGTCCACAGCAAACCAAAACACAAGTCTGGTTCTGATTACTGTATTTTTCAGAGACCAGACAACACTCAAAATTGTGCAGCGGTGCACAACATCCGTAAGGAACGTCGCTTTTAAAAGAAGCGGTATATAGCGTTCCTTACAGGAATGTAAGGGTGTATGGTGGATGCCTAGGCTTCAAGAAGCGATGAAGGACGTGATATGGCTGCGATAAGTTTCGGTGAGGTGCCAAATAACCTTTGACCCGGAAATTTCCGAATGGGGAAACCTACCTGTCATCGGCAGGTGTTCTTGTATGAGAACGCGTACCCAGGGAAGTGAAACATCTCAGTACCTGGAGGAAAAGAAAGCAATAGACGGAAATTTCTTTCTGAACGGATGCTTAGCATCTCGTTTTGGAGCAATCTTTAGCGGTGGTGCGCGACCTATTTTTTAAGGAGCGAAAGCGACTATAAAAAAGGAAGTGCCCTAGTGGTGCAAAGCGCCATTACGTTTAGGAAGAAGTTTCTTGCGATTCCCTTAGTAGCGGCGAGCGAAACGGGAATAGCCCAAACCATACGTATTTATACGTGTGGGGTTGTAGGGCAAAGATGGCATTTAGTTGCGAAGAGTTACAAAATGTATATATAGGAAAATGTGCTGGAAAGCATGACCCCAGAAGGTAATAGTCCTGTATTCGAAATGTATACAACTCTTTGATCTTTGTTCCTGAGTAGTTCGAGACATGAATAGCTCGGATGAATCTGCCAGCACTAACTGGTAAGGCTAAATATTCTTGAAGACCGATAGTGAACAAGTACCGTGAGGGAAAGGTGAAAAGAACCCCGGAGAGGGGAGTGAAATAGATCTGAAACCATACACCTACAAGGAGTCGGAGCCTCAATTTATTGGGGTGACGGCGTGCCTATTGAAGAATGAGCCGGCGAGTGTACCTTTGTCCTTTGTCTAAGTGGTATTCCCACGGAGGCACAGTGAAAGCGAGCGTGAATAGCGCGAAATTATAGGGCAGGGGTACGACCCGAAGCGGGATGAGCTTGCCATGAGCAGGGTGAAGCGACTGTAATAGGTCGTGGAGGCCCGAACCGGTTGGCCGTACAAAACCATCGGATGACTTGTGGTAAGGAGTGAAAAGCTTATCGAATTCCGTAATAGCTGGTTCTCTCCGAAACAGCTTTTGGGTTGGCGTCGCGTGGTCCCCCTGGGGGTAGAGCACTGGAAGGAACAAACAGGGAGAAATCTCGTTGTTCCTATCAAACTCCGAATACCAGTGGATTATAGCGCGGCAGTTAGACTATGGGGGAGAAGCTCCATTGGTCGAAAGGGAAACAGCCCAGATCGCCAGTTAAGGTCCCTAAATATATGCTCAGTGCAAAACGAGGATGTGAGGATTCATAAACAGTGAGGAGGTTGGCTTAGAAGCAGCCATCCTTTAAAGAAAGCGTAACAGCTCACTCATCGAGAGTCCTTGCGCCGAAGATAATCGGGGCTCAAGCATATTACCGAAACTGCGGATTCGTAGTAATACGAGTGGTAGGAGAGCGTCCTTCTCTGCGATGAATTCAAGGCGAGAGCCAAGATGGAGCGAGGAGGAGTGAGAATGCCGGCACAAGTAACCGCAAGACGGGTGAGACCCCCGTCCGCCGAAATACCGAGGTTTCCTTTGCGATGTTGATCAGCGAAGGGTTAGTCGGTCCTAAGGGAATCCCGAAAGGGGGACTCGATGGATAGCAGGTTAATATTCCTGCACACCGCTATGTTTCTATGGAGGGACGGAGCGTTGTACTTACAGCATCTTATTGGATTGATGTTGGAGCACTGAGGGAGTCACGTAGGTAAATCCGCGTGGCAATATTCCGAGGTGAGTCTAGAGGTGAGACTTCGGTCAAGCCGATTGTAAGGAGCACGCTTCCGAGAAAAACTTCGTTTGGGTTAAACATAGTGGTTCCGTACCGCAAACCGACACAGGTGGTAGAGTCGAGAAGACTAAGGCGAACGAGTGAGAGGTCCTCAAGGAACTCGGCAAAAAAGCGGCCGTAACTTAGGGATAAGGCCTGCCTCTTGGGTGACCAAGGGGCCGCAGCGAAAGATTTCCTGGCGACTGTTTAACAAAAACACAGCTCTCTGCGAACACGTAAGTGGATGTATAGAGGGTGACGCCTGACCTATGCTGGAAGGTTAAATACGGGGGGTGATATGAGATTCGTCTTGTATTGCTGGACTGTATAAGCCCCAGTAAATGTCAGCGATAACTATAATCGTTCTAAGGTTTGGTGTGGGTAGAAATACGTACACCAAAGGACTAGAACGATTATAGGTTAGACAGCCTAGCCATAGTTACCTTCTACACAGTAATGTGATAGATAGTCCAAATCTAGCCAACAAGAGACCAAATGCTAGACATCCAAGTGCTTGTAAAAGTAACGGATGAAGATAGAGTCCTATTGTGAAATGCGTACTTAGAAATAAGTACGAGAAGGGAATATAGAGCGTATTTCCTTGTCGGGTAAGTTCCGACGTGCACGAATGGCGTAACGACTGGGAAACTGTCTCGAGGACCTGCTCGGTGAAAATACAATACCGGTAAAGATGCCGGTTACCTGCAGATAGACGAAAAGACCCCAGGAGCTTTACTGTAGCTTCGTATTGGGGCTATTGAATTGATGCGTAGCATAGGTGGAAGACTTTGAAGCGGGCTTTCGGGTACCGTGGAGTCGCCAGTGAAATACCACCCTTCATTTTGGTAGTCTCTAACCAAATAGGCAAAACCTATTTGAGACAGTGCGTGGCAGGCAGTTTTAGTGGGGCGCTACCCTCCCAAAAAGTAACGGAGGGGTCTCAAGGTTGGTTAGTCGCGAATGGAAACCGTGACGATAGTGTAATGGCATAAACCAGCTTGACTGTAAGGCGTAGATGCCGAACAGACACGAAAGTGGAGCATAGTGAACCGATGGTACGCGTTAGATGCGGCCGGAGATTACCCGATAAAAGTTACCCTGGGGATAACAGGCTAGTCGTGCCCAAGCGTCCATAGCGACGGCACGGTTCGGCACCTCGATGTCGGCTCGACTTATCCTGGGGCTGGAGCAGGTCCCAAGGGTTTGGCTGTTCGCCAATTAAAAAGTCACGTGAGCTGGGTTTAGACCGTCGTGAGACAGGTTGGTCTCCTATCTACTGCAGGCGTCGATTCTTGAGGAGAGTTGTCCCTAGTACGAGAGGACCGGGATGAACGAACCTCTGGTCTATCAGCTGTCACGCCAGTGGCATTGCTGAGTAGCTATGTTCGGAATGGATAACCGCTGAAAGCATCTAAGCGGGAAGCCAACTCCAAGATTAGGAATCATTAAGTCCCCTAAGAGATGATTAGGTTGATAGGCACTAAGTGGAAGTACAGTAATGTATGGAGCTGAGGTGTACTAATAGGACGTAATTCCTGTAAGGAACGCTGTATATCGATGAGAATAGATATTCAGGTGTTTAACTTACGTCGGATGATGTGGGTGGAGATTGTTTATACAGTCTTCATTTACTCGGAAATAAAAATGCTATCGCGCTTTTATTTCACTCATTCACTCGACTGTAAGGAACGCTGTATATCGATGATAAATCATAATATATAAGCTGATGTTGTGCACAGAGTACAATTTTGAATTGTGGTTTTACCAAAAAAGAATATGCATTTGCATGTATCGCGTGAGATGATTTTGCGCGGGATATTAAGTTTTTTTTTTTTACACTTAACTGTGATGGATAAAGATACTTGATAATACTGGTTTCCCAGTTTCCCGCGCTCCCTCTCAACTACGGTTGGGAATTATCTCACGCGATACAAGATGACTTTATTGAAAATTTAATGTTGGTGCTTTAGCGAAGGGGGTACACCCGTTCTCATTCCGAACACGGAAGTTAAGCTCTTCATCGCCGATGGTACTCCGTAAGGGGCAGAGTAGGTAGGCGCCAACATTAAGTTTTTAATACTCCAACAAAAAACACCGCTTTGCGGTGTTTTTTGTTTATTTTCAGCTTTAATGAAAATTGCGCATGTTACAATACATTAAAATTTATAAATCTTTAAACATATTATTTTATGGACAACAATTTATCGGAAGCTGTGGTAAGAGAGAAGAAAGGTTTTGGTTTAGTGTTGGTTGCTGTAATGTTAATTTTATTATTAGTTATTGGCTGGAATTATCTGTCTAATACTAAAGAGATTACGGTTGTAGATAATTTGGATACTGCAAATAATACTGAAATAGAAATAAAAACACTAAATGCCAATGCGTCAATTAAGTCGATAGATTATGATAAGGGTGAGATGTATGTAAAACTTTCTTCAAGTGAATTTACTCTAGGGGAAAAAGTTAATTTTGGTGATAAAGATGTTAAATTAAAGTTAACACAAAATACTTTAATACAAAAATTAATTGTGTCTAAAGATACAGATGGATCTGTTCTTAGAAGTGGAAAAGTTGAATTAAACTTAATTAATTTAAAGGAAGGAGATGTTGTTAATGTTATTTTTAATGGTAGACCAAATGATGTTTTGATTGAAAATATTTTATCAATTTCAAGTATTGTTAACGTTAGTGAAGATAAGTTTACTGAAACACTTGCTACAGAGTCAGAGAAAATGGTAAACAGTTCTATGTCTTATGTAAAAGGTAGAGTGGTTAATTTAGAAAATTCTAAGATTGAATATATACCATATTTATTCAATCAAGCAGGTACCGAAAAACTGACTATTACACTAGGGGGCAATACTGATATTTTTAGTATTAATGATGAAAATCGTTACAATATTAAGCATGCAAAAAAAGAGATAAATATTAGTGATATTAAAGTTGGAGATGATATATTTTTTAGCTTTAACCCTGAAGCCAATCTAGATAATACGGATACTGTAGCCAAAGAAGTGATTTTAATAGCAAAACAATAGATTATGATTAAAAATGTTTACAATCCCAAGCTCATATTTAGTGAATACAGAAAGTATTTAATTTTATTTTTTACAGTATTGTTTTGTTTTTTAGTAGTTCCTTTCGTTAGTTATGCTGCTAAACCCACAACCTTTACCACTTGGACAGTCAGCCCACTCACTGCTAGTTACGGAACTACTGTGAATGCTTCTTGGTCTGCTAACAATAGCCCAACATCATATTCCATAATTGTAAATGGTGTAGAAACTCCAGTCGGTATGTCTACTACCTGGTCTGGCAAGCCAACGCCAGGGGATTATAATGTTAGTATTAAGGCCTGTAACTCAGGTGGGTGTCTACTTAGTGATTCTAAGATGTTGAAAGTCTTGGAAGATAAGCCAACGAATTCATGGTTATCGTTAAGTGTGACTTCAGTTGCGCCTACAGGTGAGTTCACCGCTACTTGGTCTGGTAATAATACCCCTAGTAGTTATAAGATGATGATTAATTCAAATGTATATGATGTTGGTCCTGCTACAAGTTGGACTGGTACACCAGATTCTTTGGTGCCTAAGCTAGTGACTGGTGTTAATAAAATATCTGTTCAGGCCTGTAACTCAGGTGGTTGTAGTGACTGGAGTCCTTCTAAAATATTGGAAGTTATTGATTCAGGCTCAATAACAGTTGTTCCAGGTGGTAAAGCCCCTACAATATCTTATATTAGTGTTAACCCAAACAAGCTTTCATTGAAAGGAAACTTCACTGCTACTTGGTCTGGTAATAATACCCCTAGTAGTTACGTACTTAGATTTAATGGAAAGGAAGTATCTATGGGTGCTTTAACTTCTTGGACTGGTACACCAGAATCGTTGGGGTTGGTAAAAGATACTGTTTATTCTGTGGCTTCAAAAGCTTGTAATATACATGGTTGTAGTGATTGGAGTGCTATCGAAACCATTGAAGTGATTGTTTCTTCTGAAATTGCTCCAACCACGTCTTCTGTCGATTTGATTCAATACCCACCCTACACATCGGTTTTGGATAACTTCACAGCAAATTGGAGCGGTAACAATAGTCCAACTAGTTACAATATAAAAGTTAATAGTGTCGTATATGACATGGGTTCAGCAGACACCTGGACAGGAACTCCTACATCTTTTGCTTTACCGGCTGGAACACATTATGTATCTGTTCAGGCCTGTAACTCAGGTGGTTGTAGTGACTGGAGTCCTTCTAAAAAACTAGTTATAACTAGCGCTCTGCCGACTCCAGGTAAAGCAAAAGTTAATGTGAATCCTAAATCTGTAGCCACAAATGAGAACTTCACTGCTACTTGGTCTGGTGATACTCATTCTTACTACTATAACGCTTTAGTAGATAGCACTTTATATAATGCAGGAATGTATTTTGGTGTGACTAATACTTGGACTGGTACACCAGAATCCTTGGGCTTGTATCCTGGAAAACATCATATATATTTCCAAGCTTGTAATACTGGTGGTTGCGGTGAATGGAGCGATCCAGCTGAATTGACAGTAACTAGTCCGGTTGTAGGTAAACCAACATTATCAAGCTTTGATGTAGGTCCTTCTAGTGTGCCTGTTAGTGGTACCTTCACTGCTACTTGGTCTGGTAATAATACTCCAACATATTACAATATTATGCTTGACAAGAAAGTTATATATCCAGTAGTTTCCGCAGTGTCTTGGACTGGTACACCTGCCATGTTAGGTTGGGGGGCAGACCTACATACAATTTCCGTTCAAGCTTGTAATCTTGCTGGTTGTAGTGATTGGAGTGATGATAAAATTATAAATGTCACCGGTTCGGCTACTGGTGTGGCACCAACCTCTGCAGATATAAATATAGTGTTATCATCCGACTATGTTTTAACACCCATAAATGGTTTTTGTGCTAATTGGTCAGGTAACAATAGTCCAACTAATTACAATATAAAGGTTGATAGTAAGGTCTATATTATGGGCTCTGAAACAAATTGGTGTGGCACTCCTTCACAGCTAGGTCTAGCAGATGGTTCTTATTCCGTCTCGGTTCAAGCTTGTAATGCTAGCGGTTGTGGTCCTTGGAGCAGTATAAAACCCCTAGTTGTTCACCCAATTGCGACACCGCCAACAATTTCCAATATATGGGTTGATAAGCCAAATGTAACAGCGACAGATACAATAACTGTTGAATGGGACGGTAATAATGTTCCCAATAGTTACCATGTTATGGTTGATAGTTTGATTTATAACGTAGGTGCGGGTACGAATTGGAAAGGTACACCCGAAGCAATTGGTTTAGGTGTTGGGGTGAATACCTTACGATCAAGAGCTTGTAACTCAGGTGGTTGTAGTCCTTGGAGTAATCCAGTAACGGTTAGTTATACACCTTCCTCTGTTGTTGTTAATTCACCTACATTAAGTTTCACTGCTAACCCAACTACTGTTTCTTATGGTAATGTTACAAGATTAGAATGGAATGCAACTAATGTTACAGATTGTACAGCTAGTGGTGGATGGGGTGGATTAAAAGGTATTAATGGTTCTACAGATAGTTCCCCAATCACTGCTAATACAACTTTCACTTTAGATTGTAATGGTCCTTTTGGTAATATATCAAAGAGTGTAACAGTAATATTAGGCGTGTCTCCATTGCCAGACGGTTCTATTGAAGCTGATGATTGTACTATAACCATACCAGGAACAAGAACTTGCAGTACTACTGTGAGATGGAATTCAAATGGTTATTTAGACGTTAAGGTTGATAAGAGGGGAGCTGTGTGGTTGTCTTTAGATAGACCAGAAGATATAGTAAGTAGCAGAGTTACTTCAATTGATTACGGTGGGACAAACTTCACTCTTAGAAGTAGTCATTTGGCTAGTCCTATTGATTCTGTGGTTGTATACGCAAGATGTGATACAAGCTTAGTAGAAACTTATAACGCAACTACTAAAGTTTATACTTGCGAATCTAGTTCAGTTCCGGTTGTTTCAACAACTATACCACCAACAATTGAAATTACAGCTGAACCAAGTCTAATAAGAAAAAGTCAGACAGCTGATATTAAAATAGATATTACTTCAGACGAGAATGTGACCTGTAATGTGTATGGTGTTGATGATCATGTTAAGGAGTTTAATCACAAACCAAATTCCAGTTCAAATGTTACTCTAAAAGAATATACTACTAGAGAATTGACTTCAACTCAGATTATAAAAGTCAAATGTACCGTTGATGATGAGCCTTCAGTATCAGCTGAAGCAGAATACAGAATTAACGTGGTGGCTACAGGAGGAGAAGTCTAATTAATTATTAAATAAAAACAACTTCATTTTCATGAAGTTGTTTTTATTTTGGTTGAGTTTAATTAACAATAGCGAGGTAAACAAATCTGTTATAATTAAATCCATGCATTTGAATATTAAAAGACCATGGGCTTTTTGGCGTAGAGTACAGTACGGTGCTGGTTTTACTACTTTTTGTTCTCTAGTATTTTTGACTATATACTTTGCTTTTTTCTATACTCCAGCAAATTGTTTCGATGGCGTGTTGAATAATAATGAAGTTGGTGTGGATTGTGGTGGTAGTTGTACGCTGATCTGTGCCTTTACGGTTGTGCCACCGGAGGTAATATGGGCGGAAAGTTTTAAGGTTGTAGATGGGCAGTATAATGCGGTAGCTTATGTTGCTAATAAAAACAAAGAAGCTGGTACTCCAACTCTAACTTATACCTTTCGTCTCTTTAATGGTAATGAGGTGATTGCTGAAAGAAAAGGAGTGACCGTTTTGCCTCCAGATAGCACTTATCCAATTTTTGAGGGCAGGGTTTATACTAAAGATAATTTAGTACCAACAAAAACAGAAATCGTTTTAGAAGAAGCCAAAACTTGGTTACCAGCCACCATTGGGCGTAGTCAGTTTCGCACTATGAGTATAGAACTTGTTGGTGCGGATGCTAGACCGAAACTAAATGTAAAACTCGAAAACACTGAGTTGACCGATGCTAAACAGGTGGAGGTAGTGGCAACAATTTTTAATCAAGAAGGTAAACCACTAACTTCTTCACAAACAGTAATTGATGAATTTTCAGCCAGAACAGAAAAAGATATTGTATTTACTTGGCCGAATCCGATTGCGAAAACGGTGCGTAGTTGTGAAGTTCCATCCGATGTAGTTTTGGTTTTGGATCGTTCGGGATCAATGGCGGCTGATGGTGGTGTTCCACCAGAACCGCTTGAAAGTGCAAAACAGTCAGCTAAGATGTTTGTTAAGTTGCTACGCCAGCAGGACCAAGTTGGCTATCTGTCATACGCTACTGAACCAACAAAACCTATAGAACAAACATTAACTAGCGATTTTAAGTTGGTATCTGATTCTATTCAGAGTACTAAAATGGGTACCAAAGGTGTGCAATATACCAATATGGGTGACGCTTTCGCAGTTGCGTTGGATGAATTAACTAGTGAAAGACATCGGGAAGATGCTAGAAAAGTCATAGTATTTTTAACTGACGGAGATGTAACTAGACCTTTAAATCCAAAGACCAATAAAGCCGATCGTGAATATGCTGGTAAGTATGCTGTTGATATGGCTAGTAAGGCTAAAGAGTCAGATGTGACTATTTATGCTATTGGTTTTGGAGATTTCTTTAGTAAAGCAGAGGCTGTAGAAAGGGATGTAACATTGATCAAAAATTTAGCCTCTAGTCAGGATACTTATTATGAAGCTCCAACCATAAAGGATCTAGAACGAGTTTATAAAGAAATTGCAAATGACATTTGCGAGATGGGGCCAGCTCGTATTGATGTAATTACCAAAACTGATGCTAACTTTGCACCCTTGCGTTAGTTTGTATATGCTGTAGGCATGAGGAGTATTTGGCGAACATTATTCTCCGGATTTGACGGTATTTTGTTTGGGGCAATAATGTGCCTTACTATCTTTGGCTTGGTGACAATGTATTCACCAGTCGAGGATAATATTTACTTTAATCGACAGATAATCTGGGTGTTTTTGGCGGTAGTGGTTTTTTTCTTGGCTATAATTCCCAATTATCGTTTTTTGCGTACTGGTAATATTATTTTTTACTCCTACCTTTTTATAATTCTACTTCTAATATTAGTGTTATTTTTTGGTGAGATGACCTTGGGTGCACGACAGCGTTTTGACTTTGGCTTTTTTTCTTTACAAGTATCTGACCCAGCTAAATTGATACTGATTGCCCTCTTGGCGAAATATTTTGCCAAGAGACATGAACTCATTAGTGATTTTAAACATATTTTAGTTTCCGGATTTTATGTACTAGTGGTCTTTGGTTTGATATTGATTCAACCTGACTTTGGCTCAGCTATGATTATTTTTGCCATTTGGTTTGGTATGGTGTTGGTGGCTGGAATTCGTTTTAGGCATGTAGCAGTAGTGTTTTTGTTAGGAATGGTGGCTCTTGGTGGCATGTGGCAGTTTGTCTTTCAAGAATATCAAAAAGAAAGAATCATGACTTTCGTTGATCCTTTGTCTGATATTCAGGGGTCTGGTTATAATGCTTATCAATCAACGGTAACTGTGGGGTCTGGACAAATATTAGGAAAGGGAATTGGTTACGGTACACAGTCAAAGTTTCTCTATTTGCCAGAATATGAAACAGATTTTATCTTCGCTGCTTTTGCTGAGGAGTGGGGTTTGGTTGGGGTGGTGGTGTTATTTACCTTGTTCGGAGTAGTGTTTTGGCGCTTACTGTATCATGCCACTATGGGGGTTAGTAATTTTGAAAAGCTGTTTGCCACTGGAGTGGTTATAATGCTATTGGCACACTTTTTTGTACATGTGGGTATTAATATCGGTGTATTGCCAGTGACGGGTACAACGGTGCCATTTTTGAGTTACGGTGGTTCTCATTTGATTATAGAATTTTTGGCGATAGCGATGGTACTCGGTATGCGTGGTCATATAAATTATCAACGACTAGCCAAGAACCAAACATCTGGCCCACTGAATTTTGATTAATGATTATAAATTGCTTCAGTTGATTTAGTCATTTGCTCAAGATTGAAATTATTTTTTATAGAGTCAGCTAAATTGTAACTATACGCCATTCTTTCGTCTGGGTTGTTCATTAATTGTGTGAGTGCTTCGACGATACTCATATGATTGTTTGGGTTTATTAGTAAGCCTGATTCTTGGTCTGATATAACTTCGGGAACACCGCCGACTCGACTGGCAATACATGGTAGTTCGGCTAATCCAGCTTCAAGAAGAACGTAAGGCAACCCCTCTTTTTTTTGATGGCAGAAGGAATATATCAAATGCTAATAGATATTGTTTAGCGTTTTCTACATAATCAAGGAATAGAACATAATCAGTCATTCCACGTAGGTTCACCTGCTCTTTGAGTGAGTTTTGTAATTCACCGCTACCGATTAAAGTATAAAAAATTTTGTTGGCATGAGAGCTGTTGTATTCAGCTACAGCATCTATCGCAGTGACGTGATTTTTGTTGTTGTTGAGTTCAGCAATAGTGACCAACCAAAGGTTGGATAAGTGTTGATTGGTTAAAGTTTTACCTATTAATTTTTCTCTGGCTTCTTCACGAGGTAGAAGAGGATAGGGAGCGATAGCAGTGTGTATGGTCGTGAGTTTTCTCTGAACACCGGGCATGTTGGTGTGTCTAAAATCGTGCTGACTGACGGTGATTATTTTGTGTGCTAAAAGGCAAGTAAAATAAGAACCAAACCAAGCTAAAATTTTCCAAAGTCGTGGTCTCGGTTCAAGAAAAGACCAACCATGAACAGTAAAGATGATTTTTGGTACTCTAAGTAAACGAGAGGTTAAGGCGCCTAAACCACCGGCCTTGGCGCTATTTAAGTGTACGATATCAGGTTGGAAATTATGAATAATTCTAATTAAAGAGAAGAAAGCTTTTATTTCCTTAAAAATACTAACGTCACGTTGAAAACCTGTAACTTCATAAGTTTGAATATTGGCTTGGTGTAATTTTTCCACTAATTCATCTTTTCCACCACAAGCGACGGCTACTTCGTAACCAAGTTTGCTCATTTCTGTAGCTAATTCATAAACGTATTTTTGCGCACCACCAAAATTCGATTTGGTTATAATGTAAAGAATTTTATTATGATTTTGAGGAGTGGTTTCCATTACCAATAGCATAGCTTATTTTGGGGTGGGGGACAAAGGGCGGAAAAGATAATGGCCGGCAAGGCCTTAAGGCCTTGCCGGCCATTATCTTTTCCGCCCGTTCAACCCTTGCCATTTTCAAAGACTTAGGTACGATATCAGACATACATAGCTATGGGAGAGCGTACACGAGAACTGCTAATTCTTATTATTGGTGACATATTTTTCTTTGTCGTAGCCTTGTGGCTGACTCTTTTTGTGCGTTATTTATCTATTCCTAGCGCAGAATTGTTTGGTAGTCATTTGGGTCCGTTTTTGATAATTTCTGCCGTTTGGTTGTTGATTTTTTATATTGCTGGTCTTTATGATAAACAGACTGTTTTCTTTAAATCATTAATGTTTAGCCGAATTCTGAATACGCAAGTGGTAAATGCCATCGTGGCATTTTTACTTTTTTTTGTTATACCTTTTGGCATCGCTCCTAAGACCAATTTGGTTATCTATATGTTTATTAGTGTGGCTGTTTTTTACTTGGTGGCGCATGTATTTGTATAATCGATTTATTCCAAAAAATATGCATCGTGCCATTATTCTGGCTGATGGTCCGGAAGCGATTGAATTGGTCGACGAAGTAAACAACAACGACCGTTATAATTACTTCTTCGTTCGTATTATTGATAAGAAGACTGCGACAGAGACGGTTGATTTTGAAACTAAACTTTTGCAACTTATCGAGAAAGAGAAGATCGATATTATTGTAGCCAATACCAATGATGGTTATCTAGATAAGGTTTTACCAAAATTGTTTGATTTAGCTTTTTTGCGTTTCGAGCTAACTTTTTTGGATTTCTATAAAGTCTACGAAGATACTTTTGATCGAGTACCTTTGTCAGCTTTAAATTATGAATGGTTTATTACGAATGTGTCTCAAGCCAAAAGCCCTGTTTATGATGCCTTAAAAAGAGTGGTGGACGTAGTTGGTTCACTTGCTCTTGGTCTAGTGCTACTGTTACTTTTACCATTTATTTATGTGGCTATGAGATTTGAAGGTAGAGGCGATTTGTTTATTACTCAAGAACGCATCGGACAATTTAATAAAAAAGTTATTGTCTATAAGATTCGAACCATGACCGAAAATCGTAGCGCAAGTTCTACTTGGACTAACGAAGATGCTAAAGAAGGAAATGTAGTGACCAAGGTCGGTGCTTTATTGCGAAAGCTTAGTATTGATGAGTTACCGCAAGTATTAAATATTTTGAAAGGAGAAATGTCTCTAATTGGTCCTCGCAATGATATTAAAGGTTTGGGTGAACGTTTAGCTAAAGAAATCCCTTACTACAATATTCGTAATTTTGTTAAACCAGGTGTGACCGGCTGGGCGCAAACTCATCAGCACTATATGGGAAATAACATTAGTCCACAATCTCTAGAAGAGACGAAAATACGTTTATCATATGATCTTTATTATGTAAAAAATCGGTCTTTTTTATTAGATATTGATGTTGCACTTAGAACCATCAAAACGCTATTGTCTCGTTTTGGTGTAACCATAAAATTCCATCGTTAATTTTGTTATAATGTATTGGCTATGTTAAATGACAAAAGAACGATTCTTATTACTGGTGCTTCAGGTTATGTGGGTGAGATGTTATGCGATCAATTTGCCAAGCGTGATGATGTGGGAGCGATTATCGCCATTGATAAAGAGCTACAATCTGATTTTTCTAAAACTATTCCCAAACTAGTTTATATAGAACATAATCTAGCTGATCCGGGTTGGCAAAATAAAGTTATGCCCTACATGCCAGACACAATCGTACATACGGCTTGGCAAATTAGAGCTATGTACGATCAAGAGAAAGAACAAGCTAGATGGAATATAGACGGTTCACAATCAGTTTTCACTTTTGCTTTCACTAATCGTTTTGTTAAGAAGTTGGTACACTTTTCCACCGCCGCTTCTTATAGTGCTAGGGCAGATAATGGTTTTACACATTATTTTACTGAGGCTGAAGGTTTACGTGAAGATGATTATATTTATGCAAAGGAAAAGAAATTAGTTGAAGAAAATTTGCAGAAATATTACGAGAATGCACTCATGAATGAACAGCATTATCCGCAAATTTCTATTCTTCGTCCAGCTGCTATCACTGGTCCGCGCGGTCGCTATATGCGAATTCGTTTTGGTTTACAGTCCGCACTGCAAGGTAATCTTAAGGGAGGTTTTATCAATAAAGTAGTTACTACACTGACAGCTTTGTTTCCTGCCACCAAAGGTTGGGTTAGGCAATTTGTGCACGAAGATGATGTGACTGATGTAGTGGCGCTTTGTGTCTTTGCACAAAACGCTTGGTCTTATGAAGTGTTTAATCTTACTCCAACCGGTGATCCAGTTTACGCAAAGGAAATGGCAGAGATTGTTGGAAAAAAAGTTTTACCCCTTTATCCTTGGATGATAAGACTAGCTTTCTTTTTATGTTGGCATCTTACAAGAGGAAAGATCCCGACTTGTCCGCATAGTTGGCGTTTTTATGTTTATCCATTGCTTATGGACGGAGAAAAATTAACAGCTATTTATCATTGTCGTTATTCATCCAAAGAGGCAATCAAATACACTAATGGTCGCTATGAGGATTGGGTGCCGGTAGATGAACGTCGCTCAGCTTTACCTGGTGCTTAAAACAGTGTAGTTTGTTGAGTTATGAATAATCTTGTTGATGGTCAAAGTTTGTCGAAACTGATTACCGAAGAAGTGTCATCTTTGGTTGTTAGTTGTAATACCTCACCAAAATTAGTAGTCGTAACTTGTGATCCTAATTTTGAAACGAAGAAATTCCTAGATTTAAAACAAAAAAAAGCCGAATCTTTAGGGGTGTTTATGAATACAATCACTTTACCTAAAGAGACAACAACTGAAGAGTTTGTCGATTTAATTAAATATCAGTCAGCAAAAGTTGATGGTGTGATTGTGCAATTGCCGTTACCAGAACATATTGTTACTGACAAAGTGCTACAAGCTATACCTAAACATCAGGATGTCGACCGTTTTGATTATTTAGGAGAAGAAACGGATATTCTGCCACCAGTGGTTGGAGCTATTGATGAGATTTCTAAATATTACAATGTGGAATGGCAAGATAAAAAAGTAGTAGTGTTTGGACAGGGGAGATTGGTAGGGTTGCCGGCTGTACTCTACGCGCGCGCCAAAGGCGCGCGCGTAGAGACGGTAACGGAGAATACAATTGACGTCTCTTCGGTCACTAAAAATGCCGATATTGTGATATTGGGTGTAGGAAAACCAAATTTACTAACTGCGGATATGGTGAAGACGGGAGTAGTGGTATTTGATGCTGGAGCTTCAGAGGACGGTGGACTTTTAGTGGGGGATGCGAGTCAGGAAGTGGCGTCAAAAGCTTCGCTTTTGACGCCTGTTCCCGGTGGTATCGGCCCTATGACGGTTATCCTTTTGTTTCGTAATCTCCTAAAGTTGAAGACTCGTCAATAGAAAACCAGCCCTTAATATGCTATAACAGTCAAATTAAGTTTTTTTATATTTTATTTTTATGACAAATCAACCGGTAAAAATTTCTAATGAAAGCACCAGTTCAAAGACAGACAATTTCCTAAGAGCCTTCAGGGCAGTGGTGGTATTAGGAATTCTTGGTTGGTTGGCTTTTTTTGTTTACAGCAACACTGTTAACGAAAATGCTGAAAAACCTTTTAAATTAGGGCTAGATTTGGCAGGTGGTTCACACCTTGTCTATGAAGCTGATACTGAAGGTATCGATCCGATAGAAATTCCAGATTTAATGAATACTCTTAAGGCGGTTATTGAGAAACGCATTAACGTTTTTGGTGTATCAGAGCCGGCGATTTATGTTGAAACTAGTAGTATTGTGTCCGGTGAACAACATCAGCGTTTGGTAGTGGAGTTGCCAGGAGTGACTGATGTTTCTAAGGCTGTAGAAGAGATTGGACGCACACCACTACTCGAGTTCAAACTGGTTGATTTAGAAGCTTTAGCAGCCCAACAATCTATTTCAGAAATCACCGGTAAAGGTAAGGATGGAGAAGATACGAAGGCGATAGTGAAAGTGGCAACTTCATCTTTGTTGGCGATGGGTGAGCCTTATATCGATACTGGTTTGACTGGCCGTTATCTAGAAAGTGCACGTCTTGAATTTACCGGCGCTCAGTCTGGACAAGTGGCTAATGAACCAGTGGTGTCGCTACGCTTTACGGGTGAAGGGGCTGATTTGTTTGCAAAAATCACACGTGAAAATGTTGGTCAACAGTTGGCTATTTTCCTTGATGGTGAGGTGATATCTTCACCGCGAATTAATGAACCAATCACAGGTGGTACGGCTATCATTTCCGGTGGCTTTAATCCGCAAGAAGCCAGAGATTTGGCACAAAATCTTAACTTCGGTGCTCTGCCGATTCCAATTGAGCTTATTAATACTCAAACCATCGGTGCTTCATTAGGTCAGGAGGTGCTAGAGAAGGGGGTTAAGGCTGGAGTTGTTGGTCTCGGTATCATTATCTTGTTTATGTTGTTATGGTACCGTTTACCAGGTTTAATTGCTGGTGTTGCGCTTTTAAGCTATGTAGTGATTATGTTGGCTCTTTTCCAATTTATACCAGTTACATTGACTGCTGCTGGTTTGGCCGGCTTCATTATTTCTATTGGTATGGCGGTTGATGCTAACATTCTGGTCTTTGAAAGAATGAAGGAAGAATTCCTGTCAGGTAAAACCAGTCGTGAATCTGCTAGAGAAGGATTTAGACGTGCTTGGGGCGCAATTCGTGATAGTAACATCACCAGTATTTTGGCGGCGATAATCTTGTTCTGGTTCGGTTCTTCTTTGGTAAAGGGGTTTGCTCTAGTATTCGGTATTGGTGTTTTAATCTCAATGATTTCCGCTTTAGTTATTACTAGAACTCTACTCATGGCCTTACCGGAAGTTGAACAAGATCGAGGTAAAGTGTGGCGATTTTTATTCGGTAGCGGTTTCTTTAAATAATTTATAGCTTATGTTTGCAGTACATTATCGTAAAATTCTTTTGACCATAGCTTTGGTCTTGACCGTAGCAAGTTTGGCTATAGTTGCTTTTCTTGGACTTAAACCAGGAATAGATTTTACTGGAGGTTCACTAACCGAAGTGGTTTACAATGAAGTGCCAGAAAAATCAGCCTTGAGTGAGGTGGTAGAAAAGTTGGGTATTGGTGAATTTTCTATTCAGGAAGCGGTAGATGAAACTGGACGGAATGGTTATCTGGTTCGCACCCAAGATTTAACTGAAGCTGAACGTGTATTGGTTTCTCAGGCTGTAACTAGTATTGGTAAAGATGGAGAGATAACTCGCTTTACCACAGTCGGTCCGGTGATGGGTAAGGAACTTAGAGACAAGGCATTATGGGCGGTGGCAGGAGTGGTACTGATTATTGTACTTTATGTAGCTTTTGCTTTTGCCGGTATCGGTAAACCAGTTAGTTCGTGGATTTACGGTAGTATTACCATCTTGGTGTTGTTGTTTGATGTGATTGTGCCAATGGCGCTTGTAAGTATTCTTGGTCACACTTCTGGTATTGAGGCAGATATTTTATTTGTGATGGCGCTTCTGGCTATTCTCGGTTTGTCGGTAAACAACTCTATAGTTATCTTTGACCGTGTACGTGAAAATCTGGTTCTTAATCGTATTGAAAAAAGAACTAAAAAAATGGAAGCTGGAGTAGTGCGTGAAGAGGTTGAATACACTATCACTAAACCTTTTGATGAAATTGTTGGTGAATCTATTTCCCAAACTATGGCTCGATCAATCAATACCTCACTTACAGTTTTGCTAGCTTTGTTTGCGCTTTATTTTGTCGGTGGTGAAGTAACAAAAGTTTTCGCTCTAACTTTGATTGCCGGTGTTATTGCTGGTACCTATTCAGCCATCTGTACCGCCAGTCCGTTATTGGTTGTTTACGCCAAGTGGCAAGAGAAAAAACAAGCTGAAACTCAAACTAAACAATAGTTATGATTATTGGTATTACTGGAACGGATGGATCAGGAAAGGGGACAATAGTTGATTACTTAGTGACAAAGCTTGGTTTTACCCACTACTCTAGTCGGGACTTGATTATGCAAGAAGTAACTAAACGTGGACTTGAACCCGATCGCGTCAATGCCAGAGTGATTGGAAATGCTCTCCGAGCCGAATTTGGTGCAGATGTGATAGTGAGAAAAGCTTTAGAAAAGGTTGCTGAGAATAAGATAGAAAATGCAGTTATAGAATCAATTAGAGCAGTAAAAGAAGCTGAAACTTTAAAACAAGCCGGAGGTGTGCTTTTGGCCGTTGATGCTGCGCCTGAACTTAGATACGAGAGAATTGTTGGACGTGGAAGTGATACCGACAAAGTATCTTTTTCTGATTTTCAAAAACACGAAGCTTTAGAAATGAATGACCCAGATCCCAATGGAATGCAAAAAGCAAAAGTGATGGAAATGGCAGATCATACCATTTTTAATGACTGCACTATCCCAGAACTACATTTAGTGGTCGATGAATTTTTGCGAAAATACCAAAAATAAAACCCCTTGCGGGGTTTTATTTTTATAATGATTAAGTTAATTACGGATGTATTAGTGTGCCGACAAAAGGTTTGTTATTTAAATAGTTTTCAAGCTCAGAAATTTTTTGACCATTTATTTGTGCCACCTCCAATTTTAATACCTCAGCTTTTTTGGCAGCTACAGGATCAAAAGGAGCTGATAATCCAGGATCCCATTCTTCAGGAATTAATTTTCTAAATTCTGCCCAGTTTATATCTTCAATTTTTTTGGCTTCAGAGTTGGTGTTTGGATTGTCGGTATAAACATAATCAGTATTGGAGAGATTTATAACCTTATGGGCTCTGATATTGTCAGCAATTTGAATAGCTCGCAAATCGGTAGAAGCACCAGGTCGATAGCCAGCAGCGATGACCAGTTTGGCGGATTTTGGTACATCCAGAATATCGTCAGGGTTGGTGATCATGGTCGGATAAGCTAAATCGCGAAAGATGGTAAGGAGGAGGTGTCCATTTAAGCGAGTGGCGTGTAGGCCAAGCCAATCCAAATCTTCGTTGTTGAGAGTGCTTACCTTACTGGCGGCATCTTGATAGCGTCTGGCAGTTTTGCCGCCACCAGCGATGATAATAAAACGACGGCCATTAGCCGTTTCTTTAATAATAAAATCTTTTAATTCTGATAGAAAAGTTGTATCAATCTGATCAGGAACGATCAACGACCCCCCGACTGACATAACAATTGTTTCCAAATTTGACATAGTAAATGCCATTCTACCCATTTTCAGCCGAGTTTCAACTTGTGTTGAGTGCAAAACTGAGAGTGGCAATAGCGGTGGGCGGAAATTAAAGCCTTCAAGGTTTTAATTTCCGCCCACCGCTATTGCCAAACCCTCAAATCTATTTCCTTGACAAAAATCTAAATCCATGTATATTATTCACAGTTCTGTTGGAGCGGTAATAAAAAAGTGTTGTACCGGTTTCCGCTTCGGCGGGACAATTTCCGGTTGATGCTTTGCTTCAACTATTTATAGTATTATTTTGTACTTTTTAAACAATTTTTTCTCTTTTCAAAAAGGAGTATTGAGATGAAAAAAACATTTCTTTCTTTAGTTTCTGTTTTTTTATTGTATTTTTCAGTCCCATCTTTTGCTGACAATATCATGCCGGGAACATCGTTCAGGTTTCCGAATCATAGCTTTTCCGGATTTGATGTTAGGCACAAATTGTCCGGACAAACCAACGGTTTTGGTGATGCTGTAGCTGAAGGTGATGAAACTACAACAGACAGTTATTCAACTGGTACTACCGACGGTAGCGCTCAGTCAGAAATAAATATCACAAAGTTTGGCCCAGGTGGAAATTGTGACTCTAATTGTGCTGATAATAGGGCGAAATTGCACACTAAAATGGACCAGGTACAAGATTCTGGAGCTTACTCATTAGCGTCCGGTAAGGACAGTGCTCATACTTTTGCTGGTACAGGCATCGATATGACGTCCCAAAATCTTGGTGCTATAGACAAGGTTTATGATCATCACGATCACGATGATAATCATGATTAAAGATTGAATGAAATAAACTAACACTGGTTGCTTTGGCGACCAGTGTTTTTTGTATCACTCTTGCTTTTTTTGTAAAACTGTGGTAGACTGCTGACCAGCTGTTATAACTATAATCTTTATGGTTGTAGAGTGGTTATAAAGTTCCTATAGAATGTTTTTTATAAAGAGGTGAAATTATGTACAAAACCATTATTGTTTTGCTACTTTTTTCTGTTTGTTATACAAGTACTGTTTTTGCTGATGGAAAAGGAGAACGTGCTCCTACTAAGTTGGAGCCTGTGGTTATAGAAGCCCCACCTCCAGTAGTTGAAGAGGAACCCTGTGTTCTTGTTTTTGAAAAAAAAGCACCCAGTCCATCAATTAGAAATGAACGCTTACCAGGTTTTCCGTTTTTGGTTCCTACTTGTGTAGGAGTTATGTTTCCAATTGGAGGTGGAGTGATTGATTCAGAGACTTTCGACGGTACGTCGGGAAGACTTGTGTGTAAAAAAAAGAAAGGAGGAGAAAATGATTAAGTTTAAATTGAGATTACTGATACTTATAGTGTTTGTTCTCATTGCTGGGTGCAGTACAACTCATATCAAGGATGAAAACGGAAATACTCTTATGAGTGTATATTCTGGCAAAACTTCCGACGGGTTTGACTGGACGCATGGTGCATATGTGTCTCGTATGTATGAGTTTGATGAAAATGGTCAACCTACGGGGAAAATGGTACATGACTACCAAGTTAAGTCCAAAACGCCATTTGTGGGTAATCTGTTAGTTGGAGCTACATCTGGCGCGGCTGGTGCGGCAATATTTGCCGGTACTGGTGGTATGGGATGTCGAGGAGGACGTTGTGGTGGAGGTGGTAGTTCTCCGACCATCATAAATAACCCCACAGCAATTTCTGAGGCTGGTGCGACTGCAAGCGGAAGCCTTAATGCTGATCTAGAAGCTGGGTTTGCTGGAGGTGGACATCATTAAAATTAAGGAGTAATTAAAAAAGGGGTTGTGATTCAATATCGCAACCCCTATTTTTTAACTCATCACACATATTTGCTTTTTTGTAAAAAGTATGGTAGGATTGAAAACGAATACGGATTTTTCCGTAAACAGTTTTTTGAAAAAATTTTTGAAAGGAGTTAGAAATGAAAATTATATTTCGGTTTTTTGTTGCTGTTACGGTTGTTTTTTTGTTAATCAACCCAGCCATAGCTTCATTGAAGGAATTCAGAGTCTTTGGTATTCTGAAAAATGACAAAACTTTTAATGAATTTCAAAGCTTTGCCATAAAGGAAGGTCATGCAAATTCTGAAGGTGTATCAGTTGATTTTCTCGCCGAAGCATCGAGGAATTTTATTCTAAAACCAGAGAAGCATGGAGAGGTAGATTTAGCTGAAGCTCTGAAAAAAGCTGTAAACCCAGAGATTTTAAATAATCCTCAGGCATACGCTGCTTTTTTTCGAGATTTCAACGGATTGAAAGACCGTGTTCCTTTTGTTGAACTGAAGAAACTCGTGGCTTCAAAAGAGTCTGATGTTGGTATTTTTTTTCCAATTCACCAATTGCCTGATAGTGGTAAGGTAAAAGTTGCACAAGCCCCAGAGCTGGTGAAAACTGATGCTCCTCCTGCTATCGTTACAGTGCGGCCAGAGGTAAAACCAGAGGCTACAAAACCTTCGGAAGCTGAAGTTCAAATCAGTCATTTGCAAAAACAAGTTGCTGAAATGAAAAAAGTTTTAGCTGGTGGTAATGCGGAAGCCAACAAGCGTTTAGGTGTTTTAGAAAAACAACTAAACGAATTGTCTGGAAGTGTGGGTGGTTTAGGTAAAGACCAACAAGCTTTAGCGCAAAACCAAGCGACAATCTCTGCTTCTATGAAAGAAATTGCTGAAGCTTTAGCGGAGTTGAAAAAACAAAATGATGCTACAAGGTCTGAGATTTATGCAGACATTGAGGTAATGGCTGATGCGGTTGAACATAATCAGATGATTATTGTGATTATTGTGATTTCATTATCAGTTGTTATTGTTTTGCTGTCCTTGTATTTCTGGTTTGCAAATCGTAGTACCAGAAAAATTGCTAACGAGGCAAATGCGAAGGCTGGTTCTGCCAGTGCTGATGCTAAAGAAGTAAGAGGTATTGGCGTGAAAGTGGGTCTGCTTATCCAAGAGGTTAATGATTTAAATGCAGTTAGTCCTGATGATGTGAAGGGGTTAACTGTGTATGAAGAAGAGAAGCTATATCCAGAAAGGACTATGCAGATTCCTGTCAATGGAAAATTGACCGTTGTTGTTAATTTTGGAGAGCAAGACCACACTATAAACTTTTATCGTGTTTCACCAGAACGGTTCCATGTTTATGGTGTAAAACGCTCAAAAGAGGCATTGGTGGCTGAGATGGACATTAGCTCTATCGCTAACTTTGTTAACTTCATAAGAAAGGCATACAGGGATAAACGGATAGTAGGTATTGTTAAAAAAATAGCAGCCTGACGGAACAACAACATGTGATCTACGGATTACATGTTGTTGAATCCTTATTAAAGATTCTTAAAATTTTTCAAAAAATATTTGTTATTTGTACATAAATAATTAGATTTTATTCACTTCAGCTCTACGCCTGTGGCCTTATCTGAAGTCCTGTAATTTACTAATTATAAATTCGTTTGAGATTGCATGTGATCGTCAATTTTGTCCGTACCTTGGTTGATTCCTCGTACCAGCAATAATTGACCTTTCTCTATTTTAAAATCCGTCCTTATTCACTTCAGCTCTACGCCTGTGGCCTTATCTGAAGTCCTGTAAAGACCAGTTTTAAAATCATGTCATCTCTTAGAATTATTATTTATATTTCATTGGAAATATAAAACCAAAACCCGCCTTAGGCTGGGTTTTTTGCTTTTTATATAAATATATGGTATAATTTCAATAGTTAAATTTTCATCGGAGAATTAAAAATGGGTAAATTTACTCAGTTCGTTCTTTTATTTTCTTGTCTCCTTCTACTTGTTGGTTGTGAGACAGTTCCAGAAAAAAGATTTAGGCCCTATAAGCCTAAATCTGAAATCGAAAAATTCATTGTTTTTGCAGGTGAAGGAATTGAACGTGAACTTAAGGTTAAGACCTATAAATACGGCCGATTTACGGTGTATGTGCGCCCTGACGGTAGTCAGAATATTGAGGGTGGTGTGTATATGCCTGAAAGTAAACCTGATATCGTTTCCAAATATCGAAGTGTAATTTATATAAATTACCGTGAGAAAACTTTGGAGGCTTTCAAGTTCAACGATGCAGGTTCTTATGAACCACTTGTTGGCTATGCGGTGGTCACGCCTTCGGCGGATAAATTACCGAAGGATGTGGTGAGAGGGGTTGTTACCAAGATTGATAAGAATCCAACTTGGTGTCCTACACCAAATATCCGCACGGTTTATAAGCATTTGCCTGCGGGTTGTTTGCCGCCTGGTCATAAGGACAACGCCATGGGTGCAATCAAATTTGAAATAAAATGGGACACACCTAATTGGGAATTGGTAAGACTGCATGGCACCGGAGGTTATCCGAGGGGTAGTTTTTGGGACAAAGAAACCTTTGGTTGTACTAGGCTCTTGAATGAGGCTATTATCAATTTGGAAAAGCTACTTGGTCCTGGGGCTGAGAGGGAAGGAATAGAAATCATTGCTTACCGCTAGCTTTGGTTTCTTTAAAAGGGGTAGGGTGCGGTACGGCTTTAGCCGTACCGCACCCAGTACCGTCATTTTTGTGGCGGTATTTTTATTTTCAACTATAGGTACTTGCATATTTTCTTTACATCTGTATAATGCTCAGCACTGTTCGTTGGAGGTAACAAAAAGAGGAGATTAAGGCTCGTCCTTGTCTTTCTCACTATCTTCAAAAAGGAGCATTGTAATTTGAAAATTTCATACAACATATCTAATGCCCAACATTAGATATGGTACGTATATTGTTTTTTGTAGTTTTTTAAAACTACTTGAAATGGTATGCATCACAGCACAATTTTTAGGCAAAAGTTTTGATAATTATTTATCCTTTCTTTTGTCTTATCCTTTAGGTAAATAGTTTGTTGAGCGCGGGAATTAGTACAGTACCGCATTTATGCTCACAAACGCAGATGCACATAGACTTCGGTCTATAGTGCCCTGTCTTCAATTAGAGTTTGATCCTAGCTCAGGATGAATGCTGGCGGCGTGGATGAGGCATGCAAGTCGAATGGGTTCAGACCCATGGCAGAGAGGTAGGAACACGTAGGTACGTACCCAAGAGTCAGGGATAACCTGGAGAAATCCAGAATAATACTTGATGGTCCCTTCGGGGTAAAGATTTATCGCTCTTGGAACGGCCTGCGGGCTATCAGCTTGTTGGTAAGGTAACGGCTTACCAAGGCTACGACGGCTAGGGGAGGTGAGAGCCTGGCCCCCACCGATGGAACTGCGACACGGTCCATACTCCTACGGGAGGCTGCAGTCGAGAATCTTCCGCAATGGACGAAAGTCTGACGGAGCGACGCCGCGTGGTGGATGAAGTCCTTAGGGACGTAAACACCTTTTATGAGGGAGGAAGTTTATTGACGTTACCTCATGAATAAGGGGCTCCTAACTCTGTGCCAGCAGGAGCGGTAATACAGAGGCCCCAAGCATTATCCGGATTTACTGGGCGTAAAGGGTGCGTAGGCGGTTATATTAGTCAGGTGTCAAATCCTCGGGCTCAACCCGAGATCCGCATTTGAAACGGTATAACTAGAAGGTGTGAGAGGTAAGCAGAACTCATGGTGTAGGGGTGAAATCCGTTGATATCATGGGGAATACCAAATGCGAAGGCAGCTTACTGGCACATTCTTGACGCTGAGGCACGAAAGCGTGGGTAGCGAAGCGGATTAGATACCCGCGTAGTCCACGCCCTAAACGCTGTCTGTTGGCTATAGGGAGTATCGACCCTCTCTGTGGCGAAGTTAACACGTTAAACAGACCGCCTGGGTAGTACGAGCGCAAGCTTAAAACTCAAAGGAATAGACGGGGGCTCGCACAAGCGGTGGATCATGTGGCTTAATTCGTCGATAAGCGAAGAACCTTACCAAGCTAGAAACCATACTGCACGCCCGGGGAAACTCGGGAAGCCTTCGAGGGTGTATGGCAGGTGATGCATGGCCGTCGTCAGTTCGTGGCTTGAGCTGTTCCCTTAAGTGGGGAAACGAACGCAACCCTCGTTGCCTGTTATAAGTGTCAGGCGAGACTGCTCCCTCACGGGAGAGGAAGGTGAGGATGACGCCAGGTCAGCATGTCCCTCGATGCCTTGGGCTGCACACGTGATACAATGGGTGGTACAACGGGACGCAATACAGTAATGTGGAGCAAATCCTTATAAAACCATCCTCAGTTCGGATTGAGGGCTGCAACTCGCCCTCATGAAGTCGGAATCGCTAGTAATCGCGGATCAGCAACGCCGCGGTGAATACGTTCCCGAGCCTTGTACTCACCGCCCGTCAAGTCAGGGGAGTCGGGAGTGCCCGAAGTCCCACCTAGAGTGGGCCGACGGTAAACTCGATAACAAGGACTAAGTCGTAACAAGGCACGGCTAGCGGAAGCTGGTCGTGGATTAATTCCAATTGGACATGTCACGCATGTGAGGGTAACCTCCATGGTCGATGGCTAATTGGTCGATGTTATATGCCTCAATTGAGCATATAACGAGAGATGATACTCAATTCTCTGAAATGGTATCGGACTCCAGGGAAAGACCGGACCAAAGGATAAGACAAAAGAGAGAAATCCCTTTTGCAAAAATTATGCATATGAAATTAAAATAAACCCCTGCTTTAAAGCAGGGGTTTATTTTAATTTACAAATCCATCTGGAACTGGTGGTTTTTTGCCAGGAATTGGTGGAGGACTTTTGCATTCACCTTTTTCTTTTAAATAATCTGGACAGACTGGTTTTGTGCTTTCAAGGCCGGTGGTTAAGGTTACTATTTTTACAAGGCCAAAAAAGATGATAACGAAGACAAAAGCAAGGACGCCATAAAGAGCTAGACTTTTAGCTTTTTCCTGACCTTTTTCGTTATCACCCTCAATAACAAAATATTTAACGGCACTATAAACAAAAATTAAGAAAGTAAGACCAAGGAGAAAAGGAATGAGAACTGTATCAATAAAACCAATAATTCCAGGGATGAGTGTTTGAAGGCTTTGAGCCGAGGCGGTGGTGGGTAGAAGGGCAATAAGGGCAAATAAGGTTAAAAATTTCATACCTGCATTATATCTCACTCCCAAGAGTTTGTCGGGGAAAACAAACACTTGACAAAAGTATATGGTGTGTTATCATAGGAGAAGTTAGGTTTTCAATTTTAAGGGGTAAGAAATGAAAAAATTAAAAAATGCCGAATCATTATTGACACAAGCAGGAGATGAAAAAATGTTTGAAATAAACACAGGATCTGTTTTTGATTTTTTCAGGGAAGGTTTTGATGAAATTAAAAATGGTGAGGTCGGTCGGTTGCAAATAATTGGCTGGGCCGTGTTGTTAGCTTTAACATTTTTTGGAGGATTGTTCGGTTGGATGTACTTTTTATAGAAACACATCCAACCTAAGAGCAAAAAGCTCTATAGTTTACTATAGAGCTTTTATCTTTTTTAACCCTTACATTTTTTATAATTATCTGCTATAGTAGCGGACACATTTGTTAGAAGCCCGTGTGCGCGCTTAGCTCAGTTGGCTAGAGCATTCGACTGATACTCGAAAGGCCCTAGGTTCGAATCCTAGAGCGCGCACACGGGCTTTTAGTGTGCTTACTATTTTTTAAAGGCCCTAGGTTGACCTAGTTTTTAATGACTGAAAGGAATATAAAAACGGAAATACTCTTGTGGTGCGAATCCTAGAGCACACACACGGGCTTTTAGTGTGCTTTAAGTATTTGTAGTTTTTTCGTCCAGCAATTTCGCCTAGGAAAGGGCGAAATTGGGACATAAATTCATAATAGTCGTTACACTCCTTTATTCATTTAATCCTAGAGCACACACACGGGCTTTTAGTGTGATTCTTATTCTATAAAGTTTTTAGCAAAAATCCGCCATTGGCGGATTTTATTGAAGATTACCTTTGATCGAGTTTTTTCTCTATGGAATCTATCTTTTCAGCGTTTTGTAAATTAATGGTTTGTAATTCAGTGATGGCTTGTTTCATTTCTAGTGAGAGTAAGCCAACGAAACCAGCAAAAAGTACACAAATAGTCCAAGCGATGAAAGGAAAAACTTTATAGTTTTCTAATTTTTTTGGTTGCATATACTAAAAGTATAACAGATAAGATATTTTTGCTGTTACTTTTCCCCTTTAGTTTAGGATAATTTGGAAGATGTTATGAAAACCAAGAGCTGTCATGGTTTGGAAAAAGATAGTTCCCAAAAATAGAGGGATGATAAATTCACGAATTCTTACCCCAATAATACCCAAGGGGATCAGATAAATTTCGTCAGGAATTGGTACAAAAGCGGTGAAGGCAAATATGAGGTAAGGTAACAATTCTTTTCTACATGTATACAGATTAATAATTTTTTTCTGAATTTTTGGATAGTGAGCAGAGGTAAAATCATGTCCAAGGCGTCCGATGTAATATGAAATGAAATTTGCACACATAGTACCAACCACAGCTAGTCCAATGGTTACAAAAAGCGGTATGCCACCAGCGGTGAAGATTGGTGTAAAAGTAGCAGCCGGAACTGGTGAGATAAGACTGAGACCAGTAATGAAACTGATAAGGAGTACGCCAATATAACCAAATTGCTGAATGAATAATTGAGCATCAATGTCATTGGTGACGTATTCTGTTAGATAAATGGAGGCACTAAATATAACTACAACGATAAACAAAACTGAAAGAAAGTGGATTATTTTGTTGGTTACAGATTTGTTCATAATTAAAGTGTAGCATGGTCTTTTATTGGCAAATAGAGCGTTTTTTGCGTATGATATGGTCAATATGACATTTACTGATTATTTTAAAGATAAGCGAGTCACAGTAATGGGTCTCGGACTTTTAGGACGGGGAGTGGGAGACGCTCGCTTTATAGCTGAAGTTGGAGCTCAGGAGGTGATTGTGACTGATTTGAAAACCGAAACTGAATTAGCTTCTTCGGTAGAATCTTTACGGGAATTTTCCAATATACGTTTTGCTTTAGGTGGTCATAAGCTTGAGGATTTTGAAAATGTGGATTTGGTGTTGGTGGCGGCTGGGGTTCCTTTGGATTCGGAGTATTTGAGGCACGCCCGCGAAGCGGGCGTGCCTCTAAAACAATCTGCTGCTTTATTTGCAGAGATTTCTCATGTGCCAATTATTGGGGTGACTGGTACTCGCGGTAAAAGTACGGTTACTCATATGATTCATCATGTGTTGTCGGAAGTAACCGGTGAAAGTGTGTTACTCGGTGGTAATGTGCGCGGTCTTTCTAATCTCCAACTTTTAAAGGAAGTGAAGGAGGATTCTGTGGCGGTGATGGAGCTTGATTCGTGGCAATTACAAGGTTTTGGTTGGGCGGGTATTTCACCGCAGATTGCAGTTTTTACCAACTTTATGGAAGACCATCTCAATTATTATACTCGTGGTGGTAAAACCAAAGAGGAGGCCATGGATTTGTATTTTAAAGACAAGGCACAGATTTTTTTGCATCAAGAAGACAGTGGAGTGTTTGTAACAACCCCAGAAGTATTTGCTTTAGCCCAAAAATTAAATTATCACTTCAACCAAGAGGTGTTGTTGGCAAATTTATCAATCTTGCCGGAGGATATGCTTTTATCTATGCCGGGTGAACATAATCGTCTAAATGCTTCTTTAGCCTACCTCGCTCTTAAAGCAACTGGTTTGGAAGATGAAGAGATTTTTAATGCCCTAGCTACTTTTAGAGGGGTGGAAGGTCGTTTAGAGTATGTGGGTGTAACAGAAGAGGGGGTGGGAATTTATAATGACAACAACGCTACTACACCACAAGCAACAGCGATTGGACTCAAGGCTGTTGGCGACGGTGACAAAAAGAACGTAGTATTGATTGCTGGCGGAGCCGATAAAAATATCGCGATTGATGATTTAGTGGAGGCTATTGCTTCTTATACAAAAGCGGTAATTTTAATTCCTGGTAATGGTACCGACAAACTAGTTTCAGCTTTAGAGCAAAAAAATATTTCTCCTACTATAGTGGCTAATTTAAACGAAGCCGTAGCCAAATCCCTATCTTTAGCTGAAGCTGGAAATATTATTTTATTCTCACCAGCTTTCGCTTCTTTCTCACAATATAAAAATGAATATGAAAGGAATGATGAGTTTTTGGGTCTAATAGGGAAGTATGCTTCATCATAATCCTCGCCCAGTCTTGTTACGCGTTTTACGTGAGATCTATTTTTTTATAGAAAATCTAGTAAAGAAAATTTATTATTTTTTATTTAGACCAAAAACCAATGGTGTAAAAGTTATAGTAATAAATAACGGCAAAATTCTTTTGTTGCGGACTGGGTACGGAAAAAAGAAATGGGTTATACCGGGTGGAATGGTAGATAAGGGAGAGAGCTTTGAGGTGGCGGCTAAAAGAGAGCTAAAAGAAGAATCTGGTCTGGAAGTTGATGTTCTTACTTTTATCTCCTCTTTTTATTCCGAACCCGAATACAAAAAAGACACAGTACGATTTTATGTTACTTATACTAATGTTGAGGATTTGATTATTGATGATCAAGAGATAATTGACGCTAATTGGTTTAGTTTTGATGAGTTGCCACCTGATAGGTCGGGAGTGGTTGATAAAGGTATCAAAATGTATAATGATTGGAAAATGAATAAGTATAATAAAATTCACTTCATCGGTATCGGTGGTATTGGGATGTCCGCTTTAGCTCGGTACTTTTTGCATGAAGGTAAAAAGGTAAGCGGATCGGACAGATCTGAATCACTTATCACCAAAGCTTTAGCTAAAGAGGGGGTAAATATTTTTTCTTCACAAATCGCCGATAATATTTCTCCGGATATTGATTTGGTAATTTATACCGAAGCTATGCCTAAAGATCATGAGGAAATGATGGAAGCAAAAAAACTTGGCGTGCCGATGATGAATTATTTCGAAGCCTTGGGATTGGTGGTAAATCCATACTATCTGATTGCAATTGCGGGTACTCATGGTAAGACTACTACTACAGCTATGATGACCGATGTCTTGGAAGAAGTTGGTCTTGACCCGACCGCCGTTATTGGTTCTTTAAGATCAAAGACCGGAAGTAATTTTCGAGCTGGTAAAAGTAAATATGCGGTAGTAGAGGCTTGTGAATATAAGCGGGATTTTCTCCATCTTGAACCAGATATTTTGGTGATTACAAATATTGAATTAGATCATGTTGATTACTATAAAGATTTGAGTGATGTGCAAAGTGCTTTCCGCGATTTGGCGCTGAAGGTGCCAGATACAGGCTTTATTGTCGCCGATACGACTAATGACAATATCAAACCAGTTTTAATGGGAGTAGTGGCGAAGATAATTGATTATCGAGAATTTGTGAGTTTAACTATTTCTCTACGTCAGCCTGGCATGCATAATCGTTTAAATGCCGGTGCCGTCAGGGCCGTGGTTAAGGCTTTGAATATTGATCAAAATCTAAGTGATCAAGCTCTAGAAAAATTTTCCGGTACTTGGCGACGTTTTGAATATAAAGGTAATTTTTCTGTGAATGATAATAAGGTTGAAGTGTACGATGATTACGGCCATCATCCAACAGAAATTATGGTAACAATTTCCGGCGCTCGCGAACTTTTTCCTAAAGAATATCTGACTGTAGTTTTTCAATCTCATACTTATACTAGAACTCACGAATTATTTGCGGATTTTGCAAAAGCTTTGGCTAAGGCAGATGAGGTGATACTTTTGCCAATTTACGCTGCTCGTGAAGAAAACGTTTCTGGTGTCTCTAATGAAAAATTAGCGGTGGCAATTGCTGAATTTGGTGTCAAGGCGACAGTGATACAAAATCCTGAAGAGGCGGTGGCTTTTATTAAAAATGATATTTATCAAAATAAAGGCGGGGTAGTAATGACAATGGGCGCTGGTGATATGACAACAAATGTGGCGGAGGAGTTGGTGGGATAAAAAACCGGCAAGTTTAATAAACTTGCGGTCGTGAATTTAAATTATTTATCCACGGCTTCTTGTGCTTCAGACATTTCGCTTTCAATCAGATTTTTACGGTATTTTGTGAAAACCAAAAACATGATTGCAGAAGCGATGATGATGGATATGTATAAATTACCCCCATCAATCAAGCCGTGCCATAATGACAAGACACCAAAACCTCCAATCACTGATAGTTCCACAAATTTTCCCCAGAAATTAAATCTCGCTAGACTTTCTGGGTTGTGAAATTTAACCTTCCTGAGTAAGAAAGCTATGCCCAGTGCTACTTGAGCAATTATGGCCACCGCCAAACCAGCCACAAAGAAGCTTAAAAAGACTTCGTTATTCGTCCAGTTTCCTGCATCAGCTTGAGCTGATTTGGCTGGACCACTCCAAAGAGCGTCCCAACTAACTGCTAAAATAGCAACAAATCTTCGGGAATCATCTTCTTCCAGTCCAAAGAACTTCGCAATAAAGCTTGAAATTCCAAAAACAGGTTCTGTTCCCATCGATTCACACATCACCTCATAGATGAATAATGCTACCAATAGAAAGCCGATAATACCCAATATCATTTGCAAGGACGGTAACCAAACCCCCATTCCCCAGAAGAAGTAATAACCAATTGCTGGAAAAACTACATGAGTGATGGTAATCGGGACTGTCCAAGTTTTTAGAGATAAGTCGTTATCACGGAACTTGGAAAGTGTGGCTATGGTGACATCTATGGCAATACCAAATCCCATTAAAATGCACGGAATCCAGAAATTATAAGTATTCAATTAAACCTCCTTTTTCTATGTTGTAAAGAATCAAATAAGAAAGATCTTATTTACCCTCAATAATAACATAAAGATGAATAAAAGTCAACTTTAGGTTTCGTGTTTTGCAAATTTTTGGATGGTTGTGTTACAATAAGTTTTTAGAAGCTCTTAGTCGTCATCAATCAAGGTGACGGCCTTTTTTAGAAAAGGAAGGTGTGCTATGGAAGGTAGCTCAGATTTCAGTTCCTTGTCATTGATGTGTTTAGGTGTGGATCTTTTAGAGAAAGCTAAAGGAATTAGAGAAATTGAAGTAGAGAGGTCGGTAAAAATTCTCACCTTAGAATCATATGAATGGAATGAAAAAGTTTTCAAGAAATTAAGATTCATAAAAGAAATTGAAATACATTTGCTAGGTTGGGTTTATAAGGGTGAAGTTTCATGGATTTCAAATAATTCTGGAAGTATCATTATACAAATTCGTTTTAATTTAGCAGTAAAAAATGAAAGATTTTCTCTTGTTTACCTGCAAGATATTCCTGAATTTATTTTGGAAGAATGCAGAAGACCGATTTTCTTATGTGAAGAAAATGGATGTGACGTTTCTTACTTTGGTTTTAGAAATGGGCATGTAGTATTACGTACTTTTAATTTTTTTATGAGTAGAAACTAAACAATCATGGTTTGAGACTTTGCCGGGCGCGCTAGCGCCCGGTTTCTTTTTTCTGATTTTCTGCTAGTATCTCGTTATGGGAACACTGTATGTGGTAGCAACACCGATTGGAAACTTGGAAGATATTACCTTGCGGGCTTTACGTATTCTTAAGGAGGTTGATTATATACTTTGTGAAGATACGCGAGTGACAGGGAAACTGTTGGCGCATTATGATATTAAGCAAACCTTAAGGCGATATGATGCGCATACAAGTGAGAATGCGCATGACATGATAATTAGTGACTTGGAAGAGGGAAAAAATATTGCTTTGGTATCAGATGCTGGGACTCCAGCTGTGAGTGATCCTGGGGTGTGGCTTGTGGCGCGCGCCCGCACCGCGGGCGCGCGCATTGAAGCGATTCCTGGAGCTTCAGCTTTAACTGCCTCTTTTTCCATTGCTGGTATTGCTGGTAATCAATTTACTTTTTTTGGGATTTGTACCACAGAAGAAGGGTCTGAGACTTTTTTTCAAAAGTCTCACGACCCTTCCACAACCGACTATTTTTTTTGAATCAACTCACAGAATTCTAAAAACCTTAGAAGCTTTAGAGAAAATCGCACCCACTAGCGAAGTTAAGCTCGGACGTGAATTGACCAAATTACATGAGGAAATGCTTGTTGGTACACCAACTGAACTTTTGCATATTTTAAACACTTTTCCTGTCAAACAAAAAGGGGAATTTGTGGTTATTTTTAAGCACAGGGGTCAGAATTTGCCCAAGGGCAGAACAAATTCTGACATAAGTTCAGAATAGTCGCTACGCTTGTTTCTTCACTTAATTTGTAGTAATTGTCTCTTCACGGTAGAATGCTGTGAAATTTTAGTGATGACAAAAGAAACCCTAGTTTTTATATTTGGAATTTGTTTAACAGTTTTACCATTTTTAGGTATTCCCGAATTATGGAAGCAATATCTTGTGTCTGGTATAGGAGTGATTTTAATTATTACTGGTTATGCTTTACGTCGGAATCTTTTTCTGTTGAAAATCGATCGAGGTAATGGTGAGAGGGGTAGCGATTCTTTTGTGGAGACTACCAAGCAACTTTTTGACAAGACTGAGTTACAATAGTCAGGTATGACCAAATATATAGGTCTGAGTTTAATTTTAATCCTGGGAACAGTAGCGTTTTTTTAGTTATGCTTATATTCCTAAATCAGATTTAGTTTATGAAAAAAACTCTATATCAAATTCTCAAGAATATGAGACTGTAGAGAAAAAAACAAATAAAGATATTCCTGATAAAGAAGACAATCGTCCCCAAGTTTCACATGTGCCCTTACCTTCGCAAGTGAAAGCTATTTATATGACCTCTTGTGTTGCCGGCACACCAAGTTTTCGAGAAAAGTTAGTTACTCTAATGAAAGAAACAGAAATTAATAGTGTGGTTCTGGATATTAAAGATTATTCCGGCACTATTTCTTTTCGTCCCGAGAATCCTGATTGGTTACCAGCTTGGGAGAATGCTCGCTGTGGCGCTCGCGATATGCGTGAATTTGTTGCCAGTTTACATGATAATGATATTTATGTAATTGGACGAATTACTGTTTTTCAGGATCCATTTTACGCGGAGCGTTATCCGCATTTGGCTGTCAAACGTTTGGATGGTAATTCGGTTTGGCATGATGGTAAAGGTTTATCATTCATTGATGTGGCAGCTAAAGAATATTGGGATCATATTATAGATTTAGCAGTTGACTCCTACAATCTCGGTTTTGATGAATTAAATTTTGATTATGTACGTTATCCTAGTGATGGCAATATGCGCGATATTTATTTTGCTCATACCGCTGGTTCAAGTTGGCCAAACGATAAGCAAGCCAACCTAGAAGCCTTCTTTGCTTACCTACAAAAAGCTCTAGATGAGGAGGATCGATTTGCAAAATATAAACATGAAAATACTGGTAGAGCATCATCTACCCCGTGGACTTCGGTTGATCTTTTTGGGATGACAACTACAAATTTTGACGATCTTTCTATTGGTCAGATACAAGAGCGCGCAGCGCCGTATTTTGATTTTGTGGCACCGATGGTTTATCCATCACATTATCCGCCAAATTATCTTGGTTTAGGAAATCCTAATAGTAATCCTTACAAGATTGTTTATCACGCTATGTCTTCTGGGGTAGCAAGAATGAAATCACCAACTACTTCTGTGTCTGGATTTTTGCACGAGAGGGTTGGTACATCGACTCCAGCGGTATACAAAAAACCAGTTTATGATGCTGATAGATTAAGGACTTGGATTCAGGATTTTGACTATGGCGGTAATTATGACGTGGCCGAAGTGCGTACTCAGATACAAGCTAGTTATGATGCTGGGGTAATGAGTTTTATGATTTGGGCACCATCAAATATTTATACTAAAGGAGCTTTAAAGGCAGACGGAGTCTATGAAGTGGTGAAGAGTAGTGAAACTGTGGTTAATGGTCAAAATTAACACTTTTTTACGGTATCATGTTCTTTATGATAGACGAATCACCGAAACGTCGTTTTTATGCTGTACGACACGAAGAAGATATACCTCAGTCTGGTAAAGGGCTTTTGATACCTAGTAATTTGGGAAGGAGGAGGAAGAAAGTAAACTTTGACCTGTATAAAAATTTCGGTCTATTTTCAGTCTTGCTACTGTTGGTTTTTGGTATTGGTTTTGTAGGAGTACAGACAGTGGCTTCGGTCAACACAGCTTCTGTACCACAAATTTCAATTATTAATCCAAATACCGCTGAAATCGAACCTCTCAACTACGGTGTTCAGGTTGCGTTTACACAATCAGGTTTTTTTAACGAAACCCGTGATGCCTTCATTGACTCAGCGGTAACTTTTTTAGAGGTAGATTTAGTGGAAAAGAAACTTAGATATTTTGCTGATGGTGTTTTGGTTGAAAATGTACCAATTATCTCTAAAGGTCTAGCTGGCTCTTGGTGTCAAACACCAGCGGGAATTTATAAAGTAGAAACAAAAAAGGAAAATTATTTTTCAACTATGGGTCAAGTTTACCAACCCTGGAGTTTGTCTTTCCAAAGTAATTTTTATCTACACGGTTGGCCTAGTTATGGTGACAAAACACCGGTAGCGGAGGATTTTTCTGGTGATTGTATAAGACTAAAAACAGAAGATGCGGAAAGAATATATAAGCAAATAAAAATTAATACTCCAGTTTTAGTATATGAAGAAAATTTTTCTGGTGAACCATTCCTTTATGAACCGAAGATTGGCGATTTAAAGACAGCAAATTACCTAATTGCTGATGTTGAAAGTAGTACAGTTTTAGCTTCAAGTGATCTCGATAAATCTGTACCAATAGCTTCTGTTACTAAATTAATGACAGCTGTGATAGCAACAGAATATATAAATTTGGATAAAAACGTTGCTGTCAATCAACCTACTTTTGTACAATCATTAATTCCTCGTCTCGGAGATAGACAGGAAGTATCTATGTATAGTTTGTTACAACTACTTTTAGTTGAATCGTCTAATGAAGCAGCGGAAGTCATTGCTTCGCAGTTGGGACGGGAGAAGTTTTTGGAGCAGATGAATCAAAAGGCTAAAGAGATTGGTATGGTTGATACTTATTTTATTGATCCGTCTGGACTAGGAGCGGAAAATGTTTCTTCTGTTGGTGATTTATTGCGATTGACACAGTATATCTACAAAAACCGTAAATTCATTTTTGAGCTAACTGCAAATCAGAATATACCAACTTCATATGTTAGTGGTGAATTTGGCGAATTGGTTAATTTTAATAAAGTGGAAGGTTTAGATAATTTTATTGGTGGTAAAGTGGGTGAAACTAATGCTGCCGGACAAACTTCAGTTTCTTTACATAAGCTTGAAGTAAAAGGTGAAGAAAGAATAATAGTAATAATCGTTCTCGGTTCAGAAGATAGACATAATGATGTATTAGAGCTTTTGCAATACGCAGAAGACCATTTCGGTGGGTAATGATATACTAAAAATATGAGTTTCGACCCGGAGAAAATCACTTTTTTTGCCAAGACTGATGCTCGCGGACAGCAAGTTCCTTTTGGTATAAAAGCTAAGGATCGTCAACGTCACATGTATGTGGTCGGCAAGACAGGTATGGGTAAGTCCACTCTGCTTGAGAATATGGCCGCACAAGACATAATGAATGGAGAGGGAGTGGCTTTCATTGATCCGCATGGGTCAGCTGCACAGACTCTGCTTGATTATGTGCCGGAACATCGTATCAATGACGTGATATATTTTGCTCCATTTGATATGGCACATCCGGTTTCTTTTAACGTTATGGAAGACGTGGGTCCGGATAAAAGACATTTGGTGGTATCAGGACTGATGTCAACTTTTAAGAAGATTTGGGTTGATGCTTGGAGTGCGCGTATGGAGTATATTTTAACCAACGCCTTGTTGGCTTTGATTGAATATCCAGATACAACACTCTTGTCTGTGAATCGTTTATTCTCAGACAAAGCCTATCGTGCACAAGTAGTTGATTATATTAAAGATCCAGCGGTAAAAGCTTTTTGGACTGAAGAGTTTGCAAATTATACCGATCGCTTCACAGCGGATGCTTTGCCAGCTATTCAAAATAAAATTGGCCAGTTTACTGGCAATCCTTTAATTAGAAATATTATCGGTCAACCACATTCCAGTTTTGATATTAGAAAAATTATGGATGAGAAGAAAATTCTCATCATGAATCTCTCAAAAGGTTTGGTGGGTGAAACTAATGCGAATTTACTAGGTTCAATGCTCACTACTCGCATTTATTTAGCGGCTATGAGTCGAGCTGATTTGCCGATTGAGAAGATGCGCAACATGCCTAATTTTTATTTTTATGTTGATGAGTTTCAGTCCTTTGCTAACTCAACTTTTGCTAACATTCTTTCTGAAGCTCGAAAGTATCATCTAAATTTAATTATTGCTCACCAATACATTGAGCAGATGGAGGAAGATGTAAGAAATGCGGTTTTTGGAAACGTAGGTACAACAATTGCTTTCCGAGTTGGCCCTTTTGATGCTGAGGTTTTGGAAACGGTATTTTCACCGCGCTTTGTTGCGAACGATTTAGTTAATCTTGGCTTCGCACAGATTTATTTAACTTTAATGATTGACGGTATCGGTTCACAACCCTTTTCAGCCGTTACCTTGCCACCAATAGAAAAACCACGAATATCATGCCTTAATATGGTGATTGCTGCTAGTCGTAAAAATTACACCAAACCCCGAGAAGAAGTGGAGAGAGTTGTTGCTGAATTACATACACCGGTAAAAACAGAAACACCAATTAAGAAAAACAATCACGCCAACAACAGTTTTAATGAAAACAAAAAGAAAGAAATTCCAAAAACCATAAAAAATATCAATGAAGATTTAGTGTCAAAAGTAGTAGTTGATAATAAGATTGAAAAAACCTTTGTTGCTACAAAAGATAATAATGAGTTAATCAAAAAAAAATTTACCTAACCCACAAATCCGACTAGAAAAAAAAAGAGATAAAGCCAGCTAAAACCGAACGCTCATTATCTGACCTAAAAAATATTTTAAGTAAAATCAGTGAAGGTAGTAAGGAGGAGAAGGGTATGAGCAATGTGGTGAGTGTGAATGTGGCTGATAAGACAAATGATATATCGATAGAAAAGAAACCGGAGGGAATTTCAGCGGATAAATCTGATCTACAAAATGTGCTGACTTCATTACTTAAGAAGACTGAAAGTGTAAAACCGGTGAAGTCTGAAGTTTCTGATATTGTTAGTGATAATAACAATATTTCAGCTAAGCATATTTCGGCTCCTAGTATCTTTAAACCTAAGTTGGTTGATCATTTAGAAAATAAAGGAGTGGCACCAGAAGATAAAGATAAAGTAAGAAACGAATTAGCAAAAATGTCCGCTGAAGTTGATGCTTATTTTGTGGATTTTGATAAAGGAACGACTGTAAATAAAGGGCAGGAAAGTCATTCGGGAATAAAAACTAATTTTCTACCTAATCGAAATAATCAATCAAAAAATAATACCAATCATCAATTTAAACCCAATCATAAACATCATAATCATCAATCTAGTCAAAGGAATCATCGTTTTAATCACAGTCATCAGTCACAGGAAAACCGTCAAGAAAACGTAGATAATCCTTTATCACCAAAAAAAATTGAGAAAAAATTAAAGCAGCCACACCATGAACGTTCACCCTTTACTTCTTAATTAAAATTCCATGTCTCGTTATCTGATTGCTTTAATTACCTTATTTCTGCCAATATCTAGTCAGGCCTCAGTGATTATAAATGAAGTGGCTTGGATGGGTGATCTTACTTCAGCTAATCATGAATGGATCGAACTCTATAATTCCGGTACAGAATCAGTAAGTGTAGATAATTGGACTTTGGGGGACGGTGCTAATCTGTTAGTTACTCTGACTGGTTCTATACCAGCTTCATCCTATGCTGTGTTGGAAAGGACCAGTGAAGAATCATCACCGGCAACAGCTTTTTTCATTTACACGGGGGCTCTGGTAAATACTGGGGCGACCTTAACACTTAAAAATGCTGACGGTTTAATAATGGATCAGGTAGTTGGTGGAGAGAATTGGTTAGAGGTTGGTGGAGATAATACCAATAAAGATACTGCTCAATATACTTCTAAGGGTTGGGTGACTGATGTGCCTACACCAGGAAATCAGAATAAGAGTGGTCGAGTAGAAACCGATATAAAGCAAAACTCAATTAGTGATAATAATGCAAGACAAGGTCATAGTAATGTGATTATGCCTAATGATAAAATTAGGTCGGTCAGTTTAGTTACACCTAACACCGTTTTAAAGTTAGAAATAGAAACACAAGACGTGGCTTATGTTAATCAGACAGTACCTTTTTCAGTTAGTGGAAAAGGGGTAGGTGAAACAATTATTTCTTCTTTGATTTACACTTGGAACTTTGGTGACACTTATTCAAGTCAAGGTAAAAAAGTCGAACATACTTTTTCTTATCCAGGGACTTATGTCGTCACGGTTAATGCTAAGTATGGTCGACACGACGAAACTATAAGAAAAGAAATAACAATTTTACCAGTTAATTTTTCTTTAACTGAAAATGATAATGGTGATATACAAATACATAATGACTCTCCTTATGATGTTGATATATCGGGTTTTGTTATTCGTGGTGATAAAGAAGTGGTGCTACCGCCAAAAAGTATAATTCTACCTAAGGCTACTATTACTATTGCTAAGACACGGTTAGGTAGTAAATCAAATTTGGTTGTGGTGTATGACAATAAAGGAAATTCATTAACTTCAAATTTTTCCAAATTGTATACCGATTGGAATCAAGAAAAAAGTTACGCTGTAGATGAAGATAATGTTGTGGCTAAGTCGGTGCAAAATGAAAGCAATACTTTAAGTGCTACTTTAGCTAAAGCCCAAGAAGTATTTTTGCCATCAGTATCTAGGGCAGAAACTTTGGTTGAAGAGGTGTTTGCGTCTACAACCGATAAAATTGAAGAAGAGACTCCATCAGCTTTGTCTTTAGAGGGTAAGGCGGAAGATAAAAATGGCATTAATTGGTCTTATTTTGGCCTAATTTTACTGATTATTACTGCTTTGCTCCTACTTCGCTTTAGTCGTCGTTAGTAACAGGCAATTTATTTACATATCAATTGTAAGTGCTACTATGTTCGCTCAAATCAAACTAGAAATATGGATAAAAAAAGAGTAGTAGTGGTAGGGGGAGGAACCGGTACTCATACCGTCTTGCGCGGGTTGTCACGACATGCTGATGAAATTGATCTAACGGCTATTGTTAGCATGTCTGATTCTGGCGGTTCGTCGGGTAGACTAAGAGACGAATTTGGACAGTTACCAATTGGTGATGTACGTAACGCCCTGACAGCTTTGGCTGTAACAGATGATGAGAATCATCAGTTATTACGAAAATTATTCCTCTACCGCTTTGATAGAGGTGAAGGTTTGTCTGGTCATAATTTTGGTAACTTATTATTAACCGCTCTTACTGATATTTTGGGTAGTGAAGTCGAAGCTATAAAGGCGGCTTCTAAAATTTTACGTGTATCTGGTAAAGTGATTCCGGTAACAACTGATCACACAAATTTGGTAGCCGAGTACGAAGACGGTTCGGTGATTTTTAATGAACATGATATTGATATTTTGTCACCAGCTATATCTAATCTTCGTATTGTTAAACTTTATCTTAGTCCAGAGGCTAGTCTGAATCCTGAAGCCAAGACCGCACTAATAGAAGCTGATATGGTAGTACTTGGTCCTGGAGATTTGTATACCAGTATTTTATCTAACTGTATCGTTGGTGGTTTTACTGAGGCTTTGCGTGAGAGCTCGGCCAAGGTGGTGTATATCTGCAATCTAATGTCTAAAAAAGGACAGACGGTTGGTATGAACGCTATGGAACATGTTAATGAGATAATCAGATATATTGATCGTACTCCTGATGTGGCTATAATTAATTCAACCACTTTTTCTTCTAATTTACTTAAGCTTTATGCTAAGGAGGGTGACTTTCCTGTACATAATAATTGTACATCGGATAAATGTTTAATTTATTCAGAGAATTTAGTTTCAAATGAAGTAATAAATTCCGTTGAAAGTGATGAAGTTAAACGCAGTCTTATTCGTCATGATCCAAATAAATTAGCTTCAATTTTGATGAAGTTGTTGTAGCTTATCTTGATAAGCTCACCAATTAAGTGAGGTTTGGTTGTATACTATTATTACTATGGCCAGAAAGAATCTTTCTCAAACTGACGCTTCAGAATTTGAGCGGTATAGTCTTGATTATATTCTGGAGAAAGAAAAAAAAAGCAAAAGACGAAACCAGATATTTGTCTGTAGAAGAAGCAATTCACGATCAGTCTGTATATGAGGTAAAATCGGAAAGAGCTGAAACCAGAGTCTTGTTTGTTTCCAGAGATGAGTCATTGTTAAATCCTACGCAACAATCTTTGGATGGTTATACTAATATTTCTGACTTATTCGATGAAGTTCATATTTTAATATTGCGTCAAGGTATCAGGGCCAAGAACCCAGCTCTTAGGGTCGCTAATAATGTCTGGCTTTATACCGCCAGTGATAAAGATTGGTGGAAAACTCCTTTTGCTGGCATGAAACTAATAAATGATCAGCTAGTATTTGCTGGCGGATTTCGTCCCGATTTAATTGTAGCTCGTGACCCGTTTGAAAGTGCAGTGTTAGCAATTATGCTCGGCAAAAAATATGAGCGCCCAGTTCAGATTCATGTATTAGAAGATTATACAAAAACAGATTTTATTAAAAGTGATAAACACAACCGTTGGCGCAAATTTTTTAACCAGATTCACTATACCAAAAGTAGATAGTGTGAGGACTAGCACTAGATCTGTTTATGACGTGTTGGCTAAGCAGTTTGAAATCAGTGATTTAGCTGTTTTACCAAAGTTTAATAATTACGAATCGTTGATAAATATTCCTGCCACTCTTGAGTTGAGAGAAAAATACAAGCCACTGGTTTTTATTATGCTGTATATTGGTAAATTAACTTACGATAGTGCTATTAATAAAGTTATCGATGCTGGTCGATTTGGTCTTCGTAACCCACATATAGGTTTGATTGTTATCGGAGATGGTGCCTACAAAAAAGAAGCACAGAGAAGGGTAGAAATTTTTGGTATAAAGGAGCAAGTAATATTTGAGGGTGCAATTAAAGATATTGTACCGTATTTGAAATCAGCTAACGTTCTAGTGGTACCGGAAACAACTGCTGAAAGTGATGAGTTGGTATTGCAAGCGGCAGCGGTTGGTATTCCATTGGTGATGTCGAGAAATGCTTTTCGTGAAGATGTATTTGTTGATGGTGAATCAGCTTTGTTTTGTAATTCTAGTAATGTCGATGAGTTTAGTTTAAAACTAAACATGCTTATGAATGATACTATCCTAAGAAAACATTTAGTTGAAGCTGCTCAAGAGATGATTGTTCATAAATTTCATGACGATCCAAGCCTATATAGAACAGCTTATCGTACTAGTATCGAACAAGCTTTTTTTGCTGAAGACAAGAAAGAGGATAAGACTGATTAGGTATGCGTGCACGTAAAACATTGTTAAGTTTTTTTGGTTTAGGGGTAGGAAGTTTGGCTAAACAACTACACGGTTATTTGCGTTTGCATCCAGAAATATTTTCACCAGAGACTAGCACTAACTTTTTTTCTGAGACAAAGGTTTATCAAAAAGGGATTGATTGGTATGAGAGTAATTTCCTTATTAATAAATCGGGAGTTAAGTGTGGAGAGTTATCAGAGAATTATCTCGGCTGTCTCATGTCGGTATCTTTGATTGTCCGAAATTATCCTAGTGCTCGATTGTTTGTAGTAATTGACGATCCCTTGTTGGCGATTAAGATAATGTATATTGAAGCTTTAAAAAAACAAATAATTAAATCAGAGATTTCTCCAACTCAATTTCTAAAGCAACATCCAGAGATTTTAAGAAAATTTTGTTTTGGTAAGCATCTGACGCAATACTTTAGTTTTTATTCCCATAACGATTTATTGGTTCTTGTAGCAACAGAGATTAGCGATGATCCACTTAAAAATTTATCTAATTTATATAAACATTTAGAAATTGATAGTAATTTCGTACCATCGGTGTTGAAACATTTAGTGCCTGAGGAAGAAGAGGATCCGAAAAAACGAGGAGGTTTTATTAAACGTTCAATAAAATTTATTATTAAATTTATTAAGAAAACCTACGCTAATCTTTTGAAAAAGGTTAAGACTCAAAAGGAAAGACCGGATACAATTTTGCTTGAAGCTAAGAATTTGGTTTTTTCTCCAGAATTAGAGAAATTTTTGCGAGATTATTATCGTGAAGATGTGAGGGTGTTATCTAGTCTATTGCATCGTAATTTCACTGAAGAGTGGGGTTTTTAGGTGTGTGAGGGTGATGGCGGGCGTTGGTTTTTGCTTCGCAAAACCACGCCCGCTCACCCGTATTTCCACCAGTAACCTTTTTTACGACAAAATGGTAATATAAAAAAAATGAGAACGATTTTAGTTACTGGTGGTGCTGGTTATATTGGTTCGGCTTGCGTTCAGTCTTTAGTGTTGGCAGGAGATAGGGTTGTGGTGCTTGATAATTTTTCTACTGGTCAAAGAGATAAAGTGTTAAATGAGGTTGTGGTTGTGGAAGGTGATGTGTCCAGCCAGATAACACTAGAGAAATTGTGTAGAGAATTTAATTTTGATGCCGTGGTCCATTTTGCAGGTAAAAAGTCAGTGGAGGAGAGTGAAAATAATCCATATTTATATTTTGCTAATAACGTGGTCGGTTCTCTAAATTTACTAAAGGCTATGGAAGATTTTAAAATTCCCAGAATTGTATTTTCTTCAACGGCCGCCGTGTATGCGCCTAGTAATGATTATGCAAAATTAGCAGAATCATCACCAATAGGACCGATTAGTGTATATGGTACTACTAAGTGCATGGTTGAGGATATGATTAAGTCTTTTGCTCAAGCTGGAAAGATAAGAAATTTTTCTATTTTAAGATATTTTAATGTCGCTGGAGATGTTGGTTTGAATTATCAGGAAAAAAATTCTAAAAATGTGTTTCCTGTATTGGCTAGTAAATTAAGAAACGAGGAGGTTTTTGAAATTTTTGGTGCAGATTATGATACTAGAGATGGAACCTGTGTTCGTGATTATATCCATATTAATGATTTGATATCTGGACACTTATCAGCTTTAAAAAATGACGTAAATGGTGTCTATAATCTAGGTACCGGAATCGGCTGTTCGGTAAAAGAATTAGTTGATACTTTCAATGATTTGTCCATGAAAGAGCTTAAGGTAAAAGTTTCTCCACGCCGACTTGGTGACGCACCGGTGGTGGTGGCTGATGCTACTTTGGCTGGAAATATTCTAGGTTGGCATCCTAAATATTCTTTGAGAGATATGATTGAAGATACACTTAGGGTTTATGGTTAATGATATGAATTTAACTAAAGCAGAAAAAAATAAACAAATTCCCAAAATTATTCATTATGTTTGGGTGGGAGGTAAACCTTTGACACCGCTAGCAAAAAACTGTTTGGCTAGTTGGCATAAATATTTGCCTGACTATCAATTTAAATTATGGAATGAAAGCAACAGTCCAATGAATCATCATTATGTACAAAAGATGTATGCTGATAAAAAATGGGCATTTGTGGCTGATTATATTAGATTTTGGGCTCTAGAAAAAGAAGGTGGTATTTATCTTGATACTGATACAGAAGTTTTAAAATCTTTTGATAATCTTCTGGTGCATAATGTTTTTTTTGGTCAAACCAAAGATGGAATTACGGCCGCTGGTGTTATTGGTGCGGTTCCACATCATCAGGTTATTAAGGATATATTAGCCGTTTATGATAATGACTTTTTGTATTCAGTTGAAAGAACGTCACCAAGAACTATAACTGAAGTCTTGAATAAAAATCATTATGATAATGTTACTATTTACGATTTTCGTTATTTTAACCCTTGTGATGATGGAGAAATTAGGACAACAGAAAAATTGGCCTTAGCCTATACTGATAATCATTGGGCTGGTTCATGGGTTTCCTTCAGTTTACTACGAAAATGGGCGCGTAGGATTGGCGTGATGTCACTTTTGCGTAAATTTAAAAATCTGCCATTATTTAACAAATTTAGAATTTAATTACCTATGCAGTATTTTCCGATTTTCGTCATTAATCTACCAACAGCTACCGAAAGAAGATTGGTAGTAGAGAAACAATTAAATAGTTTGGGAGCAGACTATGAGATAGTAGAGGGTGTTTTTGGTAACGATCAGCGTGTGGTGGAAAGGTATGATGATGAGCTGGCTATCACGGAAAGAAAAAAATCATTAATTACTGGTGAAAAAGGTTGTGCTCTAGCTCATGCTTTGTTATACGAAAGAATGGTAAAAGAGAATATACCCTTAGCTCTTATCATGGAGGATGATATTGTCTTACCAAAAAATTTTTTTACAAATAGCTGAAAAAGAAATTAATAAGACCAATCGAAAATGGGAATGGTTATCTTTTGATTATCGATATGTGGGTAGAATATTTTTATACCATTGGCTAATAGCTACTATTAAGACAATAAAAAATAAACCAAGTTTTGTTTGGTATGCTGTTCTAAAAAGTTTTTACATGATACCGCTTTCTGTTTTTGAAGGTTTGCGTAATAGTATTGCTTCAAATTTTTCCAACTATAGCGGACCAAAAAAATTCTACCGACCACTTTTCAATGCAGGTGCTTATTTTTTGACCTTAGAGGGTGCGAAGAAACTTCTCGATCTAACAAAACCTTTGCGTTATTCCGCAGATGAAATACCTAATGTTGGTAGGAGGAAGGTGAAGTTAAAGTTCTACGGCTATGTTCCGCTCATTGTTAGGCAAAATACTGTTGATTTTAGCACTGATGCTGGTCGGACGAATGAAGATTGGGAAAGGTTTTTCAAGGAAAATAGTATAGAAAAATAGCTTTATGTTATAATCCTCTGACTATGAATCGGGATATAATTGGATTGAATTTTGGACACGATGCGACCGTGGTCTTGTTGAGAGAGGGGCAGGTGGTTGAAGCAATTATGGAAGAACGAGTGACAAGAGTAAAGAAATATATTGGTTTTCCGCACGAAGCTTTGGCCTATCTTAGAAACAAATATGATTTATCTGATAATGTACCAGTTTACGTTGATGGTATAGATTCTGGTGTTCATATCATTAATACTAAAGCCGATGTTGTGGCTTATCGGGCTAGTTTGTCTGATCGTAAATGGTTTCTGAAAGCGGTGATAGAAAAATTTTGGACTAGGAGACAGTATATATGGTGTTCGAAATTTAATTTCGAGAATCAAATTTAATCTCAAAGGACACAAGCATACCGCTAGAAATTTTTTGAAAAAGGAATTTCCACAAGCCGAAATTTTTAATGTTCCTCATCATTTGTCCCACGCTTGGGCTTCAGTTTTGTTCTTCGATGATAAGAAAAAGAGACGTTTAATCCTAACGTTAGATGGGGAAGGTGATGCCCTTTGTGGTTCAATTAATTTATTCGAGAATGGTGATATAAAAGTCTTGCATAATTTTAGTAATATAAACTCCCTTGGTCTTTTGTATGCGTCGGTAGTTGATTTGCTTGGTATGCAAAGAAATGAACATGAGTTTAAAGTGATGGGTCTTGCTCCTTATGCCAAACCAAGTTCGGGAGATAAGGTTTATAATGAACTGAAGAAAATACTTTGGTTTGATGATGAAAAAATGAATCTAGTTTCCACTATTGATATGCGTAGAGCTACTCAATATTTGATTGCTCAAGAATTTTTCAAGTACCGTTTCGATTCTTTAGCCTACGGTATTCAAAAGCTGACCGAGGAAATAATTAAAGAAATTGCTAGAGTATCAATCAAAAAATATAATTGCGCTGATTTAGCTTTAGGTGGCGGTGTCTTTATGAACGTTAAAGCCAATCAATACTTGCGAGAAATGCCAGAGGTGCAGTCTTTGGAGATAACGCCATCGGCGGGAGATGAGTCTATTGCTCTTGGAAATGCCGTATACGGCTACGCCAAAGAAAATGGTCACAATCTTGCGGGATTAAAGAGGGTGACTAATCTCTACCTCGGCTCCTCCCACACCGACACCGACATCAAACAAGCTATCGACGCCTATCAATTCACTATGCCAGTAGAGGTTACTTATTATGATCCTGAGGGTCCAGTCACTATTGAATACAAAGTAGCAGAACTCCTAGCTCAAAACAGCGTAGTCGGCCGTTTTAAAGGTCGAGCCGAATGGGGAGCAAGAGCTCTAGGTAATCGTTCTATTCTCGCTAACCCTAAATCTAGAGATAATGTCAAACTAATCAACGAAATGATTAAAGGTCGAGACTTCTGGATGCCATTTGCTACCAGTATGCTTTATGAAAGAAGAAATGACTACTTAGTAGACGCTGAAAACTACTTAGCTCCTTTCATGGCTATTACCTTCAATACCAAACCCAAAGCTCACACAGAACTCATTGCTGCTCTCCATCCTTATGATCTCACTAGTCGACCACAAATGGTACAAAAGGAAACCAACCCCGAATACCATGCTTTAATCTCACACTTTGAACAACTAACTGGTATTGGTGGTATTCTCAATACTAGCTTCAATCTTCACGGTGAACCCAACGTAGAAAAACCTGAAGACGCTCTTCGCACCTTCGCTCTCTCTGGTTTACCTTATTTAGCGATAGGGAATTATTTGGTGGGGAAGAAGTAAAAATTATTTCCCAAAAAACTCTTTTAGTTCAGTTATCTGTTCCTCTAATTCAGGAATAACGAAGTCTGATTTCAAACATTTGTTAACAGTTATTTCGGTTTCAAAGGGAACGATTTCAGTGTCTTTATTATAGACAGATTTTGCTATTGTAACGATATCAAATTTAGAATAGTGGTTTTCTGTGCCTAACTGATTGAGAGTTGGAAAGTTAGACCAATTTTCTATAATGTTTTGACATTGTTTTGCCCATTCAAGGGTAGTTATGCCGTTCCAGTAATGGTTGGTGTATCCTTTTACACTACCACTTTGTGACAAGAACCAGTCCAGTAGAGCCAGATTAGAATTTTCCTCGTGGCCAATAATAGAAGTGCGAATAATCTTTGTATTTTTAAAACCTTGTTCAATCTCAGCAGAGATAATAGCTTTACTCATACCATAATCATCATCAGCGTCACGTACTGATTCTTTGGTATAACTTTCTCCTTTGGGTATGTTTCCCTTAAATTCACAGTCAGTAGATGGATGTACAATCGGTGTATTTAGGGTTTCTAAAAATCTTGGTAGCTCTATGTTTATAGAAGTGTAGTCTTGTGCCAACGGCTTCTTTTGTGGGATTTTACCGATACCATTGATAATAAAATCGGCTTCATGATTTTTTACCTCTTCATTAAAATTAGATTCACCCCAGCGTGATGAGATAGTGGTTACTTCGTGATTAGTATTTTCCGCAAAAAATTTAGTAACCGCTCTACCGAGCATGCCTTTATGACCAAGAACTAGGATTTTCATTTTCTATTTATTTAGCAAAATAATTGTACCCCTTGAGAATAGCATGTAATTCTTCTTTTGTAACCAAACACTCTTCTGAAGTTAGGCCATTATTGGAAAGAATGGTTTCGTGATAGATATTTTTGTTGTGAAGTAAGAACATATTGTTTTCTCGATCATAAGTCACACGCTCTTTTTCGTAAGGCGAAATCATCTGTTCGTGGTATTTCTCTGATATGCGTGGTGCTCCCATTTTCCATTTCAAACGAAATTCTTCTTCGTAGATTTCAAATATATCTTTGATTCGAAAAGATTTTAAATTTGGTATTACATTAAAATTATGCTTTTTTAAAGCATACTCAATACAATCGATAGCCTCATCAATATCAATCATGAAGCGAGTCATTTCTTCACCGTAAAGGGTGAGCTCGTAATTATTTTTAATTGAATCCCAGATTAAAGGAATTACAGAACCAGTGGAGTTTAATACGTTTCCATAAATTACCGAAGTAAGACGTGTTTTTATTTCCTCTGCGTTGGCGACAAAAGATTCGCCTGCCACATATTTCATAGCACCATAAATAGTGGTCGCGCCACGACTTTTATCAGTAGAAATAAATGTTGCTGCTTTGAAATTATTTTCTACAGCTACTCGTCGGGAATTTATTGCTCCGTGCACAATAACTTGTAGAGCTTCTTCAACGTTTTGGTCTACGGCTTCTATTTGTTTAAGAGAGGCAGCAAAGATACCGATTGTATGACCCTGAGAAGCTTCTTTTAGTAATTGGTAATTACGAATGTCGCCAATAATACATTTAACTTTTGGAAATTGTTTTTTTAGATAATAATGTTTAGCTTCATCACGACTAAAAATAGTAATTTCGTTGTCGTTATAATACCTTTTTACTAAATTAGCACCTAGGTAACCAGCACCACCCGTAATAAAGATTTTTTCGTCATTTAGCATATTTTCTGTATCGTAAAATCAGCTCCTGTTGTTGATAATGTATGCTATTATGTTGCCAAAAGCAAGTAATTATAAAAATAAAACATTAAAAATATGGGTGTAAATGTCACGGTTGTAACGGTTGTTTATGGGCCTCGCTGGTCTTTTTTGAAACAAGTGGCAGATGCTTGTCTTGCAGATATTCAGGTAAAAACTTTCGTGATTGTAGATAATGGTTGTCATGATGCGGAAGCCATGCATGAATATGCAAAAAAACACGGTAATAGAGTAGTGATTTTGTCTCAAGGTAAAAATCTTGGTTACTCACGAGCTGTGAGTAAAGGTATTCTTTATGCTCGGGAGACTGATTGTGACTTTGTTTTTATACTCGATGATGATTCTGTGCCAGAGGTGGGGGCGATTGATCATTTTATGAATAATCTGCAATTTTTCCAAAACCAAAAAGTTATTTTGGTAGGTAATAGAGTAGATGTGCCAGGGAATAAGGATATTTTCACAGCAAGACCTCTTCAGGACCATTTTCCTCGCGGAACCATATTTGAAGTATTTAGTTGGCTTAAATTTATTAATGCTTGTAAATTGGTTTTAGGTATTAAACCAAGAACCGATAATCCCTTTATACCGATAGTGCCAACTGAAGCTTTTGTAACAGGCGGTACTTTTTTACCAATTGAAGTAGTACGAACAGTAGAACCTCTTGATCCTAGTATGTTTTTATATGGAGGTGATTTAGATTATGCTTGGCGGATTCGCAAGCTTGGTTATCAATCTTATGCTTGTGCTAGACCTATAATTCATGATGTGGATATGACCTTCCCAGGTTATGGTGATCATATTTTTGGATTATTCAATCCTGCTACGCCTGCTTATAAAGTTTATGATCGAATGCGTAATTCAGTAAGGATATCTAGAAAACATTCAGATCAGTCTTTGATAGTTTTAATTGCTAATGTAGTAGTGTGGTATATCGGTCTTTGTATTATTGGCTTAATTAAGTGGGGTCTGAGTAGAAATTATTTTAGTCGATCGTGGTTGATAGCTCGTGCTCTTTATTCCGGTTTTGTACCAAATGCATCAGTACCGAAGGAAGTTGTGATTCCGCAATAGCTATTTGAGTAAAGATTTTAAGAGGCGAACAGTAAAATAAATAATTATAGGCAAAGAAAATAATTCTCTTTGCCTTAATTCTTTTAAAACTAGTAAATTATTTTTCCAAGACTCTTTCTTGTTGTGATAGTTGTAAGTTAAACCGTCGGTAGCATAACCTATGGAATAGGTACCGATTACAGGAAGAAAGAGGAAACTTTTTTCTGTTTTTGCTATCTCAGCAAAGTACAACCATTCCTCGGCATTTTTTATAAGAGTAGAGAAACGAATTTTATTAAAAGTTTCGAAGTGAAGACATTGTGTAGTGTCGCCAGTGAATTGTCGTTTTAAGAGCATGTCTGTCTCATAGTTAATAATATTTCTACCAGTTTTGTTTATGGTGTACGGTTGTTTGGTGTCGGCATTAGCTCTCTCGGATACCAACCAGTTTATTTCTGAGTTTTCGATCATGGCTCTAGTAAAATCTTTTAGACATTCAGGCTTAGCCAGTCATCATCATCGAGAAAAACAATAAAACCATTAAAACTCTGTTTTTTTTAAATAATCTAAAGCGTGATTTAAGGATTGATTTTTTCCTATATTTTTAGGATTGGTCAGAAAGGTAATTCTATTTTCATTTTTATAGGTATCAAATATTTTTTTGTATTTTTCTACTTCATCATCGATAATCACCAATAGTTGCCAATTAACGTAAGTTTGATTCAAGACACTATCAATGCTTTTCGAGACAGTATCTGGTCGATTGAAAGTGGGTAGGATAATAGTAAAATTCACGTCTCGCATAATTTTTATAGTATACTACCAAAGTTATGAAATTCTTGTATATCTGGAAAAATCGGTTGAGTAAATTTATTGATTACCCGCCGGCTATTATTCCTTTTTTAAAAAAGCGTCTTTATTATAATTTCGTAGCTGACTCCTATATAAAGTATTACAAAGATATAAAATTTCTTAACTACGATGAAACTATTGAAGAAATTTTAAATAATAATAAATCAATCGTTCGTTTTGGTGATGATGTGTTTGACATGTTGCTTGGTATCGGACTTTATTTTGATAATTGGCGACAAGTCTACAATCCAATCATGGCTGATAGATTAAAAGAAGTCTTATCAGCTCGCAATGAAAATTTATTGGTTTGTTTTAATCCAGAATTTATCTTAAAAACTAAAGAAGATTTTATTAAGGAAGGAATAGGAGAACAACATCACTTCTGGACTAATAGTAAAATTTTCCTCAAAGATTATATCCATGCTAATCAAAGTTACGGTAGTGCTTTGAGTTTTCATGGTCGATATAATTTAAACTTACCTTACGATCGTCTGGTTGAACATATAAAGACTAAACATCTAGTTATTGTAGCTAGTAATACAGCACGTTTTAATAATCAACAATTGGGATTAACTACCACTTATGTAGAAGGATCTGGTAGTAATGCTTGGGATAGCTATGAGAAAATTCTCAGTAAAGTAAAAGAAAGTATTAAAGAGCTTCCAAAATCTGATACTTTAATTATGACTTCACTCGGACCAACTTCTAAGGTTATGGTTTTAGATTTAACCAACGAAGGTTATGTCGTTTGGGACACCGGACAATTTTTTGATTTGGCTTTGGATAGGATAAAGAAATAATATTGATTTTTTGTAACTTGACTATGATTTTAGGGTAAAGTATTTTAGCAAAGGTTGTTATTTTAAATACGAAAGGAGAAAAAGATGAATAAGACATTAGGAGTGATTGGTATTTTAGGAATTTGGTTAACAATGGCAATGATGCCATTGTCTGAACTCTTACTGCTTAGTGGTACTGAAGCGACTTTACTTAGAGGTTTGTCTGGGTTGGTAATAATCGCTTTTTTTGGCTTTATTTATAAAAGGATTAATAACTCTACCAGATAAAAATACGATAAAGATTGTTCTGTTGTTTACACTTGCAACTTTTTGTTTATTTCAAGCAATAAATATCTGGGGAGCAAATTACAGCGCTTTATTTTTAGATTTAGCCGTAGCCGTACCTGTCGTTTTGGCTGTCTTAAGAAAAGAAATTATAAATTCAGCCGTTTATTTAACCTTTTTATTGGCTGTCTTTGGAACTATGTTGGCTTTAAAAATATTTTCAGGTGGAGAAATCATTTGGACTGGATTGTTGTGGAGTTTAGGAGCTTTGGTGGCTAATGGTCTATTTATTGAGTACGCAAAAGATGCTATTCAGGCAAAATGGAATAAAGTTTTCTGGATGAGTTTAGGTTTGGTAATTGTCGGACTCGTTTCTTTTTCAGAAGTGTTAAGTCTGCAAACGATAGAGATTCAATACTATTGGCTGTTAGTTATCTTGTTTGCTTTATCTACAGGCATACTAAATTTTTATTTTGCTTTCCTTGCTTTTGAAAATCTTAAACCCATCGAGGTCGGTGTTTTGATTCTGGGTGTTACACCATCGATTATATTAGCTTCTTACTTTATGTTGGGTAAAAGCTTGTCTGTAGATCAGATATTAGGGGTTGCAATTACTTTGCTAGCTACTATGATCTTTGGAAGATTTCTTTCCAAGATTTAGTGTTTGTTAAACACACCATCGATATGGAAATATCGATGGTGTGTTTTTTGTTGACAAATTATATTTAAGTGTTAATTTATTATCGGATTTTTGATTAATTTGTTCTAAACAAGGAGGCTTAAATGCCAAAATATGAAGTAAAACGGTTTAGTGAAAGTTATCTTACGGGTGATAAATCAGTATTTGGTCCACAGCTATCTAGTGGTGTGGCTGAGGAGATTGGAAATTTGGTTGATGATGTCTTGGAGATACAACAGATAGTCTTTGGATTATCCACTTTATACAGAAACTTACCTAAAGGTAAGTTTTCTACAATTCTCTATCCAGGAATTATACCGTTTGATCCATTACCTGATGCAATCAATGTTTCGTTTGAGCTTGAAAGCCCAAATCTTTTTGTGGCAGGACATCATTTAGGTTATCCTGTAGGTTTCAATGATTCAGAAGTGGATGGTAGAACCAGAAAGTATCTTTCACTCGATAATATAAAAGATGTCTTAAATCAATATCTTTTGGCTCGTAGAGGACCAGGTTTTTTGAATCCTAAAGTTTTCACTCAAGTCCATGCACAACATACCGGACAGCAAGCTGAGTGGGTAGCACAGCAGGTGCAGGCTTCTGAAGCAGAAGCTGTTGTTATTATGGCTACTTCTGGTCATATTACTCGGGCATTTTTGACTCAATTAATGGCATTTGCAAAGATTGGAGTTGAAGTGCCAATAATTCCTGTGCCTCATGCTATTAATCCATGTTCGCGGATTGTGCCAAACATGAGTCAGAATCATGTTGAAGACGAAGACAATGCTTTCACTCAAGCTGAATTTAGTTTGAGTGAGTGGTATAAGATTTTAAATTACACTAATGATGTAGCGGGTTTAGCTATACTTAAAAAGTATTGTCAGTGGTTGGCTGAATATGGATCGTTTAGATACATGTAGTTAGTTTAAAAATAATTAAGAGCAGGGTTTAAAAACTCTGCTCTTTTTTCTAACTCACTTCCTTTCCTTCAAGAAAAAATATAGACCACTGGTTAGGTCGGTAATGGCTCTGAGATAGACAGCTAAAACAGCTCCGATGAGTCCGTACATTGGTACAAAAATTAATATACCAATTATTAAAGTACTTGGACCAAGAACTGTACCGTACCACAAGGCTTGTTTGTGTTCTGTAGCATAGAAGTAGTGCCAAATTAAACTGGCAGGTATAAAAAGAATCGTCCCAACAAAGAGTTGAGAAATAAAAATAGAATCCAAGTAAACTGGGAAAAGTAATTTAAATATATAAGGTGCTAAGAACCAATAGATGACTACTGGTATTAATAACACTAGAGTAAATAAGAAGATTTTTTTAAGTAAAGATATTTTAAATTCACGACTATTTTTATCGACTAGTTTAGGAAAGGCAACGGAGTTTATGTTGCCAAGTACACCTTGAATTTCATTTGGTATAGCTACGGCAAATAAATAAACAGCTAATTGGGCTGGACCTAAAAGTTTGAATAATAAAACTTTGTCCAACTGGGCACTGCCAATAAAAAAAAATATTTTGGATAGATAAATGTTTAGCATATTTTGTGATTGATGTATAAGGAGTTTCTTTGTCTTGGTCGGTAAAATATTTTGCTTGAGTAAAACGATAGGCAGTATAGTGAGATAAGGTAGTGATAAAGAAATAAGTAAAAGTAATGACGACAATATTCTTTGAAAGAAAAATAGCGGAGACAACAACAATAGTGATAATGGTACGTTGAATAATTTTGATTATGGTTTGTAGTTTGAAATGTTTTTTACCTTGCAGAACAAATTGGTAATCTGAGAGTGAATCAAAAAACGGTATCCAAATAGCGGTAACAGCAAATAAAGTAGCTAATAGAGTGTTATTAATCCATAGATAGTAGCCGGCAATTAAAAGCATGCCTATCAAACCAAGTAGTCCGAATTTTATTTTTATCTTTATAATTTTTTGTAAATCAACATTGTGACCTTGCGATATAGCTCTTGCTACCGCAATACCGAAGCCGGTTAGGGTAGTGATTGAAGCAATGGTAGCTACAGTGAGTATGTAGCGATATATACCGTAATCGCTTGGTTCAATAAAATTAGCAAAGACCCAAGCTAGTCCTAATGAACTAATAAGAGCAATTCCTTGACCAAAAATCAGCCAACCACTTTGACCAACTAGATAAACCATGTCGGTTTTGGTTAGTTGCTCGCTTCTTCTTAGTAATTTTATTAAGTGATTTTTCATGAATTGTTATGAAGTATAACAGGATTATTTGGAATAAAAATAAAGGGGCGCGGGCGAAGCCCGCGCCCCTTTATTCAATCTCACCGCTTTTTATATACTACGTCTATAGTATAGACAAGATCAAAATATGATATATTTTCACTCATATGACTGATTTTTTAAAATTTATTGTCTACGGAGGGCTTTTCGCTGTGCCGTTTTTGACTTTTATATGTGGCAAATGATTATTTCTTTCCTTATATTACTGGTAAAAACTTTGATTTTAGAATCATCGTTGAGTTAGTTTTCTTTGCTTGGATTGTTTTGGCTCTGGCTGATGCAAAATACAGACCAAAGTTTTCTTGGTTAATATCTGCTTTTGGGATATTTCTGATCGTAATGTTTTTTGCTAATCTTTTAGGTCAGCATCCGCATTCGAGTTTCTGGAGTAATTTCGAACGTATGGATGGATACGTTACTTTAGTTCATGTATTTCTTTATACGCTTGTGCTTGGTAGTGTTTTGACTACTAAGAAACTCTGGGGCTACTACTTACACACCACACTCTTTGTAGCCTTTATCGTTTCATTATATGGTTTGGCACAATTTGCTGGTGTAGTAGAGGGGGTTGAACGTACTCGTGTTGAAAGTTATCTTGGAAACGCAGCTTATCTAGCTATTTACATGCTCTTCCACATCTTTATTGTTTTCTGGTTATTTGTGGAAAGTAAAGTTAATTTGCACCGTGTAATTTACGGCCTTTTGTCGGTAATGTTTATTTTTACTCTGATTGAAACCGGTACTCGTGGTACGGTACTTGGGTTGGCTGTCGGTATTGCTGTGATGGTGGCATATATAGCTGTTTTTGGTGCAAAATATAAAGAATTTCAAAGAGTAGCCATTGGCGCTTTTGTTTTCTTGTTGGTGGGCGCTAGTGTATTTGTCTTAGGTAAGGATTCCGATTTTATTCAGAATAATCCAAACTTAGCTCGTATTGCCAATATAAACTTTGAGGACGATTTGAAAGTACGTGGCACCATTTGGGGAATGGCTTGGGACGGTGTTCAAGAAAGGCCGGTTTTAGGTTGGGGGCAAAGTAATTTCAATTATATTTTTAATGAAAAATATCAACCTTTCCTCTTTGATCAAGAGCAGTGGTTTGATCGTTCACACAACATTATTATGGATTGGTTGGTGGCTGGAGGTTTTCTTGGTCTGATTGCCTATCTAAGTATATTTGTTGCTTGTCTGTATTATCTAATAATCGTGCCATTAATTAAGAAAGATGACGAAACTTTCACAGTACTAGAAAGAGCAGTTCTTCTTGGAATTTTGGCTGGGTATTTTACTCACAACTTAGTGGTATTCGACAATATCATCAGTTACATTTTCTTTGCAGTGATATTAGCTTTGATTCATAGCCGAGCAGGAAAGGTGGTTCCATCTGTAGAAAAAGTAAAAGTAGAAAAGAATCTCATTAATCAGTTTGTTGCACCGGTAGCAGGAGTGTTAGCAGTTGCACTAATTTATACTATTAATATTCCTGGTATGCAGGCAGCGGGAGATATTATCGATGGTTATAGATTCCAAGATCCTAATGAGCGTTTAGCTGCTTTTGAACGTGCTCTGGCTCGTGATTCATTCGCACATCAGGAAATTACTGAACAGTTGGCACAGCAAACCATGTCGATAATGCAAGACCCTAAAGTGTCAGAAGAAATCAGAACTAAATACATGGTAAGATCTGAAGAAGAGTTGAAGAAATTGGTTGAAGAGAAACCAGAGGATGCCAGAATTCATGTATTTTTCGGTAGTTATTATCGTTCGGTTGGTAATTTGGAAGAAGCAGCTAAACAAATGCAAATTGCTCGTGAGTTATCACCTAAAAAGCAATCAATTATCGCCCAGCAAGGTGTTATAGCTTATAGTCAAGGTAATGTTGAGTCGGCTCGTGACTATTTTAAAGAAGCTTTTCTGCTTGATGAACGCAATTTAGAAGCTCGTGAATACTACGCAGCTTTACTTTTTGCTAATGGTGAAGGTGAAGCAGCTAAGGCTTTAGTGACTGATCAAACTATTATAGATCGTTTTGCTCTTAATGATTTTTTGGTTAACGCTGCTAATTCTGCACAAGATAATGAATTTTTAGCTAAATTATATGAGTCTAGGGTCGCACAAAATCCGGAGTTAGAGCAAAATTGGGTATCATTATCTTTCTTGTATTATCAAATGGGTAATAAAGATAAAGCTATCGAAACTTTAAACAGAAGCGCTGAAGCTAAACCTAGTTTTGCAAAAATGGCTAGTTGTTTTGCGGATAATATTAAAGCTGGTCGTGAACCTGAGACTGGTTGTAAAACAGAGTCGGCGCCACAACCACAGAAAGCAAAACCAGTTAAGCAATAATTATGACTTTCACAGTGCGTGAGAATGTACCATTGTCTCAGTACACTACTTTGAAAGTTGGTGGTAGAGCTCGTTATTTTATTGAGGTGAAAACTATGGAGGATTTAGAAAAGGCAGGGCAGTTTGCTTCGCAAACTGCCCTGCCTTTTCTTGTGCTAGGTGGTGGATCAAATTTACTAATTTCTGATCATGGTTTTGCTGGAGTTGTGATCTTCAATCAAATAAAGGGTAGAGAATACAAAGACAATGGAGACGGAACTTCTATTTTAAGCGTGCAAGCAGGTGAGGTGTTTGATGAAGTGATTGCTGATACTGTATCGCGTGGTTTGTGGGGTTTAGAAAATTTATCTTCTATTCCAGGAACTGTGGGAGCTACACCAATACAGAATGTTGGTGCTTACGGTGTTGAAGTCAGTGAATTAATTATTGCTGTTGAGACTTATCATTTACTAACTGGTATTAAAAAAGTTTTTGAAAAATCCGAATGTAATTTTGGTTACCGTGATTCATTTTTTAAAACCACTGAAGGTAAGGGGTATGTAATTACGGCTGTACATTTCAAACTGAGTACAATACCTGCACCAAAAATAAAATACGCTGATTTAGCGAAGAGGTTTAATGAAATCAAACCTAATCAATTAGAGATACGTGAAGCGATAGTTGATATTCGGTCAAAAAAATTCCCTGACTGGCATCTTGTTGGTACAGCTGGCTCTTTCTTTAAAAATCCTATTATTTCTTTAGCTGAAAGTGAAATTCTGTCTTCATTTTATCCAGATTTACCAATCTATAAAACAGAAGACGGGATGGTAAAGATTTCACTTGGTTATGTTCTAGATAAGATTTGTAATTTAAAAGGTTATCGCGAAGGTGATGTACAACTTTATACTGAACAGGCACTTGTATTAGTAAATTATGGTAGTGAGAATGCCGATGAAATAAAAAAAATTTGCTGAAAAAATTACTAAAATAGTTTTTGATAAAACAAAAATAATCATCACACCAGAAGTTTGTTTCATTGATTAATGTTATAAAAAAATAAATAAAAAAAATTTGTTGAAAAAAATTTAGTAAAAATTTTTTTCAACAAATTTTTTTTATCCACAAATTTTTTTTACAAAAGTGATTGTATAAATTTTTTTTACACGTGATAATAGTAGTAAGCAAAAACTTTCTCATACGAATAGTTCTTTGAAAACGAGAAGGTCTTGCGGTCGAATTTTATTCACTAAATACTCTCATCACAATATGCCAACAGCAAAGAAGACAGTAGCGAAGAAGACCGCAAAGAAAGTGGTCAAGAAAGCCGCTCCAAAGAAGACTGTGAAGAAGGTTGCAAAGAAGGCTGCTCCAAAGAAGGCAGCAAAGAAAACAACCAAGAAGAAGACTGCAAAAAAGTAATTGACAAGGATGGAATCTACCATCTTTCGATAAAACTAGTAGCGTAAAAACCGTCCGTAAGGACGGTTTTTACGATTTTGTATTTATGAGCAAGACCGTATATACTAAATCCCACTATGTCATTTTTAGATAGATTTTTCGGTCCTTCATATGAAAAGGAGCTAAAGGCCATCAGACCCATTGTTGACGAAATTAATAATAAAGAAAACATTTATTCTTCATTAACCAACGAAGATTTAGTAGAGAAAACCAAAGAATTAAAAACCCTAATTGCCAACGGCTCTAGTTTAGATGATATTTTGGTTGACGCTTTTGCCTTGGTAAGAGAAGGTGCCAAGCGTACGTTAAATATTCGTCACTACGATGTACAAATGATTGGTGGAGTTATTCTTCATCGAGGTAAAATTACTGAGATGCGTACCGGAGAAGGAAAAACTTTAGTTGGTACTCTGCCGGCTTATTTGAATGCTTTAACCGGAAAAGGTGTTCACGTAGTAACTGTTAATGATTATCTTTCTCGTCGCGATGCTGTTTGGATGGGTCAAATTTATTCACTGCTCGGTTTGTCGGTTGGAGTAATAAATCACGACGCTTCTTATTTATATGATCCTAACCATCAAGATAGAGATGAGGTTAGAGATGAGATCGGCGCTTACAAAGTAGTTTATGATTTTCTGCGTCCGTGTACAAGAAAGGAGGCTTATGAAGCCGATATTACATACGGTACTAATAGTGAATTCGGTTTTGATTTCTTACGTGACAATATTGAATATGAAGCCTTACATTTACGACAACGCGGACACTCTTTCGCTATTGTTGATGAAATAGACTCTATTTTGATTGATGAAGCTCGTACTCCTCTTATTATTTCTGCTCCATCTAATGATTCTGAAAATCTCTATACACAGTTTGCTGATATAGCTCGTCATCTAAAAATCGATGAACACTACACTGTCGATGAAAAGATGAGAAGTGTGGCTTTAAACGATGCTGGTATCGAATTAGCAGAAAAAATGCTTGGTATTGAAAATATTTATACAGAAAAAGGAATAAAGTATGTTCATCATCTCGAGACAGCTGTACGAGCTAAGGCTTTGTATACAAAAGATAAGGAGTATGTAGTTAGAGGAGATGAAGTGGTTATTGTAGATGAGTTTACTGGTAGATTACAACCAGGTAGACGCTGGTCTGACGGCCTACATCAAGCAATTGAAGCCAAAGAAGGTGTAAGTATACAGCGTGAATCAAAAACCTTTGCTTCCATTACTTATCAAAATTATTTCCGTATGTATGAAAAGTTGGCGGGTATGACCGGTACAGCTTTGACTTCACAGGAGGAATTTTTCACAGTTTACAATTTGGAAGTAATACCGGTACCAACTAATCGCAAAATTGCGCGTATCGACCATAACGATCTTATTTTTCAAAATGAAAGAGGGAAGTTTAACGCTATTATCAATAAAGTTAAAGAAGTGCATACCAAAGGACAACCAATATTAATTGGTACAGCTTCTATTGAGTCAAACGAACGTTTATCTATTGCTTTGGCTCAAGCTGGCATTAATCATCAGGTTTTAAACGCAAAAAACCATGAACGTGAAGGAGAAATCATTGCTGGAGCCGGTCGTATTAGTGCGGTTACCTTGGCCACCAACATGGCTGGCCGTGGTGTTGATATTAAGCTTGGTGGTCCCGAAGCCACTGAAGATGAAGCTAATGCAGTGAGAGAGCTTGGTGGACTGTTTGTGCTTGGTACTGAGCGTCATGAAGCTCGTCGTATTGATAATCAGCTTAGAGGACGTTCTGGGCGACAGGGTGATCCAGGTGAAACTCAATTTTATGTGTCTATGGATGATAATCTCATGCGTGTCTTTGGTGGAGATAGGGTTAAGAATATGATGGGTAAGTTTGGTATACCAGAAGACCAACCGATTGAGATGAAAATGTTAAACAATACCTTGGAGAATGCTCAGACTCGTATAGAAGGCTTTCATTTTGACTCTAGAAAGCAAATTTTGGCCTATGACGACGTTTTAAACCAGCAACGTATGATTGTCTACGGACGACGTCACAAACTCCTTCTAGGAGACAATGAGGAGGTATTATTGATAATAGAGGAATTACGCACTTATGAAGGTGTTGGTGAAGTTATTGATGCTAAAGAACGGGAGTTTGGAAAAGAAGTTTTTCACAATCTGCTTAGACGGCTATCATTACAAATGATTGATAGTTTATGGGTGGAACATCTTGAAGTTATGAACAACGCACGTTCTAGTGTAAATTTGCGCGCTTATGGTCAACGCGATCCATTAATTGAATATCGGAAAGAAGGAGTACGATTGTTTAAGGAAATGCAACAAGCGGTAACTGCTAGAATTATTGAAATCCTTCCTAAGATTCAGCCGGTGATAGTAGACAGAGAAGAAGCTGAAATGAAACAACAATCTGAAAAAGCACAAAACTCTGCTGGTGTAACAGAGACAAAGTCAATAAAAGAAAACAAACCAGTGCGCAATACCGAACAATATAATCGTAATGAAATTGTAACCATTTCAAACGGAACAGAAGAGCAAACTGTAAAATATAAAAAAGCTGAACCGTTACTCTCAACTGGTGAGTGGAAGATTGTTACAAAGTAATTGTTGTTGTGTATGAAATTAATAACAAAATTATTATTAACGTCCCTCACTCTTCTGGTGGTAGCCGAATATGTGCCGGGTATAGATATAGAAGGTTTCTACCCAGCACTTGTTGCCGCGATTGTTATTGGTTTGTTGAATTTGTTTGTTAAACCCATATTGGTATTACTAACTCTGCCAATAACGATAGTGACATTAGGTTTGTTTATTGTTGTTATAAACGCCTCTTTGTTTTGGTTCGCAGCTTCATTTATAGATGGTTTCTCAGTAGATGGTTTTTGGTATGCTGTAGTGGGGTCACTCATTGTCAGTATCGTAAGTGCTATAGGTAATAGGTACATCTAATATAATAATATCTATATTTATATAGATATTATTATATTAGTTAAAAGTTTCCTTAAAAATAAAACAAACAAAACCACCAATCCGGTGGTTTTGTTTGTTTTCGGAAACATAAAATTTTAGAAAAGACGAAATGCTTAATACCCAGGTAGTTTCACAAATAATTGAATCTATATATGAAAACGTTTATAGCGGTATGTACATATGTTGATTTTTATGCTATTACTTGGAACTATGTTTGTAGACCAAATAACAATTTATGCGAAGGCTGGCGATGGTGGCGATGGTGTCACTAGATGGCGTCATGAAAAATTTAAGCCAATGGCCGGACCGGCTGGTGGCAATGGTGGTAGGGGCGGAGACATTATCATGCGTGCTGTTCGTGATGTTAACTTACTATCCAAGTACACAGGAGAAAAAAAAGTTTGTTGCCGAAAACGGTGAACATGGCATGAGTCGTAGTCGCTTTGGTAAAAATGGTGAAGATCTAATTATCGACATACCTGTCGGTTCAATCGTGACAGACTCTGATCGTGGAAGAGTGTATGAATTTATGACCGAAGGTCATGAAGAGAAAATTTTCAAAGGCGGAGGAGGTGGATTGGGAAATGAGTATTTTAAATCTGCAACCAATCGTTCACCAGAACAGTCGACCAAGGGAAGAAAGGGGGAAGAAGGTAAATTAGAGGTAACATTATCCTTGGTGGTTGATGTTGGTTTAATCGGTATGCCGAATGCTGGCAAGTCTACACTTCTCAATACGCTCACTAACGCACATTCTAGAATCGGTGACTATCCATTTACAACCCTAGAACCACACCTAGGTGATCTCCATGGACACATCCTAGCTGACATCCCTGGTCTTATTGAGGGTGCTTCAGAAGGTAGGGGTTTAGGACATACTTTTTTACGTCACATTACACATACAAAAATGATTCTACATCTGGTATCGCTTGAAGAAAAAGATGTTTTGTTACGATATAAAACGATCAGAGATGAATTAAAAAGGTACGGTAGCGATTTAGAAAACAAAGAAGAATGGATTATTTTTACTAAAAAAGACCTTATAAATAAGGATGATTTGGAACTAATAGAAAATAATATTGACAAAATTGCGAATCGTGTGTTTGTCATATCAACAAAAACAGGTGAAAATGTAAAAGAGTTACAGGATGCGCTTGTGCAACACTTACGTCAATCGTAAAATGTAGTTTGATTACATATTAATTTATCTTGTAAATGAATAAAAATTATACAGCGACAATAGGACTCGAGGTTCATGCCGAGTTGAAAACAAAAAGTAAGATGTTTTGTGGATGTAAAAATGATCCACATGATGGTGAACCTAACTCATACATCTGTCCAGTTTGTTTAGCACACCCTGGAACATTACCAGTACCAAATGAAGAAGCGGTTAAAATGGTTTTACTTTTTGGTCAGGCTGTAGGTGCGAAGGTTGCTGACTACTCAGAGTTCGATCGAAAAAATTATTTTTTATCCCGATATACCAAAAGCCTATCAGATAAGTCAATATGCTTTTCCGTTTTTAACAGGAGGTGCACTAAATAATATAGAACTAACAAGAGTCCATCTAGAGGAGGACACAGCAAGAAGTCAGCATGATCAGGATAGTGTAAGCCTCGTTGATTTTAATCGAGCAGGAGTACCTTTGATGGAGCTTGTAACTGAGCCAGTCATTCATGATGCAAAAACTGCAGGCGACTTCGCTAGAGAGCTACAGCTACTTTTACAAACAATAGATATCTCAAATGCTCAGATGGAGCGTGGTGAGATGAGAGTAGAGGCAAATATTTCTGTCAGTAAAAGTGACACTCTAGGTACTAAAGTTGAGGTTAAGAATTTAAATTCTTTTAAATCAGTTGAGGGAGCAATTGCTTATGAGATCGAAAGGCAAATTTCACTTCTAGAAAAAGGGGAGATTGTGGAGCAGGAAACTAGGGGTTGGGATGAAGTAAAGTTAAAAACTTATACGCAGAGAAAGAAAGAGAGTGCAAAAGACTATCGTTATTTCCCAGATCCTGATATCTCAAAAATCAGTGTGAGCAAAAACAACACTTTTAATGAAACTCTTCTATCCGAGATTTTACCTGAGTTACCAGAAAAAAAGCGTGTAAAATATAAAGATATCGGATTACCGATAAATCAAATCGAACTCATAATAGCAAATAAGGTTCTAGATAAAATTTTTGGTGAAATTTATGAACTATATGTGAATAATAATAAAGATTTAATAAAAATGTCGGCGAATTATCTAACTTCAGATGTTTTGGCCGAGATTAACCTTGAAACTAATGATACATTTACATTATCAACTACTAATTTTTGTAAGTTAATGTCTATGTTGGATGGTAATATTATAAATTCTCGGATTGCCAAGGATTTACTAAAGGAAATGCTAGTAAGAGATTTTGATCCAGAGTTGATTGCAAGTGAAAGAGGACTATTACAGTCATCCGACCCTAGTTTATTGAAATCGGTTGTTGATGAGATATTAGTTGAATTTTCTTCTGTAGTTGAGGAATATAGAAATGGAAAGAGTAATTCTCTACAGTTTTTGGTAGGACAAGGAATGAAGAAAACAAAAGGCACTGCCAATCCAGAAGTTTTACTAAATTTGATTAAGGATACTTTAGATAAAAGTTAGAATTTAATAATTATTAACAATTAGCAAACACCTCTACCAAAATTGGTAGAGGTGTTTGCTATAATCAGCACAGTATGGATGTGATAAGTGTTAACGGTGTTAGTTACGAAAAGGCTTCTGTTCTAGCCAAGGAGTTTAAATATACATCCGATTATATTGGTCAGTTGTGTCGTGCTAGAAAAGTGGACGCTCAACTTGTTGGTAGAACTTGGTATGTTAACCGAGAATCTTTAGAAACACATCGAAGTTCACGCTATTCAAAAGTAGATCAATTTGTAGACGATAAAACCTTTGAATATAAGGTTAAAATAAATAAATCTCGGATAGACGTACAACCAACTTTGAATAAAAAGGTTGCAAAAATATTAAATCATGAACAAAATTTCGCTAAAAGAATTGATTGGAAACCAGTCAAATACGAATATGATTCTTCCGATTTAATCCCAAATCTTTTAAGTGAAAGACAGAAAATCAATGTTGATTTAGCTGAAGCTGAGAAGATTACTGTTAGAAATTCTAGTAAGAATATTGATTTGATATCTGAGGATTTACCAACTGTTACTTTATCAGGAGATATTAATATTACTTCGGCTGATGACAATTATGCTGTAGAAAAGGAGTTGTTGGAGAGAAGTTTTCCTACGATTAAAAACGAATCTGAGGACATGGTACCGTCTCATAGTCCTGATATGGTGGTTGAATCTTTTACGAGAAAGGAGGTCAAGGATGATAATTTTAGATTAGAAAGTACAGTTTCTTGGCTTTTTATACTTTTGCTTATACTTTTGAATATTATGACACTTTTCGTTGATATTGAATTGACAGCAAACCGTGAACATTACGAAACAAATTTCAATTTTTCTTATCAGCTAGTTGGTGATTTTTTGAAAAAAAATTCAATAGATACTTATCAACATAAACATGGCGAATTTAATCTGATTTAGCTTTATAATTAAAGCTAAATCAGATTCTTATGTCCACTCAAATTGAAATAAATGGTGCACAACTCATTCCTTTGAAAGAAGCAGCAAAGCGCATTGCTTATTCTCGTGATTATTTAGCTAAGTTAGCTCGTGAACAAAAAATCGTAGCTACTCAAATTGGTCGTCAATGGTTTGTAGATATGTATTCACTGCAAACCTTTTTTGGACAGCGTTGCTCTTGAACAGGAAGTTAGAAAGCAACAGTTAAGAGAAGAAAGAAAGAGAGAGTTGTTGGCAAAGAAGGAGTTAGAGACTTTATCAGTTGATATCAAAACCAAGATTAATAAGTCTCACAGACTGTCTTTAGCCATGGCTTCAATTGTTTTGTTCTTAGGATTTTTTTCTGGTTCTGTTATGTATAGTGTTTTTGATATCAAAACCAATTTAGCAAACAATTTTATTGGTGCGAATGCCACCATCTCGTCTTTAGAAATCAAACCTATCAATGATATTAAGTTAGTTGAGCCTCAAGCTACAACTCTATATACCACAGTTACTGAGTATCCACTTTTTGTCGATCAGTCAGCAGTAAGAAAAATGGATGATAATACCGGTGGTGTTTTGCTTTTGTCTAACGCTACTGAAAATAATAATCCAGAAGCTATAGCTAATCTTTTTTCTGATCCTGTATCAGTAGAATTTACGGACAATCATTCCGGTCGTGTGGTGTATGAGACACCAGATGGTTCATTAACAGAAATTCCTTTTGTGTCCGTACCAACAAAATCCGTTGATGTGACAGTAGATGAGTTTTAGTTATTTTATGAATGCTTTATTACTAAACAGAATAATAACTTCAATTTGTGCTATAGCATTTGCTTTGTCATTTGTTTTAATGCCTATTTTTGCTCATGCTGATTTTAATCAGGAAATAAATTATCAAGGAAAATTAACTGATAGTTCTGGATTAGCGGTGTCTGATGGTACCTACAATATGTATTTTTGGCTTGTCGCTTCAAGTACTGCCGCTAGTTCAACTTCTGTTTGGTCTGAGGTAAGAACTGGAGTCGATAAAGTTCAGGTTACAAACGGTTTGTTTTCAGTGATGCTGGGAGAAGTCACCTCGTTATCTGGAGTTGATTTTAATCAAACTCTTTATTTAGGAGTTGAAATCGGTGGGACTGGCTCTAGTCCGACTTGGGATGGGGAGATGAGTCCACGTAAAGTATTAGGAGCAGTACCGGCTTCTTTTGTTGCAGAAAGTGCTAATACTTTTGCTGGTTTAGCCACCACTTCATTTTTAAGAGCTGATGAGATTGATACAATGCAAGCTACTTCCAGCTCGGCGCTTCTAACTTTAATTCAAAATGGAGCAGGGAAGATAATGAGTTTATTTAGTGGAGTTACTGAAATGTTTACAGTATTAAATAATGGTAATGTCGGCATCGCCACTACCACCCCTAGCCATAAACTCACTGTTAGTGGAGCTACTAATATAACAGGAAATCTACAGGTAGATGACGATTCCTTATTCGTTGATGCTACTAATAATAGGGTTGGTATTGGCACAACTACACCGATTGGTAGATTGGAAATCTTTAATAATACCAACGGTGGTAATGTTAGTTATCTAAGTAATCTTAATACTGGTACTGGTGCATACAGTGAATTTAATATAAGAAATGCCAGCACCACCGATACTTTTGGCGATGGTTTAAGACTTTTAACTATGGGTACTGGTTGGTCTACTGTTGGTGCTTTTGTGCAAGATGGAACAGCTTTAATGAGCGGCGCTAATCTTTCAGGAGGGATGTCTTTAGTAACCTTAAATGCTTCAGCCAACATGAGATTTTATACTGGTGGTTTGAATGATGCTAATGAAAGAATGAGAATAACTTCAGCAGGCTATGTTGGTATTGGCACCACCACCCCAAGTGTCGCTCTCACTGTCTCCGGCAACATCAGTGTCTACGACCGTCTCACTTTAAACGACACTGATTCCAATTCAGCTCTAGGTTACCAAGCAGGGAAGAATGTTGTTTCTGGTGCGCAATATAATACTTTCTTAGGTTACCAAGCTGGTTTCTCTAGTTCGACAGCAAGTACTGGCATAGCAGACAATAATACTGCTATTGGGGCACTTTCTTTATATTCCAAAAAAAATTACCCCGCATGCTTGCATCGGGGGTAAACTCTGTTATGCTAGGAGGTAATGTCAGGCAAACCACAACACATAATTAAACCACATAACAAAACTCTCTTTATCTACCACCTAGTCTGTCCAGT
>JZEL01000012.1 GCA_001567365.1 Parcubacteria bacterium OLB19 | reverse complement strand
TATAGTTTTTAATTACCATCTTCATTTTTCCAATCAAAATTTAAATGTTAAACTAATTGTGTATGTACTCTTATCGTATCGAACAAGCTATTCGAGCGGCGTCAGTTCTGCATAAAGATCAGTTTCGTAAGGGCTCAATGCCTTTTCCTTATGTCACACATCTTATTGCTACTGCTTTTACTTTATTAGATTATACTGATGATGAAGATGTTATTGTTTCTGCCTTATTACATGATGCAATTGAAGACACTGATTACACACTTGATGAATTGCAAGAAGATTTTGGTGGCAGGGTGAGGGAAATTGTTGAAACAGTAACCGAACCCAAGCGTGATGGTGAGAAAAAATTGACTTGGCGTGAGCAAAAAATGGTGTATGTAAGACAATTAAAAAAAGGACCCAAAGAAGCGTTGTTAATAGCGGCAGCTGACAAGATTCATAATTTTCGAACTATAGTTGAGGATTATACCGATAGTTATGATCGATATGTGCAGGATTTTGGTAAAAATTTTGATGATCGTATAGATGTGTATCAAGAAATTTTCGATGTTATAAACTCACGTTTAGATAACCCGATTAAAGCTGAATTTAATCACGTGTTCACAGAATACAGAGAGTTTTTATATAAGATTAAAGATATAGATGAAGGATTAGTATGACACATAAAAAATTCAAACATATAAAAACGGTGGAGGACATTAGTGAGTACGAGTTGAAGACTAATGGTTTACGAGTCTTGTTTAAGCATGTTGCCAATACTGGTGTGGTGACAACCAATATTACTTATTTGGTAGGTGCACGAGATGAAAGTGTTGGTGAAACTGGAGTAGCTCACATGTTAGAACATATGCTTTTTAAGCCGACTAAACAAGACAAGAAAAATAAACAGGAGGCTGGTGCTATGAAATTTGAGCGAGAGGTGGGAGCGATATTAAACGCAAATACCTGGAAAGATCGTACCACTTATTATTTTTCTTACGGTAAGGAACATTTTTCTCGCGTACTTAAGCTCGAAGCAGAGCGTATGCGTGATGTGCTTTTAACTGATTCCGAATTTCAACCAGAACGTACAAACGTATTGAGTGAGTTTGATATGTATAATGGTGAGCCAGAATTTGCTTTGTCAGTGGCTATGGTGGCAACAGCTTTTCATTCACATCCTTATGGCCATGAGACAATTGGTTTTCGAGAAGATATTGAGAGATATACCACTGAAAAATTACAACGTTTTTATAATCATTATTATCGACCAAATAATGCTACTTTGATGGTAGTGGGCGATGTTGATTTGAAATCAGCTCTTGATGAAATTGCTAAGGCTTTTGCGGATTTAGAAGCAGAACCAGGTGTAAAAATTCGACCAGAAGTCGTCGAACCTAAACAAGAAGGTTTAAGGCGAGTGGAAATCGTTCGTTCCGGAACCAAAAATATATTAGCTTTAGGTATCAAACATGAAGGTTTCCCGACAGCGGGTTGGTTTGAGACGATGTTGGCACTTAAACTCTTGGCCGGAGGTGCAGACAGTCTTTTACAAAAGGCTTTAGTTGATACTGGTCTTGCATCTAGTGTAAGTTACACACAAGAACCAACCAAAGATAATAATTTAGCTATTTTATTTATTAATCTGTCTGGAAAAATCAAACACGAGGAAATGGAGCAAAAGGTGTTGGAAATAATTAGTCAAATAAAAGATGATTGGTTGAAAAAACACCTCAAAACTGTAATTACTAGAGCTATAAATAGCGAACTCTTCAGTCGAGATAGTAGTCTTGATATTGTTGCTGAATTAACAGAATACGTTGCTTCTGGTGATTGGTCGGCTTATTTTGCTACAGAAAAAATTCTTAAGGGAATCACTACAAATAAAATAAAAAAACGTTTAGAACACATGTGGACTGAAAGCAATCTTACTATTGGTATTTATAAGAGCAAATAATTATGAAGATAGAAACTCAGGCTTATACAAATTTTGAAGTAGCAACGATTGAGAAGGATACACCTGTTGTGTCTATTTTACTGACAGCCGATTGCTTCACTGATAATACCCCGCACGAAGTGGCGGTAGGTATGATTTATACTGATTTATTATTATCAGGTGCAGGTGAGTATTCACGAGATGAGTTTATTTATGCCATTAATGAAATTGGTGCCAACATCTCCATATCAGAAAATGAAGGTAAATTTACAATCTCTGTGAAAACTTTGGCTGTAAACTTGAAAAAAACACTAAAGTTACTTGAGTTAATGCTGGTAGCACCCACTTTTTCTGTAGATGAATCTAAGCGAGCGATTGAGACCACGGAGAATGCTTTGGTTTTATATAAGGATGATTCACGAGCTCTAGCGCACGATGCTCTTTGTCGCGCTATTTACAAAAAGATTGATAGACATTTTTCTTTTACACCAGAAGAGTTGATATCGGAGATTAAATTGGTTTCCGTAACAAAAATTCAATCGCTTCATGAACGTTTCATGAACGCTTATTGGACTTTTAGTGTTGGTGGTAATACAAAGGCTATAAAAGAAAGTTTAAATCTGATTGAAAAATTAAAGAAATCAAGATTGTCTATCGCACCAGTGTTACCAGAATCTTCTCAGGTGGAGCTTAATGAAAGAAAACTTGTCTTTCAGTCGGTTAATAGTAAACAAAATATAGATTTATCTATAGGTGCACCGCTACCTTTAACTATTGAGGATGCTGATTTTCCAGCTTTTACCTTCGGTCTCTCGGTGCTTGGAAAGTGGGGAGGTTTTGCTGGTCGACTAATGAGTATAGTCAGAGAAAAAGAAGGTCTAACTTATGGCATTTATGCAAAAACTGAAGGTGTAACAAAAACCACCACTGGTTACTGGCGAATTATGACTTTTTTCGCTCCTAAAGATACTCTTAAAGGTGTAAATTCTACATTAAGGGAAATCAAGAAAATTCATGATGACGGTATCACTGAGTCTGAGTGTGAGCGTTTTAAGAATATTTTAAAAACAGGTGAAGTTTTGGTTTATGATTCTTTGGCGGGAACTGTTGGTTTTGTACATGGTGCTATGTTGTCTGGAATTGGATTTGTTGAGTATAAAAAATATCGCGAGCGATTATATACCTGTACCAGAAAGGAAGTAAATCAAGCTTTGAAAAAATATTTAGATCCAAATCGACTGATAATCAGCGCTGCGGGGCCGGTTGAAAAGGTGACAAAAGAATTAAAAAATATAGTAAAAAGTTAATTAATTATGAATTTGTTATTTTGGGGAATTACGCTAGGAATGCTCGGAAAGGTGTTGGTGGTGGTAGCGGTGTTGCATATGCATCATTCTTTGGTGCAGGAATCAAGAATTGATCGTACAGTACTTCTTACCTATAAGCAGGAACGAGTTATGACATTTATTGGTCTACTTTTGATTGTGGCAGGTTATCTGATGGAAGTATATTTTTACAGTCCAACTGCTTTATTTAATTGTGAAGGAGCCGAATGCTCAGCTTTGCTTATTGAATCAGAGGTTTCGCAATAATTAGATTTTTTGCTATAGTGGGCTAATTAGAAGAGTAACAAATGAATCAAAACATGGGTGGTAACGAAATTAGGCAAAAATACCTTGAATTTATGCGGAAAAATGGACATGCCATAATTCCGTCTTCTGCTCTTGTGCCAGAAAATGATCCAACTACGCTTTTTACTAGTAGTGGGATGCAACCTTTGATTCCGTATCTTATGGGCGAGGCGCACCCCAAAGGGGTGCGCCTCGCCAACTCCCAAAAATGTTTCCGAGCTAATGACTTGGAAGAAGTGGGTGATAATCGCCACACAACTTTCTTTGAGATGCTAGGAAACTGGTCTTTAGGTGATTATTTTAAGAAAGAACAGTTGCGCTGGTTTTTTACCTATCTTGTGGACGAAGTTGGTCTTGACCCAAATCGCATCTATGTGACAGTTTTTGCTGGTGATGAAAAATTAGGTATCCCAGCTGATGAGGAATCTGTTTTGTTATGGCAGGAATTATTTAGAGAAAAGGGAATTGACGCTAAGGCTGTACATATAGGTACAGAGGAGAGAGGATATGAGGTTGGTATGCAGGGTGGTCGTATTTTCTATTATGATGCCGGTAAAAATTGGTGGAGTCGTTCAGGTAAACCAGAAAATATGCCGACCGGAGAAATTGGTGGACCAGACAGTGAAGTCTTTTACGACTTTGGTCCTGAATATGCCACCCATCCAATTTTTAAAGATAAGGCTCCCCATCCAAATAGTGATTCTGGTCAGTTTTTAGAGATTGGTAACTCTGTTTTTATTGAGTATATAAAACAAGCTGATGGTAGTTTTACTAAATTACCACAAAGAAATGTGGATTTCGGTGGCGGTTTAGAAAGAATTTCAGCTGCTAAAAATGGTGACCCAGATGTATTTAAAGTCGATCTTCTTGCTAATGTGGTAAGACAAATAGAAAGCTTGTCTGGTAAAAAATATGACGACAATCTCGTGGCTTTTCGAGTTATAACTGATCATATTCGTGGTGCGGTATTTATGATTGGTGACGGCGTTTTGCCTGGTAATGAACAACAGGGTTATTTTGTACGTCGTCTTTTAAGACGAGCGGTCCGTTTTGCTGATGATTTAAATATTAAAGCAGGCGAATTCGCTAATTTAGCAGAAGGTGTAATCAGTACTTATCAAAATCATTTTGTAAATTTAACAGAAAAAAGAACTGAAATCATTGAAGCAATCGCCAAAGAAGAAGAACAATTCCGAAAAACTCTTGAAAGTGGGATGAAGCAATTTAGTAAAATTTCTTTACAAATTCATTTAACTTCCACCGAAAAAGATGGAAAAAAGGTTATCGATAAAAGTATTCCACCCATCAAAATAAAAGCAATTAGTGCCCAGAATGCCTTTGATCTTTACACTACCTATGGTTTTCCAATAGAACTGACTGAAGAAATCGCAGAAGAGAAAGGTTTAGTAGTGGACAGAAAAGGTTTCGAAACGCTAATGGAAGAACATCGGGCGAAGTCTCGCGCTGGTGCTGAACAGAAATTTAAAGGCGGTTTAGCTGATCATTCTGAAAAGGTTGTGCAATATCACACAGCCACACACTTGTTGTTGGCTGGTTTACGCAAGGAACTAGGTGAACATGTTCATCAGGCCGGTTCAAATATTACTGGGGAACGTTTGCGTTTTGATTTTACACATCCAGACAAAGTAGAAAGAGATGTGCTTGATAGGGTGGAAGCCTTTGTTAATAGTGCTATTAAAACTGGTGGGGAGGTGACAATTGAAATGCTACCAAAGGATGTGGCGCAAGAGGATCAGACTATTGAAGCTAGTTTTTGGGATAGATATCCAGATGAGGTAAAAGTTTATACTATGAAGGGAAATGATGGTGCTACATTTTCTCGTGAATTATGTGGTGGACCACACGTAAAGAGGTTAGAAGAAATCAAGGGGGTGTTCAAGATAGTCAAAGAGGAGTCTTCTTCAGCTGGGGTACGTCGTATTAAGGGAATTATCGAGTAGCTATCCACTGTCAAACAGTTACCGGACAAAGTCTCTGATTGGTTTCTAGTATAATTAGACCATCATGAGTTTTTTAACTTCTCATCATAATGAAATTCGATATGGTGTGATTGTAGATATTGGATCAGGTAGTGTTTTGGCTTCTATTATTGAATCTGATCCAGCACAAGCCTATCCTAAAATAATTTGGTCAAAGCGCGAATATACACCACTTAGACAGGTTGATACTTTAAATCGTACTGTTAAAAGTATTATGACTACTCTTATAGGAGTAATGATGACCTTAGACTCCGAAGGTCGACAAGTTTTGCGCAAAAATCTCCTAAGGGAAAAAATTTCCTATTTACAATTCACTATTGCTGCACCTTGGTCTTATACTGTGGCTAAGACAATCTCTTATTCAAATGAAGAGGAGTTTGTTGTGACTGAGAATTTTGTTGACGAACTTCTACGAATGGCAGAACAAAAAGTATTAGAGGAGTTGAAGGAAAATGAAGAGATACACAAGCTTGATTTAAGTCTTATTTCACGTATCACGGCTGATATTGTTGCTAATGGATATTCAATTGACCTTAATGGTAAACAAAAAGCTAAATCACTTAAGGTGGTTGAGCTAAATGCGATAACAAACGAAAGTATAGTTAAAGAAATAGAAGAAGTGCGTGAAAAGATGTTTCCTAGAACTGACTTAACCCTTTATTCATTTATGATGCCTTTTTTCTATACAATTCTTGATCTTTATTCAAACACAATCGAGTGTTGTTTGGTTGACGTCACTTACGAAGCGACAGAGATTGGTATTGTTAGAGATGGGGTATTGCAGTATTGCTCACATACACCCTATGGATCTATATCCTTAGCTCGAGAGATCTCAACCATATTATCTGTAACTTTAGATGAAGCTCATAGTTACCTAGAAATTGACGATTTGGCTCAAGTCTTGGAAAAGTACTCACAACGACAAAGAGACGACGTGGAGGCTGTTTTTGAGGCCTACAGAGTACATCTGGTTAGTTTACTAAAAGAGACTGGAGACAAATTGTCGGTTCCTAAGAGTTTGTTTTTGCATACCAGCCTAGATAAAGCTAATTTTTTCAAAAAACATTTATTAGAATCCGCAAATATTGCTACCAAATCGTCACATGTAGTTTATAATGTAACAGGTGATTTGTTGACCAAACATTATCCTAAGGAAGAACAGGGTTTGGTAAAAAGTAGTAGACAAGATACGGCTATGCTGATTTCCGCTCAGTTTTTCCACACACGAAATTACGCCCGCCAATTTGAGCAATTATAAGGTATATACTGTAAATATGACACAAAAATGGAATTTGCAAGACATTCGTCCTGCCGAGGTTAGGCAACCAAGAAAAGTGGCACCCAAAGAAGTCCCACACAGAATGATTGACCGACCGTCACCAAACTTTCAAAATAATTCTTCAACCGAGGATGGCGAATCAGACGTTGGTACTATTGTCATAAAAGACGCTAAGAAAGTAAAAAAATTCAATTTTGTTTGGGTTGGTGTTTTGGCTGTTTTTTTGGTTGGAGGGATGCTAGTTTCTAGTGTTTTTCTTTCAAATACGACATTAACTGTTTTTCCTGAATTCAAAGAACCGAATGTTAACGCCGAATTTACAGCTTATCCCGACAAGCGCGAAGGTATGCTGACATATGAAATTATGACTCTAGAACAGTCTGGTGAAAGGCAAGTTAAGGCTTCGGGACAAGAAAATGTCGAACTACAGGCTAAGGGATTTATTGAAATTATTAAAACTACACCAGGTTCAGAAAGGTTAATAAAAAATACCCGCTTTCGCTCAGCTGATGGTTTAATCTTTAGGATTCAGGAATCGGTAGTGGTGCCGGGAGCAATGAAGGATTCTAGTGGTGCCTTGGTACCAGGAACTATCAGAACCGAAGTGTTTGCTGATGCGGTTGGTGGCGAATACAATCTACCAGCTGGAACCCGATTCGATGTTCCAGGGTTTAAAGATAGCGGTTTGAATGAGTTGTATGATTCTATTCACGCTGAAAACCGTGAAGCGTTTAGTGGTGGTTATAAAGGGCCAAGATTTATTATAGATAATGCCGAGCTTAGCACTGCAAAACAATCCTTGCAAATGGAATTGCGTGATTCATTGCTGGCAAAGGTAGATTCAGAAAAACCTGCTGATTTCGTGGTCTTTAAGGATGCGGTGGCTATTACTTATAATGATTTGCCAACGCTCGAACATGGTGAAAGTTTGGCCACTATACAAATACAAGCGGTTTTGCAACTGCCAATCTTTAAACACGAAGACTTTGCCAGCTTTATTGCCAAAGAAACAATTCCAACTTATAGCCAAGAACCTGTCAGAATAAGAAACCTAGAAGATTTAAAGTTTTCTTATACTGATGTAAATACAGCTTCTAGCAATATAGCCAATTTGACCTCACTTACTTTCAGTATTGTTGGTAAGCCGCTAATTGTTTGGGAATATAGTTCTGAGCAGTTACAAAAAGATTTGGCTGGTAAGCAAATGACTGCGATAACTTCTGTATTGACAGGTCATACTGGAATCAATAAAGCTACCATTACAAGTAAACCGTTCTGGGCAAGGTCATTTCCAGATAAGCCAGACCAAATCAATATTCAAGAAAGCCTTGACACTAAGTAAAATTATTAAGTTTTAAACAGTTTGCCTTGACTATATCGTATAGTTTTGTTAAACTCACCCTCGTTTAATGGATCAACAAGTACCAGTCACAAAAGATGAATTAGCATATGGGATTGTAGAGGAAGCTCTGCCCAATGCCTTTTTTCGTGTTGTACTTGATGAGAGCAAGGAAACCATTATCGCTTATTTAGCCGGTAAGATGCGGAAGTTCCGTATTCGTGTGCTTGTAGGTGATAAGGTGGGTATGGTTCTAGATCCATATGGCGGAAAAGCACGTATTACTAAGAGACTCTAAAAGCAATTATGAAAGTAAGATCATCAGTTAAAAAAATGAGCCCTGATGACATCATTGTAAAGCGACGCGGAGTAGTTTTTGTTATCAACAAAAAGAAACCTCGTCACAAGCAACGTCAAGGATAAATTAAAGTATGAGAATTTCAGGTATCACAATTCCAGATGAAAAACATTTAGCTTACGGATTAACCACCGTTTACGGTATTGGTTTGTCTCGAGCTAAAGGTATTTTAGATGAGTTAAACATCGAACACACCACAAAGCCAACTGAGCTTTCTACAGAACAAGAAAACGCAGTTCGTGAAAAGTGGAATCTTTTCGTATTGAGGGAGATCTTAAGCGAGAAATTGCTGGCAACATCAAGCGCTTGAAGGATATCCAATCTTACCGTGGTTCACGCCATGCAAAACGACTACCAGCTCGCGGACAACGTACTAAAACCAATGCTCGAACTCTTAAGGGTGCGAAGAAGACTATGGGTAGTGGCCGTCGTAAGCTCGAAAAGACTTAAAATTTTATTAGAATATCTACGTATTGACATATGGGTAAGAAACGTATCATCAAAAAAGGAGGTGGTTCTGATGTTTCTGGAACATCAAGAGCTCTCAATAGTATTCCAAAGCGCAAGTTAGCGACTGGAAAACTTAATATCCTAGCAACTTTTAATAACACACTGTTAACACTCTGTGATCCGAAAGGAAATGCAGTAATGAGTGCTTCCAGTGGAGCTCTTGGCTTTAAGGGTTCACGAAAAAGTACACCTTTCGCCGCCGCTAAAGTAGGGGAGATTATTGGTGAGAAAGCACAACAGATGGGAATGAAAGATGCTGAAGTAGTAGTTCGTGGCGTTGGTGCTGGTCGCGAGTCAGCTCTACGTGCTTTTTCTGGTAAAGGTATCGGTATAACTAAGATTATCGATATGACACCAGTGCCATTTAACGGTACACGACCACCTAAGCCACGTCGTGTTTAATGTAATCTAAAAGTATGAAAATAGGTCCAAAATTTAAGATTGCTAAACGACTAGGTGCGCCAATCTTTGAAAAAACTCAATCACAAAAATTTGCTCTTTCACAAGCTCGTAGTGGAAGGGAACGAAAACGTGCTGGTCAAGCTAGTGACTACAAGCGTCAATTAATTGAAAAGCAAAAAATGCGTTTCACTTATGGAATTACCGAGAAGCAACTTCGTCGTTATGTTGACGAGGCAATGGAGAAGAGTTCTCAACCAACTGCTATTCTAATGGAGCGTTTAGAGTCTCGTTTAGATAACGTAGTTTATCGTCTTGGTCTTGCAAAGACTCGTCGTCTTGCTCGTCAAATTGTCTCACATGGACATATTATTGTTAATGGTAAGCGTTTGTCTATACCATCTCACAAGGTACGTGTTGGAGATATTATTTCTATTCGTGAAGGCAGTAAATCATCACCATTGTTTGCCCAAATTTCTGATACACATGAATCAGCTGGTGTGCCTTCATGGTTATCTTTAGATGTAAAGAAACTTGCTGGTTCTGTGACTGCTGTACCAGTGTATAACCCAGTAGAAACGTTGTTCGATCCTGAACAAGTGATGGAATACTACAGTCGATAGGATAGATGTTATTAAGCGTAATTTAAAAAACTATGTTAGAAACAAACGTCACCCTACCTTCCAAGCCACGAGTTGTATCAGAGGATGAATTTACTGGAGTTTTTGAGATTGATAATCTTTACCCAGGTTATGGTCACACTTTAGGAAATTCACTTCGCCGAATTATTCTTTCTTCACTACCAGGAGCAGCAATTACACAAGTTAAGATTGAAGGTGTAGAGCACGAATTCAGCGTAATGGATGGTGTAAAAGAAGATGTTCTTACTATCCTGCTAAACCTTAAGCGAGTACGATTGGCATTACATAGTGATGAACCAATCACTATTACACTAAAGAAAAGTGGTGTTGGTATGGTTACAGCTGGAGATTTAATTACTCCTTCACAGGTAGAGGTTTTGAATCCAGAGCAACCAATTGCTGAAATTACAGCTAAGGGTACAACTCTAGAGATGGAGATTTTGGTAGAAAAAGGACTTGGTTATGTACCACGTGAAGTTCATCAAAAAGATAAGGTAGATGTAGGTACAATCGCGCTTGATGCTGTGTTTACACCGATTCGTCGCGCTAATTACGAGGTAGAAAACATGCGTGTTGGAGATCGTACTGACTACAATCGTCTTCGTGTTTCAATTGAAACTGACGGTACTTTTACCCCTCGTGAAGCTTTAGAAAAAGCAATTGAAATCATGGTACATCAACTAAGTGCTGTTATTGGTTTTCAAGAAAAATACACTGCCCCTGTTACTCCGTCTGCAGAAACTACAGCTGAAGTAAGTACAGAACCAAGTTCAGATATTTTAAAAACCCGTATCGAAACACTAGACCTTTCTACTCGAACTGCTCAAGCTCTTGAGGAAGCTAGTATCCGAACTGTAGGGGGGCTTGTGCGAAAGTCAAAAGATGATATTCTAGCCCTCGACGGTATTGGACCTAAGGGATTAGAAGAAATCACTGAACTTCTACAAAAGATGGGTCTATCACTGACTGAATAAAAAGTATGAGACATTCTAATAAAAACAGAACATTAAGCCGAACGACTGATCAACGCACCTCTTTGTTGCGCGGGCTTTCTGTGTCATTGATCAGAGATGGTAAAATTACCACTACTTTAGCTAAAGCTAAGGAATTACAACCACGTATCGAAAGGTTAGTTACTCATGCAAAAAAGGGTACTGTAGCTTCTCGTCGAATTGTGGCTAGTCGTCTAGGTGAGCCGAGCGACACTATTATTAAGAAGCTTTTCACAGATATTGCTCCAAAGTATGCTACTAGAAATGGTGGTTATACCCGCGTGATTAAGATGGGTCGTATGCCTTCAGGTCGTGTACAAGCCGTAATTGAATTTGTAGAATAAAATTATATGGAAACACAAACAACTACAAAACTTCATACAATAGATGCTACTGGCAAGCGTTTAGGTAATTTAGCGACAGAAGTGGCAAAATTACTTATGGGTAAAGACCAAGCTGATTTTGCTCGTCATTTAGTGGCTGATGTCAAGGTTGAAGTTAAGAATGTCAGCAAGCTTGATATTCCAGAAAAGAAGAAAATTGAGATTTATCAAACATACTCTGGTTATCCTGGTGGACGAAGGGTAGAAACTCTCGATCATTTGGCAAAGCGTCGTGGTTATGCTGAAATTGTGCGTCGCACGATTGGTGGTATGCTTCCAGACAATAAGCTAAAGAAAATTTTATTAAAAAACCTAGTGATTTCTGAATAATATGGCTGGAGATTCAAAGAAATATGTAGAGGGTATTGGTCGTCGAAAGACAGCTACAGCTCGTGTACGTCTTACTGAGGCTAATGCAACCACTATCTCAGTAAACGGTAAGGAATACAAAGAGTACTTCAAGCACACAGCTGAACAACTAGATGTAACATCAGTACTTGATACAAAAGATGCTGGTATTGAGAATTACACTATCACTGCTAAGGTGGTGGGCGGAGGTCTTTCAGCCCAAGCTGAAGCTATTCGACTCGGTATTGCTCGTGCCCTTGTAAAGGAAAAAGCTAATCGCCGTATTCCATTAAAACGTGAAGGTTACCTAAAGCGTGACGCTCGCTCAGTAGAACGCAAGAAGTTCGGTTTGCGAAAAGCTCGCAAGCGACCAGCCTGGTCAAAGCGTTAATCTTCTTTTTAAGAAAGAAAACACAAAAACTCCCGTAGGGAGTTTTTGTGTTATAGTATCAACCTAAAAATATTTTTTTATGAGGATTTTAGTTGGTACAGAAAATAAAAGAAAAATTGAAGCAGTCCGAACTGTAATTGATAATGTGTTTGTTGGTGATAATGAGTACGCTATTACTGGTTTTTCTGCTGTTTCTGATGTCTCGGAAACTCCTTTGGGTGAGGAGACTAAGCAGGGAGCGATAAATCGTGCTGTGAGCGCAGAAAAGCATAATACCGATTATGATTTGTATATTGGTATAGAAAGTGGTCTGATAAATCGATTTGGTGACTGGTATGAAGAGGTTTGGTCTGCCATTATTTATGATGGAAAAATCTACACAGCTTATTCAAGTGGAGTGAAGTTGCCAGAATCCATTTCAACAAAACTTTTACCAGATGTTTCAAATCATCGGGATATAATGAATTCATTTAGAGTAAAATATAATATGGGTATAGATGCGACATTGGGTGTTGATACCTGGGGAGATTACACTGGTAATAAAATATCTCGTGAAATTGGACTTGAGGAGGCTGTTCGAAATGCCTTGGTGCAAGTTTTTCCAGGAAAGGGAAGTCTATATTCTCGAGCTAACTGATTTTGACAAAACACACTTTCAAATTTATAATGCGAGTATGGTGAATAAAAGACAAGAAAAAGAAGAAAATAATAGTCAGGATGACGTAGAAATCACCAATGATACAACGGAAATTATTGAACCTGATTTAGAAGAAATTGAGGAGAGAGAAAAGGATATTATTAGTTCATTAAAAGCAAAGTTAAAGGTTTGTGATCAGGAGAAAAGAGAAATTTTAGAGGAGACACAAAGAGTAAAGGCGGATTTCTTGAATGCTCGCAGACGTTTAGAAGAGGAAAGATTGAAAGATCGCGAACGAGCGGTTATAAATCATGTCGAGCGACTTTTGCCGATGTGTGACAGTTTTCAGATGGCAATGGCAGATAAAGAAAGTTGGGATAAGGCTGATGCTAATTGGCGAAAGGGAGTGGAAGGAATTTATTCACAGTTACAGAGTATTTTAAATTCCTACAATGTGAAAATCATTAACCCAATTGGACATAATTTCGATCCGTATAAACACGAAGCTTTGTCTAATGTTTCTGTTGATGATGAAAAACAGCACGACAAAATTATTTCTGTGATTCAAATGGGTTACGAGATGCAGAAGACTGATGGAGTAATAGAAGTAATAAGACCAGCTCGAGTAGCAATTGGAGTTTACGAAAAAAATTAATAGTTTTAACAAAATCATTATGGCAAAAATACTTGGAATTGACTTAGGAACCACCAACTCAGCAATGGCGATTATTGAGGCGGGTGAGCCGACTATTATTGAAAACAGTGAAGGTAACAGAACTACACCTTCTATTGTTGCGATTTCAAAAACTGGAGAAAGATTGGTGGGACAAATCGCAAAGCGTCAGGCTGTAACAAACCCGACTAATACTATTTACGGTATTAAACGCTTTATGGGTCACACTTATGACGAAGGGGCGGTGCAAAAAGATAAAACTATTGTACCTTATGAAGTAAAGAAGGGGTCGGACGAGGGAGTGGTGGTGAAAATGGGTGAAAAAGATTATCGTCCAGAAGAAGTGTCGGCTATGATTTTATCAAAGTTGAAAGCTGATGCTGAAGCTAAGCTTGGTGAAAAAATTACTGAAGCAGTGATCACTGTTCCGGCTTATTTCAACGATGCACAAAGAAAAGCTACTCAGGATGCCGGTCGTGTAGCTGGTTTGGAAGTAAAGCGTATTATTAATGAACCAACCGCAGCTGCTTTAGCTTACGGTTTCAATAAAAAGAAGGATGAAAAAATCGTAGTATACGATTTTGGTGGAGGTACTTTTGATGTGACCGTGCTTGAGGTGGGTGATGATGTGGTAGAGGTGCAGTCTACTGACGGCGATGCTCATATGGGTGGTCGCGATATTGATCAAGGTATCGTGCGTTTCTTGATTGATGAATTCAAGAAGTCAGAAGGAATAGATTTATCTAAGGATAAGTTGGCTTTGCAACGTCTTGACGAAGCTTCAGAAAAGGCTAAACATGAACTATCTTCGGCCATGGAGTCTGAAATCAATATCCCATTCATTACATCAGATGCTAATGGTCCAAAACACCTACTTATAAAGCTTACCCGCGCTAAGCTTGAGGAAATCGCACATGAGTTCATAGATCGTTCAATTGAAATTACTAAGCGAGCTATGGAGGCATCGGGAATTAAAAAAGAAGAAGTTGATGAAATTATTCTTGTGGGTGGACAAACCCGTATGCCGGCAATTCAGAAGGCGGTGAAAGATTTATTTGGTAAAGAACCAAATAAGAGTGTGAATCCGGATGAGGTGGTGGCTTTGGGAGCGGCTATTCAGGCCGGTATCTTCCAGGGTGATGTGCAGGATATTACTTTGGTGGATGTTATTCCTCTCTCTCTTGGTATTGAAACTATGGGAGGTGTGAATACAAAATTAATTGAGAAAAATACCCATATTCCGACCAGAAAACAACAAGTTTTCTCAACTGCTGCTGATAATCAAACTTCTACTGAAATTCATATTGTACAAGGTGAGCGTCCAATGGCTAATGATAATAAATCGTTGGGTAAGTTTGTTCTTGATGGTATTCCACCAGCACCGCGTGGTATGCCACAAATCGAGGTAACATTTGATGTTGATAGTAACGGTGTTTTGAATGTGACCGCTAAGGATAAAACTACTGGTAAGGAGCAGTCTATTCGTATTGAGGCTAACTCAGGATTGTCTGAAGCCGATATTGAACGTATGAAAAGGGAAGCAGAAGAACATGCTAGTGAAGATGAACGTAAAAAAGCTCTAATTGACACTAAAAATCAAGCCGAACAACTTATTTACACTGCCGAAAAATCTCTAAAGGATCATGGTGATAAAATTCCAGCTGATACCAAAACAGAGATTGAAGGTAAAATGAATGCTCTGCGTGGTGCAAAAGACAGTGATGAAAAAGAGGTGATTGAAAAAATGATTGATGATTTGTCTAATTCTTTACAAAAGATTGGTGAAATTATCCAAAAAGCTTCAGCGACAAATGAAGCTAGTGCAGGAGGAGGTGATGAAGTACGTGATGCTGAAGTAAAGGAAAATAAACCTGAAGAAAATAAGTAAACTAAAAATTTAAAAACAACCGCTTTTGTAAAAGAAAGTGGTTGTTTTTTTGATTATATCACTTTGAATCTGAGTTTTAAATTTGGAAATCTTGAATCACCTATATTTCTGATATATGTAATTTCTTTTGGTTTCAGTAAGTAATTACATAAACGGACAGAGTAAGGAAAAATATCATTCGATCTAACAGAGATTGTTGCAATTAGCGGTTCTGCTTCTCCGTCAAAGTTTCCTAATATGTAAACCAAATCATTTTGGTGATCATATTTTGCATACACGTGATTACCGTATGATCCAACTGATTCTAGATGCTCAAGAAAAAAATTAATAGGTACTTGCAGATGTGCTAGGTGTGTTTTACTAACATCAGTCCAGGCACTTTCCTCTATGATTTTTTGTTTGAAAATAAACCTTAAATAAATTTCCAATAAATAAAGAGCTTTTAACATAATTTAGTCTCCTGTAAACTAAAGTAATGAATGCTAAATAAAAAATACCACAAATACCCAATTTGTACAGCTTTTTGCAGAGAATAGTTTTTTGTGCAATAATCAACTCATTAGGAGTTAAGTCAAGTATATGAAAGATTATTATCAAATTCTTGGACTCCAAAAGGGAGCCTCTAAGGACGAGGTGAAGAAGGCTTTTCGCAAGTTGGCTGCTCAGTATCACCCAGATAAGAAAACAGGTGATGAAGCTAAATATAAGGAGATTACCGAAGCCTATGCGGTTTTGGGTGACGATAAGAAGAAGGCTGAATACGATAGTTATGGACGAGCTTTTAATGGGGCAGGAGCTGGCGGGGCTGGTTTTGGAGGTTTTAATTGGGCTGATTTCGCTGGTCAGCAGGGTGGTTTTGCTGGACAAGGGTTTGAGTTTGATATCAGTGATATATTTGAGAATTTTGGTTTTGGGGGTGGACACACAAGGCAGAATCGTGGTCGCGATATCTCTATTGAAATCAACCTAAGTTTTAAAGAAGCCGTGTTTGGTGCTTCAAGAAAAGTACTGATAACTAAAAATAGTCTTTGTAGTGAATGTAAAGGAACTGGTGCAAAGCCATCAGCCGGTATGACCAATTGTACTACCTGTGGAGGTAACGGTAAGATTCGGGAAACTCGTCAGAGTATCCTAGGTAGCTTTACTACTGTGCGCGAATGTAGTGTTTGTCAGGGACGTGGTCAAGTGCCAAAGGAACGTTGTGGGCACTGTGCGGGGGCTGGCGTGCGTCGTCTGCAAGAAGAAGTTGAGATTAAGGTACCTGCTGGTATAGAAAACGGTGAGGTAATTAGGATGACTGGTAGAGGTGAAGCTATGCCTAACGGGCAACCGGGGGATCTTTATATCAAACTACATGTTGAACCACATAAAACTATAAAACGCGACGGTACAACCTTGATTGCTGAACTACCGATTCGACTGACCGATGCACTTTTGGGTGGTGAATATAAGGTGGAGACTCTAGATGGGTTTATAGAAATTAAGGTACCGATGGGAATTTCTCATGGAGAAATGCTTAGAGTGCGTGGTAAAGGGGTGCCGACTGACAGTGGTCGAGGTGACTTTATGGTTAAGATTAATATCGAGTTACCAAAGAAACTTTCAAAGAAAGCTGAGAAACTAGTGGAAGAATTAAGAGAGGAGGGGGTGTAGTGGAGTATAATTAAGGGGCGACACTTCGTGTCCGCCCCTTAATTATCTCTCACAATGGATACTACTCTGGTAATGCATTTTCTCTCAGAGTCAACTTACATGTTGGTTGTGTTTTCAGTGTTTTTGTCATTGGCTATTTTTAGCGGACGACAGATGTTGATCAATATCATCTGTGGTCTTTATTTGGCATTACTTATCACTATACAGTTTCCGTATTTCGATGCTATTTTAGGTGATTTAAAACAACCAGCGGTTATGTCAATCGCTAAACTACTTATTTTTATTGTAATTTTTATATTAACTACATTGTTGTTTAAGCGAATAATGCCAAGCGAATTTTTGGAAAATAAATTTGAAAGCTTGCATAAGAAAATTGCTTTAGCTATAGGCGCTACAATTCTAATAATGATATTCAGTTTTAATGTTTTGCCGGTAACAGAATTTTTAACTCCCGGTACACCAATTCAATCTTTGTTCGCCCCTCAAGAATATTTTTTTTGGTGGTTGCTAGTGCCACTCATAATTTTGGTAATGGTATAATTTGCTTCAAAATTTTCATACTGTGTTATATTAGTTAGGAAAACATGACCTTCGCACTTATTGCCACAATTCTCAGTTCATTTTTTTCTGCTTTGATGGTCATTTATGATCGACTAATGATAACTGACTGTTATCAAAATAAGCCAGACCAAGCTTGGTTCGTTAGTTCCTTGTTAGGCACCACTCTTGGGTTATTGTTTACAGCAGTGGTATGGGCAGGAGTATATTTTTTTTCTGATTCAAATTTATTCAATTTACTATCGGAAATTTGGTACCCTTACGGTTTATGGATGTTACTTGCGGGTATTTTGAGTATTCAAGCTATGAGGCATTATTTTCGCACATTCATCCCCGAAAAGAATGATGCTGATATTAATGAAACTGCTATTTCAATGTGGATGGCAGCAACTCCGATTTTTGTTTTGTTTGTTGTGGTACTTATTAACTATTCTGGTTTAAATATTGGTATTTTTACTAATTTAGATCAAGCTAATATTTCTTGGTTGTTTATTTTAGCTACAATTTTGGCCACGGTCGGAATTATTGGTTTTGAGCGAGCGAGTAGTGATGATGAAGCTGTTTTTGGACGGAAGATTTATTTTAGAGAAATAGGCTATATGCTTTTCCATTTTGTGTTATATACATTAATTATTTTTTCTGTTACACAAGAATTAGGTAAAAATTATGAAAATCTGACTTTGGTGAGTCTAGCCCTACTTCCTTTGTATTGGCTGGGTTTTGCTTATGGTCTTAAACTTTTTTTAAAATCTGATTTCAGAAAAAGCTTTAGAGAGAACTTTGCCAACATAAAGTACTTTGCTAGCCCGATATTGATAGCAGAAATCACTGGAGCCCTACTTTATTTCTTCATGTTTATTGGTTTAGGTGATCTTGATCCGACATTGGCTAATCTTATATTCGCAGGTCATATTATAATTGTGTTTATCTTGAACTTAGCTTTGAAAAGACTGTATGCTTCCTTGTTGGAAAAAGGAATTGATACTTGGCGATTGTTTGGTTTTACCATGACTCTCAACTCTCTACCAAAAAATGGCACCGCTCACTTGTCGACAGAAATATTTTTCCTAATTGTGGCACTGCTCGGTATAGTCATTGCCACCAACATAGTGGTGGTGTCTTAGATTTTTTAATAAACAGTCGATTATGAAAATCTTATTTGTTTCTGGAGAATTAATCGGCTCGGCCATCTGTCAAAAACTTCATAAAGAGGGTAATGAAGTGAAATTGTATATCCATAAACCAGATTGGAGAAGATGTTTAGAAGGTGTTGTGCCTAAAGTAAATGACTGGCAGAAGGAATTGAATTGGGTAGGGAAGGAAGGTCTGATTATATTTGACGATGTTATTTTTGGTGAGGATCAGGATGAGTTGCGAAGGGAAGGGTATAGGGTGGTTGGTGGCTCTAGGTTGGCTGACAGGCTGGAAAATGAGCGACACTATTTTCATAAAATTTTGAACGATTATGGTGTCGCCACCTTACCTTCTTATGATTTTTCTTCTGTAACTAAGGCAATAAAATTTATAAAGAAAAATCCCGATCGTTGGGTAATAAAACAAAACAGTCACATTAGCTCACTCAATTATCTGGGTAAAAATAAAAATGATGTTAATGATGTGGTTGATGTTTTACGAGAATATAAGAGGAGAAAAATTTCCCCCGTACATATACAAAAATTTGCAGATGGTGTTGAGGTTGGGGTGGCCAGATATTTTAATGGCAACGACTGGGTTGGGCCGGTAGAGATTAATCATGAACACAAAAAATTATTTAACGGTGATACTGGACCTTTAACTCCAGAAATGGGAACCATTTTATGGTATGCAGATGAAAATATCAGATTATTTACTGACATTCTTGATAAGCTCAAACCTCACCTGCGGGAGATTAAGTTTTGTGGTGATATTGATATAAATTGCATTATAAATGAGGAGGGAGCCTGGCCTCTTGAAGCAACTCCTAGATTTGGTACACCAGCCTCTGAGATTCATGTTGAATTAAATCAGTCACCGTGGTCTGATTTTTTATCAGCAGTGAGTGACGGTCTGCCTTTTGTATTAGATTACTCTAAAGAGTTTGGAATTGCTGTGTCTTTAACCTGTCCACCTTTCCCTTATTCACCAAATATTTTTAATCGTATCGGCAACCAACTCTTTCCTAAAAAGATAATATTTAAAAATCTTTCTGAAGAAGAGATGAATCATATCCATTTCGAGGAAGTTTCAAGATTAAAAGACGGTGCATACAAATGGTCTGGTCAGTGTGGTTGGGTTTTGCATGTAACAGAGAAGGGTAAGGATATTGCGGAAGCTAGAGATAAGGTTTACAAAATAGTGTCAAAAATAAATTTACCAAATTTACATTATCGTAAAGATATTGGTGAGAAGGTGATGAATAATGATTTACAGAAATTAAAAAATGGGGATGGATTTAATTTTTGAAATAATATTCATGCTAGCATTAGAATATGGATCGTAAGTCGAAAATTCTAGTTGTCATTTTTATATTTTTATTAATCTTTTCAGTTTGTGGTCTTTTTTATAAGTATGTTGTTTTACAAGATGTAAATATAGAATCAATTTAGAATAAATATGAAAGAAGAAATTATAGATATTGTTCCAAAGGCTAGAATAAAAATTGGTGTTTCGAAAATTATACCTGGGGAAATAGGTGTATTTTCACTAAGACCTATTAAAAAAGATGAGATAGTTGTGTCACATAAGCAATTTACAAAAGCAAAATTCTTTTCTTGGGCTGAATATTCTAAATTAGATTCAATTACTAAAAAACGAGTTATGGCATATTGTTCTGGCACAGAAGATGGTTTTTATGCACCAGCGGACTTGAATTATATAAGTATAGCCTGGCATTTAAATCACAGTTGTAATCCAAATGTTGGTTTTGATGAAAAATGGAATTTTGTTGCTATGAGAAATATTAAAGCAAATGAAGAATTGTCTTGGGACTATGCTTTTGATGAGACTAATTCTAAATTTAAAATGAAATGTATTTGTGGCGATAAATCGTGTCGTAAGATAATAACCGGAAATGATTGGAAATTTTTAATTAATGATAAAAATAAATTTAAATATCTATCTCCACAACTTAAAAAACTTGTTAGGTGATTATGACTCATACAGATACAATTTTTTGTTCTGATGCAACACCAACTATTATGGGCGTTTTTGATTTAGGAATTGCGCCCGCTTTACTCTTCTACTCATATATACCAATCATATTAATAGGCATAGTGCTTAGTTTTTTCATTTTAATAAAATCTGATTTTTCAGAAACCAGCAAGGCGTTGCTTTTAATCATTGTGTCTTTTTCATTATTTCTAATAAATGAAATAATTTTATGGATAGCACTACCGGTTGGTATTGTTGCTTTTTCTTGGACTCTAGCCTTATTGTTGCGTTTGTGTATTCTACTTAGTGTTCTGTACTTCACTTACTTATTTGTAAAAAAGAATGATGTTCCATTTTTCTATAAAGTGTTATCTTTTCTTCTATCACTACCTATATTATTGTTGTTACCAACTAGCTTGAATATTACTGGCTTTGATCCTAATTGGTGTGGTGGAATTAATGGACCTTTATGGAGTTATTTGTATGGATTAGAAGTTTTTTCAATTGTAATCCTGTTATTTTGGTTTATATTGAAAATAAAAGAATATTTTGTATCGCGAGATGCTAGATTATTAAGTTACATATATATAATTTGTTCAAGCGCTCTTTTCTTAATTGTTTTCGTTTCCTCTCAAATTTTTGGTGAATATTTTGGTTTGTATGAAATCAATCTCCTAGGGCCTGTTGGTATGCTAATTTTTATGATAGCTCTAACTTTCACTATCGTGAAATATCATGCTTTTAATATCAAATTAGCAGCTCCAATATCATTGGTGTTTGCAATGTGGATGCTTGTGTTTTCCTTGCTATTTGTGCATGACATCAATCATGTGACAGTGATTGTGGGCATGACATTAATTTTGCTTACTTTAGTCGGTTTTGCGCTTATTGAATCTGTGCGCAACGATATTAGGAGTAGGGAGCAGATAGAAAAATTGGTTAACGATTTGGCTAAGGCTAATACTAGACTCAAAGAACTTGATAAGCAAAAGTCAGAATTTGTGTCCATTGCTTCGCATCAATTACGTAGTTCGCTCACTGCTATCAGTGGTTATGCCTCTCTTTTACAGGAGGGGAGTTATGGAAAATTGCCAGCGAAAGCCATAGAGCCAATTGAAAGAATTTATACTTCAGCACGAGCAATGACGCAATTGGTAGAAGAATACTTAAATGTTTCCAGGATAGAATCAGGCAACATGAAATATAATTTAACAGATTTTAATCTGCATACCGAGGTGGAGCACGTTTGTGATGATTTGCGACCAATAGCTCTAAAGAAAGGGTTGTTGTTATTCTTTAGAACTGATTTAACTTCACGCTCGACAGTGAATGCTGATAAGGGAAAAATTGTTCAGGCTGTACACAATCTTATCAATAATGCTATTAAGTACACAGAGAAAGGGACAATCACTGTACTTCTACATGATGATGTAAATAGAAAGAAAATATTTGTTGAGGTGATTGATTCTGGTATCGGTATGAGTGATGAAACTTTGTCTATTATCTTTAATAAATTTAAGCGAGCGGAAAATGCTCATCGGGTTAATATCCAAGGTACTGGTCTTGGTCTATATATGGCCCTAAAGATTGTTGAAGCTATGGGAGGTACAATAAGCGCCCATTCTGAAGGTGAAGGTAAGGGGTCTAAATTTGTCATAGAATTACCGCTGATAGGGTAGTTTTGAAGCTAAACAATTTTCTGTTACTATACACAATATGACAAAAAAGCGGATTCTCACTGGTTTGCAACCTTCAGGAGCTTTGCATCTCGGAAATTACTTTGGATCGTTAAAACCTCTAGTTGATTTAACTTTTGACGCAAATAATGAAGTATTTTTGATGGTGGCAGATTATCATGCCTTAACCTCTGTTCGTAATGGAGATGAATTGCGAGCTAATATTTATGAAATCGTGCGTGATTATTTAGCAGCGGGAGTAGACCCCAGTAAGGTTACTTTGTTTAGACAATCAGACAATTCTCACCATACAGAAATGGGGTGGGTGATGAATTGCTTGGTGACTGTTCCTTTTCTTATGCAAGCACATTCCTATAAGGACAAAGTAGCAAAAGGCTTAGAAGCTAATGCTGGTTTATTTACTTACCCAATGCTCATGGCTGGAGACATTGTTCTTTACGATACAGATTTAGTGCCGGTAGGTGAGGATCAAAGACAACATTTGGAATATACTCGTGAGGCGGTGACAAAATTCAATAATGCTTATGGTGAAATTTTGAAAGAACCAACAGAAATGATTGTTGAAGGGGTTGGGGTGGTGCCAGGAACCGATGGACAAAAGATGAGCAAAAGTTATAAAAATACCATTCCACTTTTTGGTAATCGCGAAGAAATTCAAAAAGCAATAATGGGTATCGTTACCGATTCTTCTGGCGAAAAACCACAAAATGTCTACAATATTCACAAAGTTGTTTATCAAGCCATGGGTAAAGAAATGTCTGATTTGGATAAACTTTATGAAGAAAATCTAGGTAAGTATAAAGTTTTAAAGGAAGCTTTGCTTGAAGATATTAATGAACTAATTGCTCCAATGCGAGCCAAAAAGGCTGAAATTACCGATAGTGACATTAAAGAAGTTTTGGCTATTGGTGTGGAAAAGGCTAGATTGGTTTCTGGTCAAACCATAAATAAGGTACGTGATGCGATTGGAATCAATTTATAAAATGTTGTATATTGGCGAAGATAAAGGATAATAAAATTTATATGGAAAGGACACTTATTGGTTCACTGCGTGAATATATCGACTCTGAAGTACAAATCAAGGGTTGGGTTGATGTGGCTCGTTTTCAAGGAAAAATGGCCTTTTTTGATTTCCGCGATCGTACTGGAAAAGTACAGGGAGTGGTTTTTGGTAAACCTGAAGTTTTGGAAATTGCTAAAGAATTAAAGCCAGAATACGTAGTGGCAATAACTGGTAAAGTAAATGCTCGTCCGGAGAAGATGGTTAATGCCAATATGCAAAATGGAGACATCGAGCTCGAAATTACAAACATTGCAATATTAAATGAATCAGCAGTATCACCATTTCCGATTGATGGTGATACAAGAATGGTTGATGAGTCTGTTCGTCTTAAGTATCGATATCTCGATCTTAGAAGTGAACGTATGCAGAAAAATATTCGCACCAGGCACACTGTGCAAAAATTTATTCGTGATTATTTGACTGGAGAAAATTTTGTTGAGGTGGAAACACCACTTCTTTCAGCTCCTACTCCAGAAGGTTCTCGTTCCTATATAGTGCCGTCACGTCTTAGTCAGGGGTGTTTTTATTCTCTTCCACAATCACCACAACAATATAAGCAATTACTCATGATCGGAGGTTTTGAGCGTTATTTCCAATTCGCTCGTTGTATGCGTGATGAGGATACTCGTGGTGACCGTCAGCCAGAATTTACTCAGCTGGACATGGAGCTTTCATTTGTAAAAGAGGAAGATGTTATTAGTCTTAATGAAAAGCTTCTAATTGAATTGGTGACAAAATGTTACCCAGAGAAAAGAATCCAACAAGTACCATTTCCACGAATGACCTACCAAGAGGCGATGGAAAAATATGGTAATGATCGCCCTGATATCCGTGAAGATAAGAATGATCCTAATTTATTAGCTTTTCTTTGGATCACTGATTTTCCGGCTTTTGAGAAGACTAGTGAAGACAATGTCGATGGGACAGGTGAGTGGACATTTACACATAACCCTTTTGCTAAACCAAAAGATGAGTATGCAGAGGATTTTCTCGCTAAAAGAAATATCAGTAATATCATAAGTACACAATATGATATTACGCTAAATGGTTATGAAATTGGTGGAGGTAGTATTCGCAACCACAACGCTTCATGGCAAAAAAACACCTTTGAAATCATGGGTTATGATGAAAAGCGCATTCAGGAAAATTTTGGACACATGCTAACAGCTTTGCAGTATGGAGCGCCACCACACGGTGGTATTGCTTGGGGTTTTGATCGTTTGATTATGTTGCTTGAAAATGAGCCAAATATTAGAGAGGTTATCCCTTTTGCAAAAACTGGCGAGGGTAAAGACTTGATGATGGAGGCACCAGCTAAAGTTAATGAAAATCAATTAAAGGAGTTGGGAATTAAGTTTTAATCTAAAAACAGCGACAATCTAGAAATAAGATGTCGCTGTTTTTTTGTTTGAAAAATCACGAGTTTTCGTGTCTTTTTTTGTGTTTTGGATCTTCTCCGGCTTTATCATTGCAATTCATAACAAGTTCTCCGAAAGTTGGAAAAGGAAAATTCACAAATATAAATGAACTTTCTGTAAAAAGATTAGCATGAAGGGGGTCGGGTAGTAAAGTAAATATGGTATAAAAAGAAAAGCGTCATTAACAATATAAAATTGTTAATGACGCTTGATTGCAAGTAAAACTTCTTACTTTAACAAAGGGTCGATGGATTAAGCTGCAGTTCGTCGCTCAAAGTCGTGGCCGTCGCATGATTGACCAGATTTTTCCGTAGCTCCGTCACTTTCCTTTTGACTGTCGGCGATAGTAGTCGTCATTGCGAATGGTTGTTGTTTTTGCTTCATTTTGTGTCTCCTTAGACTCAAAAGTTATTTAAAAACTACTTAAAGGAACTATTTTCCCTTTTGGGAACGAAACACATGTCTTACGACAGGTTTCAACTGTGAAGGTTATCACATCTACAAAAAAATACAAGCATTTTCACTGGTGTTGGGGAAAAATAAAATGGTGGTTGATACAGAATATCAACCACCTAAATTTCCGCGATCTCTAATTGTAGCGGAATGACGTGTTCTTAATACGATCTTCCAATTAATTAGTAGTGAGTGCTTCCCTGGGGAGAGAAGTAAGAAAAAGAGAAACACTCATCCCTGATTCTACAACATTTTTAAATTTATGTAAACCAAATTATAATAACATCCATGTAAAATGCTATAATTGAAGCATTATGCTAAAAATTACATTTTCACCAAAAAATTTAACAGAAATTTCAGAAAAATATTGTCGATTAGTTTTGACCGAAGATTCAACTAATTGGCATCGACTGGTAGAAACTGCCGATGGAAGACTTGAGTATCGTATGGGGGCGGGTAAGTGGTCGGATATAACACCACGTACATTTAGAACTCTGATCAGATCTGTGGTACAGGCAGCTAAAAGCCACCAGATCGAGAAGTTAGCTATTGATTTTGCAACGATGAGTTTTCCTAAGCTTCAGACTTATGGTGAAAAATGGTTGGCTTCAACTATAGTTGAAAATCTTCTTTTAGCCAATTATGAATTCAAAACCTATAAAACCAAAAAAGATAAAAAGAAAGTCTTTGCTGAGGTTGTGTTTTTCGGTGAAATTTCCAACGAAGCAAAGTCGGGTTTTAAGCGCGGGGAGATAATCGGTCAGACAATAAATCAAGGACGCGAAATTGCCAATACTCCAGCTTGCGATCTCACTCCCAAACATCTTGGCGAAATATCTGAAAAAATGGCTAAAGAAGCAAAATTCTCTGTGCAGGTTTTGGGTGAAAAAGAACTTAAAAAATTAAAAATGGGTGCTCTTTTGGCAGTAGGTCAAGGTACAAAAGTAGAAACTAAAATGATTGTGGCCGAATATTGGGGTGCCGGTAAATCAGCAGGGAAGAATATTTCTGAAGATAAAAAACCAATAGTTTTAATTGGTAAGGGAATTACTTTTGATTCTGGTGGTCTTAATGTTAAGCCGTCTGGTTTTATGCACGACATGCATCTTGATATGTCTGGCGGCGCTTCTGTACTGTCAGCAATAGCGTCTGTGGCCAAACTAGGATTAAAGAAAAATGTCGTAGCTCTAATCCCGGCAGCAGAAAACGCTATTTCCGATGATGCAATGCGGGCGGGAGATATTGTGACAGCGATGAACGGTAAGACTATAGAAATACTTCACACGGATGCTGAGGGGAGAATGATTTTAGCGGATGCTCTTACTTATTCCGAAAGATATAATCCTAAGGTGATTTTGGACGTAGCGACACTTACTGGTGCAGCGCTGGTGGCGCTTGGTCAGCAGGCTAGTGCGATTATGACTAAGGATAATGATTTGAGTAGAAAATTGTGTGAGCTTGGCGAGGAGAGTGGGGATTTGGTTTGGCCTTTACCACTTTGGGATGAATATAAAGCTTCGTTAAAAAGTCATAGAGCCGATATAAGTAATATTGCGACTAATTTCTCTCGTTTTGCCGGTAGTATAGAAGGTGGTACTTTCTTGTCTTTTTTTGCTCCGAAAGATGTTCCGTGGGCGCATATAGATATTGCACCGAGAATGGATAGTATACCTAGCGACAAATTAGCTAAAGGCGCAACTGGTGAGCCGGTAAGGCTTTTGGTGAGGTTTGTGGAAGAGAGTTAGTTTTGGGTGAAAAAGGTGGGCGCGCGAAGCGCGCCCACCTTTTTTCTTTTTTGCATATCACAGTATGTTATTATTGAAACGATATGCAACCGCTGGTGTCATCAAATTTTTCAATTAAAACTGAGGTGTTTGAGGGACCTTTGGAATTGTTGCTTGATTTGGTAGAAAGACGAAAACTTCTTATAAATGACATCTCGCTGGCTATGGTGACTGATGAGTATATGCGACATGTACGTGTATCTGAGGAAATGTCACTACCAAATACAGCACAATTTATTTCTTTAGCAGCTACTCTGCTTCTGGTGAAGTCAAAATCTTTATTGCCAGTATTAGAATTAACAGAAGAAGAGGAAATTTCTATAGCGGACTTGGAAGAAAGATTAAAACAATATCAAGTTATTCGCGATGTGGCCGTTTCATTGCAAGAAATTTATGGACAACAGGTAATGTATCCACCTAAATTTACTCCACCTAATTCTCCTTTATTTGTACCTGATAAATATTGTGATGTTTCGGAATTGCGGGAAGCTATGTCTGAGGTTATTAGTGGTCTACCTAAAAAGGAAAATAAAGCTAAGGCACAAATTAAAGCTGTAATATCCCTTGAGGAGATGATGCAGAGATTAGAAGCAAGAATCGGGCAGAGCTCCTATTTACGATTTTCTGAACTTAGATCTAATGAACCAGAACGCAAGACTGTAATTGTTAGTTTTTTGGCAATTTTAGAATTATTTAAACAAGGAAATTTGATAATCACTCAAGTACAACGTTTTGATGATATTGAAATAGAGTTGGATCAGGGTCGAACTCCAACTTACTATTAGTTTTTTACAAACCACATTCTTCATAGTTTTTGTCTAATTCTTTGTGTTACAATTGTTGCATGCCAATTGATGTACTAATTGAAGGGTTTTTGTTTTATAAATCTGCTCCACAAAAGAAACAGACAATAATTAAGATTTTTGATATTTCTGAAGAAGATTTTACTCAGGCGCTAAATATTTTGAAGGAACGTTTAAAAATGGGCGCAACTCGTGTGGTAGAAACTGACACTGAGATTCAGTTGGTAACCTGTCCAGAAATAGCGCCAGTTATCGAAGCGATGCGAAAAAACGAACTTAAGATGGATATCGGTAAGGCGGGAGCAGAGACCTTAGCAATTATATTATATCGTGCACCAATATCGCGAGCAGAAATAGATCGCATTCGCGGTGTTAATTCTTCTTTTATTTTACGTAATCTTTTGATACGTGGTTTGGTTGAGCGTACAAACGACAAAACTGGTGGAGGTTTTAAGTTTTCTGTTACACCCGCTCTTTTAGCTTATCTTGGTGTTACGCACAAGCATGAATTGCCAGATTTTGCTAGAATTAGTGACGTTTTGGATCAATTTAATACCGATTTCACAAATAAGGAGACATGAATGACAATGAACCATACATCATAGAAACAAATGAAGTTAAAAACGAGGTGAAAACCAAAAATAATTTTCCAGTTCTAATTCAGGTTATAGTAATATTGTTACTGCTCGGCGGTGTGCTCAGTGGTATAGCTTTTACTAATGAATCCTTGAGTCTCAAAGATAAGGATAAAATAGTTTTAAATGCGAATTTACCGGTAACAGAAATTTCTACCTCTACCAGTCCTGTGCCCCAAAAAATCGAATCAGTTTCAATTATAGCTAAATCAGCTTTTGTTTGGGATGTAAACGAACAGAGGGTTTTATTTCAAAAAAATCAGGATGAAGTTTTACCTTTAGCTTCTATTACTAAACTAATGACGGCTCTCGTGGCCTACGAACTACTTCCTGATGACGCAAAGGTAAAAGTCACAAAAGAAGCAGCTAGTCAGCAGAGTGGTGGTTCTTTGCGCGAAGGCGAAGTCTTTGCAGTTAAGGAGTTGGCTGATTTTGCTTTAGTTTCATCGTACAACAGCGCGGCTTTTACTTTGGCTGACGCTGTTGGATCTGAATTAGGAGACAGGGATCCAGTAGCGCAGTTTGTGGCAAGTATGAATATTAGAGCAGAAGAGCTAAATTTGAATACTCTAAAATTTTTAAATCCAACTGGTTTGGATATTTCTACAGATGAGGCTGGCGCTTACGGATCGGCAAAGGATGTGTCATTTTTGGTTGAATATATTCTTAAGAATCATCCAGCTATTTTGGAACCTACAAAATCACCACACACTAGACTTTATAATACTGATGGTGAATTTCATGATGCCAGAAACACCAATAATATCCTTACAAGTATTCCAAATTTAATTGGTTCTAAAACTGGTTATACTGATTTGGCTGGTGGTAATTTGACAGTGACAATTGATATTGGTTTTGATCACCCGGTGGTGATTACTGTACTAGGATCAACGATAGACGGAAGGTTTGCTGATGTTAGTAAGCTGATTGAAGCAGTGCAGGAAAGTATGATAAATAAGGAATAATTATTATGGAAATCGCGATTATTAAAGTTTTGTTACCAGCCGTTATCTCGTTTATTGTGGGTATTTTAATCGCGCCACTAATTACTCATTATTTATATAAATACAGAGTTTGGAAAAAACAGGGAGGAAAGACTGCTTTGGGTGGTCGCGTGGCTGTGGAGTTTAACCGCTTGAAAGGTGATGGTGAAACAAAGACTCCACGCATGGGTGGTATTGTTATTTGGGGAAGTGTGTTGGTGACAATTTTAATTCTCTTTTTATTGGCTAACTTCAGCGGTAATAAATTCTTTTCCGACGTGTTCTTTATTAGTCGATCACAAACTTGGTTGCCTTTAATGGCTTTGATTGTTGGTGCTGTGATCGGTTTTTTAAATGATTTTTATGATGTACAACATGAAGGTAGAGGAGTGAGGTTGTCGGTTCGTTTACTTTTGATTAGTATTTTAGCAACTTTTATCGGTTGGTGGTTTTATGAAAAATTAGGTGTTAGTAGTATTGGTGTGCCGTTTTCTGAACCATTGGAATTAGGAATTTTAATCATTCCATTTTTTATACTTTTAACTAACGCACTCTATGCTAGTGGAGTAATAGATGGTATTGATGGTTTGTCTGGAGGAGTTTTTGCTATTATTTTTTCTGCTTATTCTGGAGTAGCAATACTGCAAAGTCAGTATGATTTAGCTGCCTTCTGTGCCATGATTACGGGCGCTATTTTGGCTTTTTTGTGGTTCAATATCCCGCCGGCCCGCTTCTGGATGACCGAGACTGGCTCTATGGCACTAACATTAACTCTGGCGGTGGTGGTATTGATGACAGATCAATTGGTAGGTGGATACGGTGTGGTTTTGTTACCGATTATAGGTTTTTTGTTAGTGGTCACTGTGGCCTCAAATATAATTCAGATTACTTACAGGCGATTTACTGGAAAGAAATTTTTTAGAATTGCTCCTTTGCATCATCACTTCGAAGCTGTGGGTTGGCCTTCTTATAAAGTCACTATGCGCTACTGGGTTATCGGCATGATTGTGGCTGTTATAGGTGTGATTTTTGCCACTTTTTTACAGTAAAAAAACACTTACCGCGAGCGGTAAGTGCTGAATTTAATTTTTTTAAGCTGTTAAACATAGGTAACTTCAAAACCTAAATGTTCTGTTAACTTTTCGCTTAAGTGATTTAAAGTACCTGTACTGATTCCTGGAATTAAACGCAAATTTTCTTTGTGTGATAATAAATCACGAACTGTATTAATATTTTCACTTTTCAGAATATTAACTATCTTTACTTTATTAGATAACGTTATTATTGTACCAAGCTCAGTATCAAGCTTCCTTTTCGGTATCTTTTTTTTGTTTAATGTTTACGGTTCTTTTGAAGCTCATTCGACACTCCTTTGTTTGTTGGCTCCCAGTTATAACATAATTTTGTAAAAACACAAACTGCTAATTATTCGGACTTTTTACGGTGGGCTAGTGGTATACTAAAAAATCACATGAAGAATCAACCGCCAAAATCTGTGGACTCAATTTTGCTAATATTAATCAGTATTTTGGTGGTGGCCGGTTTTTTTGTATTTTCTTCTGCTTCGCTCGGGCTTTTAGCGCGTGATGGTGCTAGTTTTGGTTCGGTGGCTTTTGGACAATTATTTTTTGGAATTATCGGGGGCGGTATTGCTATGCTTATTACTAGTCATATCTATTATCGTAATTGGCGTCAGTATGCATTCTACATTTTTGTTGCTACTTTACTTCTGACGCTGGCAGTATTTATTCCTGGTTTGGGTATGTCCCATGGTGGAGCTACTCGTTGGCTTGATCTTGGATTTACTACTGTGCAACCATCAGAATTTCTTAAAATTGGTTTTGTGATTTATGTTGCAACTTTGTTATCTGGTTTACATAGACAAATTGATACTTGGCGTTTTGGAGTGTTACCGTTTTTGGGCGTGCTCGGTGTGACTGGATTGGTTATGTTGTCTTTGCCTGATACTGACACATTTTTGGTTATGGCTTTGGCAGGTATAGCAATGTTTATTACTGCTGGAGCTAAATGGAAACATATTCTCGTTCTAGGCTTGGTTGGGCTCTTATTGGTTTCGATTGTGGTGGCGATGCGTCCATATATTCTTGATCGGGTCATGGTCTTTATGAATCCTGAAGCTGATCAGTTAGGTAGTGGATATCAAATCAACCAGTCTCTTATTGCCATCGGATCAGGAGGATTGGTGGGTAGGGGATATGGTCAAAGTATACAAAAGTTCGAATATTTACCTGAGCCAATCGGAGACTCTGTTTTTGCTGTTTATGCCGAGGAGTTTGGTTTTATTGGGTCGTTTATACTGATTATGATTCTAGCCTTTTTTACTTTTCGGGGTTTTAAAATTGCTACCGAGGCCAGCGATTTATTTGGGATGTTACTAGTGGTAGGTTTTATGACTTTGATTGTAAGTCAGGCATTCCTGAATATCGCAGCGATGACCGGACTCTTTCCTTTGTCCGGGTTACCTTTACCGTTTATTAGTCATGGTGGTACTTCACTTTTGGCCACTTTAGCAACTCTGGGTATTGTACTTAATGTGTCCAAGTACCGTACGCACGATCGTCGAGTGTGATAAAATCCATTTTATGAAAATAGCTTTTGTTGGCGGAGGAACTGGTGGTCATTTTTACCCACTTATAGCGGTAGCTGAAGCGCTTAAGCAATACCCGCACCAGCCGGAGTTATTTTATTTTGGACCAGAACCCTATGAAGCAAACACTCTAGAAAAACTAAATATAAAATTTATTTGGTGTCCGGCTGGTAAGTTGCGAGTATATTTTTCTATTCAGAATTTTTTTGATATTTTCCGTACTATCACAGGTATTATTGTGGCTGTTTGGAAACTTTATGTTATTTACCCAGATGTGATTTTTAGTAAGGGTAGCTATACTAGCGTTCCAATACTTTTAGCAGCGCGTTTTTTGCGCATACCAGTGGTTATACACGAATCAGATGCTGTACCAGGAAGAGCTAATAAAATTGCTAAAAAGTTTGCTCGTTATATAGCTGTATCATATCCTGAAGCTTCACAATACTTTGATAAAGAAAAAACTGCTCTCATCGGTATTCCGCTTCGTCAAGCAGTTTTACAAAAATACGAAGATCCATTGTCTGTATTAGGAATACCAAATGATTTACCATTAATCTATGTCACCGGCGGTTCGTCTGGAGCAGAAAGAATAAACAATATAATTCTGCGTTCTCTAGATGAACTTTTACCACATTATCGAATCTTTCATCAAACCGGTAATGCTCTTAAAGATGAATTGGTATTAACAGCTCGCACATTAATTACGGACTCTGAATTGCAGTCACATTATTATGTTCAAGGTACTATACCGCCAGAAACAGTGAGTGCTTTACTTGAAGCATCTTCTCTTGTTATTACTAGGGCAGGGAGTACTACTTTATCCGAAATTGCCTTTCATGGTAGACCTAGTATTATTATTCCAATACCAGAAGATATTAGTCGTGACCAAAGAACCAATGCCTACGCTTATGCCCGCTCCGGAGCAGCTTCGGTTATTGAGGAACATAATCTTACCGAGGGCTTGCTAACTAACGAAATTAACACTATTATTGGCGCACCGGAACGCTGGCAAAAGATGAGTTTAGCTGCAAAAAGCTTCTCTCTTCCTGACGCTGCGGAAAAAGTAGCTGCTACATTGATACAAATCGGTGTAGAACATGAATCCTAAATTAAAATGATTGTCACAAGAATACCACCTAGCCCGACTGGGCATTTACATATCGGTACTGCCCGCACGGCTTTATTTAACTATCTTTTAGCAAAACAAAACGGAGGAAAAATGTTGTTTCGTAGTGAAGATACAGATAAGGCTAGAAGCACCAAAGAATTTGAGCAAGAAATCATAGATGGTTTGCATTGGCTTGGTTTAACTTGGGATAATGAAGGTGAAATAGTAAGACAATCAGAACGAGTTTCAATATACAAGGAATACTTATTGAAACTTATTGATGATGGTAATGCTTATATTTCTAAGGAAGAAAGTAAGACTGTACTAGGAACAATGGTTGAAGTTATTAGATTAAAAAATCCTAATAAAAAAATTACCTTTAACGACCTTGTTCGTGGAGATATAACTTTTGACACCACTGAACTTGGTGATGTTGTGATTGCACGTAATATTGATGATGCTCTTTATCATTTTACAGTGGTGGTAGATGATTATTTGATGGGAGTTACTCATGTAATGCGTGGTGAAGATCATATTTCTAATACACCGCGACAAATTCTAATTCAGGAAGCTCTTGGTATAGAAAGACCGATTTATGCTCATTTGCCTCTGATTTTGGCATCTGATCGTTCAAAAATGTCTAAACGTCACGGAGCGGTGGCGCTAAAAGAATATCGTGAAATGGGTTACACTAAAGAGGCAATTATCAACTTCTTGGCTTTACTTGGTTGGAATCCTGGTACTGATAGGGAATTGTTTACTCTACCAGAATTGATAGAGAATTTTTCGGTTGATCATATTCATAAAAATGGTGCGGTTTTTGATATTAAGAAATTCAATTGGTTTAATCGAGAGTATTTGAAAAAATATTCTGACGATGAATTTATCAAATATTTAGCTTTAGAAGAGGTTGAGTTGCCATATTGTTTTAATCCAAATTCTGAAGAATTTAGTCGAGTATTACCCTTAATAAAGGAGAGAGTACACACCAGAAAAGAAGCTATTGATGAAATAAAAGCAGGGGAGTATGACTTTGCTTTTATTACTCCGACAGATTATGAAACAGACTTACTTAAGTGGAAAAATGACGATAGTGTAAAAACCGCCTTACCGAGACTAAAACAAGCTTTAACTTTGTTGGAAAATGCAGATTTTTCCAGTATGGAAAATATAAAGTCTGCACTATGGCTTTATGCAGAAGAAGTAGGGAAGGGGGAATTGCTATGGCCGTTACGTGTAGCTTTGTCTGGTAAAGAACGTTCACCAGATCCTTTCACTATTGCCTTTGTTATTGGTCGTGTAGAAACTCTTAAGCGAATAAAAAACGCTTGTGATAAAATAGGAGAGTGAATGCTAAAAAACAGCTAATCGCTTTTTCTGTAGGTGTGCTATTAACACCAGTTTTGTGGTTCTCGCATGTGGCCTATGTTCAAGCTCAGTCTTCAGAATTAGATAAATTACAGCAAGACATTAAAGATAGAGGTAGCCGTTTGGCGGAAATTGAAAAGGAGATTGCTAAATTCGAGTCTGAATTAAAAGAGGTGGGGGCAGAGAAGCAGACACTACAAAAAGCTATCAATCAATTAAATTTAGAAAGAAAAAAAGTAACAGCCGAAATTTCTAAAACAGAAAATTTTAATTGGATCAACTGATTTGGAAATCAACAAACTTATTCTTGAGATTAGTCGTACTGAAAGTGATATTGATAAAAACAAAGATGCTATTGCTGAAATTATTAGAGCCCAATATAAAGCCGGTGATGTTAGTTTGGTTGAACTTTTACTACAAAATGAGAATTTTTCAGATCTTCTAGGGATGATAGAAGCTCATGAATCAGTACAAAACAGTATGGCAATGAAGGTGAATGAATTAACTTCGTTACATAAATTGTTGGATGAGAAAAAGGAAGCTAGTACAAAAAAACGAGGGGACTTAGTTTCGTTACAAAATCAGTACAAAGATCAAAATACAGTTTTGAGCAACAATCACAAAGAGCGTAGTAGTTTACTAGAAGTTACTAAAAGTGAAGAAAAAAATTACCAACGTTTGTTGGCGGAAAAACAAGAAGCAAAAGAGCAAATTATAAAAGAATTGCGTGATTTTGAGGCCAAAATTCAATTCATTTTAGATCCAAATACCATTCCAGGGCGGGGCACAGCGGTTTTTGCTTGGCCACTTAAAAATGTGATTATTACGCAGTATTTCGGTGGTACAGAGTTTGCTAAGCGTAATTCTGGAGCTTATGGCGGGCGAGCGTATCATCCTGGTATCGACCTTGGTACTGCTCGTGGTACCACTATTTATGCGCCTCTGGCGGGCACTGTACGCGCTACTGGTAATACTGATTTGGTACCTGGTTGCTATTCTTGGGGTAAATGGACTCTTATTGACCATGCTAACGGATTATCGACCCTGTATGCGCATCAGGACGTAATTAGTGTCTCACCAGGTCAAAAAGTTAATACTGGCGACGTGATTGGTTATACTGGCAACACTGGCTTTTCAACCGGCCCACATCTGCATTTTACTGTATATGTAACTAAAGGTGTGTCTGTACGTCAATTTAACGAAATTAAGACAGTTACAAGTTGCGGACCGGCTAGTACACCAGTAGCTGCTACAGAGGCGTATATGGATCCAATGGATTATCTACCACCGGTTTAGACCTCCAGTTATTTATTGACAAAAACTAAATTTATGCTATCATCAAAAGCGTTAAATAACACAAAGAAAAGAAAAGAGGAGAAGTAAATAATGAAATTAATTATTTTTGTTGCACTAATCATTGGTATGCTTCTATTTGCATATAGTGATGTACCAAGGTGCGAAGTCAAGAATGATTGTATATTATCGTTTCTTGATATTCGATAAAAGATAAACACCCAATAAAATAGACCCCTGCAAGCAAACTACAGGGGTCTTATTTAAAATCCCAACCTTCTCTCTAGCACTCCCCATTAATGTCGCAAAAGATATATTGTGCGACATATCTAAAACTAGTAATGTTCCCATTTAACTAACGTAGTCCGTACATGTCGTGGAGTTAAATATTAAGGACTTCTCCACTTCTCTATGCTTCTTGTAATGATTTTATTTAGTCATCAATAAATACGCCACCTAATAAATCAGCTAAAAATTTATCGTAAATTTCAGAATGTTTGGTTAAGTAAATATTTCGCTTTGAATTCTTACCTAAACGCTTTTCGAGCTCAGGATGTCTATTTAGATATTCGTGTAGCTTTTTTGGGATTATTTCGTCTTGAGAAATAATTTTGAAGTTGTCTTCCCTATATCTGTCGCTTAATTTTGCGTTTAGAGTCGTGTAGTGAGTGCAACCTAATATAATTCCTTTCTCGGTAGTTCTGCTGTCAATTATTGAGCAGATTTGAGCGTAGGCCTCATCGTACTTTTGCGTTTCAATCAGTGGTACTAATGATGGTGTAGCTATAGAGTTTAGTTTTGGTGCCTCAGTGTATTTGTTTAATTCAATATGATACTTTCTTGATTCAATTGTTCGATTGGTGCCAATTAAAATTGCTTCCTCAATTCTCTCTTCCAATAACTTTTCAATGGTAGGAATAATTACTCCCAAAATTCTGCGATCAGGATAATTTATTTGCAGATATTCTGTTTGTAGTTTTCTTAGAGTTTCAGTTGAAGCAGTATTGCAAGCTACGATTATTAGTAAGCAATCTTTAGCAAAAAGATGTTCAATTCCCCTTTTGGTTAATTCAAAAATCTCTTCCTCTTTTTTGTCTCCGTATGGTAAGTTGGCGGTGTCGCCATAAAATTCATAATCATACTGTGGTAATTCTTTTGTTACTGCATTCATGATTGTTAGTCCACCTAGGCCAGAATCGAAAAAACCAATTTTCATAAAGCTTACTTACCCAATTTAATCAACCTCTCATATTGCTTCTTTGAAAGCTCAATCACAGACAATCTGTTCCCTCTCTTAATTAGGGCTAGATCAGAGAAGGTTGAATCATTTTTAATTTCTTCTAATGATACTAAATGATTGAATTTTTTAACGAAAGATACAGTTGGGCCGAGCCAGCGAGGATTTGCCGTGGTGGATTTCGCATCAAAATATTTACTTTTGGAGTCAAATTGTGTTGGGTCTGGTGTGGCTTGTTTTATTATCTCCATCTCCCCTACTGCACCAACATCTTTGGTGCTAGAATGATAAAAAATTGCCTTATCTCCCACTCGCATTTGGTCTCTGAACATATTTCTCACTTGGTAATTACGTACACCGTCCCAAAAGTATTCTCCTGCTCTTTCTAAATCATCTATGGAAAATTCACTAGGCTCGCATTTCATTAGCCAATATTTATTTTTCATGTTTAGTGAATAATATCATAAAAACAAAACCGACCTAAAGGTCGGTTTTGTTTTTATTTATTATTGCATGGCAACTTGATTATTCCAACATGAAGCCGAAGCATTCCATGGGCGTGTGCCTTCTGTCTCATAGAGATGTCGGGCGTAAGCCATGTTGTTATAAAGGTTGTCGAGATCGAGGTCCATGGTGGTTGCTTTATCAGCATGGAAGCGCTTGTTGATCTGCATAACACCAGTGTCAGCGGAATCAACTACACCTCTCAGCACACTACCATCCTCAAGAGTATGACGGAAACCTGATTCACAGCGAGCTATCTGAATCATTACGGGAATATCCTTAAAATACGAACGAACAACTAGTTCGGTATTCGTCAGAGGTGAGTTTTTGGCTACCTCTTCAGTAGGAGTTTCCTCGATTTGACCATAGGCAATTCCTGACGGAAATACTGTTTGCATCGAAGTTACTGTCAAAACCGCTATCAATACGGTCGATATAATAAGCCAGTTGTCTTATCTAACAAATATCAGCGGCTAAGCTGATAACTGCAAGATTCTATCACAATTTGCAGATTTTTCTCATTATATCACAGTAATGCCCTATTTGTCAATACTAAAAACAGTAATTTCACCTTTATTTTACAATAAAAGTTGACAAGATATATTTTTAATTGTTTAAAACAAAAGATATTTCTTATTCTGTTAATTACTAAAAAATATCACTATTAACAAGAAAAATAATTAGAATAAATAAAGCCAATATAAATATTGAAATAATTCTTTTTTTAATTCCACTTTTAATATCCCCTACATTAAACAGTTCTGTTCTTGATATTTTTTTGTTTTATTTATGTATCTAAATTTAAGAGAAATAAAACTTTAAATAATACAGAAGAGCTATTCCAGTTATAAACTGTAGAATGCTAAAAATAAATTCAATTGACGGTTTTGTTGCAGGACTTAATGTTTGAAGCCACATTATACTTAATATAATGAAAAAAATATTAGATGTATATAGATTTTTAAAATATATTACTAATCATATTAGTTTTTATTGTAAATGTTGCTCCAAATACACCATTGCACCATACAATCCAGCATCATCACCTAGGGTGGCAGTAGTGATAAAAGGACAGGCAACAAAACCATCTAATACTTCTACTGTGTATTTTCGAATCGGTTCGATTTCAATTTTGGGTCACCAATAATCATGGAACCACCGAGAATAATAGCGTCTGGTGACCAATAAAGTATGGTGTTGCGAAGTCCGTGAGCTAAATATTCAGCCAATTCATTCCAGATTAGGTCAGATTGTGGAATGTCGTAAGGTTTTACTCCTAGTCTAGCTTCAAGACCTGAGCCTGAAACCAGATTTTCAAAAGTGGGTGTGATATCAACGCCTAAAATAGTACGATCAATATCGAGAATTTGATGTCCTGGTTCAAAACCAAAACTAGCTTGGTCGATCATACCGTTTTCTATCTTTACTCCTCCAATACCGGTACTGATAGTGTGATAGGCTACAATATCAGCTCCCTGCCCCGCTCCATGTACCGCTTCACCTAGTCCAGCTAAGGCGGTGTCATTCTCAATAAAAACAGAAGTTTGGAAATGCTTCTCCAGCATTTCTGCTAAGGGTTTTTTTGCCCAGTCCGACAAAACCCCATCGTTTTCTAAAGCGGTCTTCTCTTCATTTATACGTCCACGAATACCAATAGCGATCCCAGTGATTTTATCGGTTATTTTCATGCTCTCAATCGCCTTTATAATACTTTCGATTCCAGCTTTGAATTTTGGGGCGGTGTTAAATTTGCTAATCTTATCGAGTTGCTTTAAATCTTTTGAGGTAGCCACTCGAGTTTTGGTGCCACCGATATCTAGTAAAATATAGGTCATATTTTCAAAATTTCTTTAGTTTTAATTTTGTAGAGTTCGACATTTGGTTGATCAAAAGCATTTACATCCATAAGGTTGGCGGTGTACATGATTTCACGAAGACGCATACCCATAAATAGACCAAGTGAGTATGGTAGTGATTCATCCAAAATGGTGGCGCGGTATGGCAATTCTCTTTCCTGATAAGCACCAATTACTCCACCATAGAGTCCGGTTACGATTTCTTGCAGAGAGAGATTTTTTAATCCACTCGCTAGCTTATTGGATTTGGTAGTTTTAAAATCAAATTTTTCGTCATCAAAGGTAACAAAGTCGGTGTAGACAGTGGTTATTTTACTAAAATAAAGTTGGCCAACGGAATGTAGCTCTACCGGTGTAGAAATGGTTGGCAACATAGCGTCTTTAACTGGTTTGCCATTTTTTGTAGTTTCCTTCCCTAGACTTTCAGCAAATAGTTGTCGATACCACTCTCCTAATTTTTCCAGACGTGGCTCAAAAGCAAAGAAATTATAATGGTGATATTTATTTTGCAGATATAGTGCGAGACGGGCTGAGTTTTCAGCAGTAATCGTCTCATATTCGTCTTTTGAAGCATCGAGATAGCCAGAAATGAATTCATCGGTATCGTGTCCGAGTAAAGCCAAAGGTATTAAACCAACAGCTGTGGCCACGGAGTACCGTCCGCCAATTATTTTTGGCATTGCTACATAGTGTGCCGAGATTTTTTTAGCATATTTTTCAACTTCGGTTTTAGGATCACCGATGAAGATTAATTGTTGGTTAATTTCTTCACCAAAGTGATGTTTTAATTCTTCAATCAGTACTGAAGCATTACTAAGGGTCTCAGTTGTGCTACCTGATTTACTGATTATGCAAATAGTTAGCTGTGTAGCTTTCTTATATTTTTTTAATTCATCTAGAAGTACTGCTAGATTGTAGGCTGATACCGTATCTAAAACTGATAACTTCACTTTACCTTCATCCAAGACTTGATGAATAGCTTCGGTGCCGAGATTTGATCCCCCGATACCTATTACCACCAAGTGTTTAATGTTTTTATAAGTTTTAGCTAATTCGGTGATATTGCTATGTAGAGTAAAATCTTTTGGATAGTACAAAGAATATTCTGGTACATCAGAGTTATTTTCCTCCATGTTTTCTCTTATTTCCTGGCGATACTGACCGAGTTTTGTGATCTTACTCTTGATGGTTTTTTCTGTAATGCGACTGTCGTCAAAATATGAGATATTCATAACTCTTTCCTAAATTAAACCTGTTTAACGTTTTTGGTATCAACATTTTTTATAATGTATTTGTAGGCTTCATCTACAGTGTCTACAACTTGGAAAATTTCCATATCTTCTTTACTGATAGTTTTGTATTTTTTGATTAAATCTTTTTCAAACCATTTTAGGAGTGGTTCCCAGTAACCTTTTCCGTATAGCACGACAGGGATAGGGTCGATTTTTTTAGTCTGAATCAAGGTAATAATTTCAAAAAATTCATCTAGTGTACCGAATCCACCTGGGAAATAAACATAAACCTCAGAAGCAAAAGTAAGCATGACTTTACGTGAAAAGAAAAAGTCGAAACTTAATGATTCGGTGGTGTAGGGATTTAATTTTTGTTCAAATGGTAATTTTATATTAAGACCAATTGATTTACCGCCAACCTTGAAAGCGCCGACGTTGGATGCTTCCATGATACCGGGTCCACCACCGGAAATAATCGTAAAACCCTTTTTAGCGAGTTTAGCAGCCAATTCCTCAGCTTCTTTATAGTAGTGATCTTTGGGTGTAAGTCTGGCACTACCCCAAAAAGTAGCAGCCAATCCATGATTGCGAAGGAGTTCAAAACCTTCGACGAACTCTGACATGATACGAAAGACTCGCCAAGACTGTACGGCTCCATCTTGACCTTTAGGATCAAGTAATTCTGTTATTACTCGACAATTGTCCTTATTTTTTTTAGATTTACTCTTGTTACCACCAAATATATTCTTGATCATAATGCTAATATTGTAGCACTAGTCTAAAGCCATGGGATTTCAAATTGCGAAAATTCGGGGAGAAGTTTTTTGTCATTCAAAAGTCTTGAGGTGACCTCGGCGTGTGACATGGCTCCGGTAAGTGCGTTGTGGGGTTTTGGTTCTTCAGGAATACCACAATAATTTAATATTGCATCAAGATCGAGGGCGCTACGTCGATGTTGGGCATCTATTGGTGGTACTAATCCCCTTTTAACTATATGCATCCAACAGAAAGTGTGAGTATCGAGAGTTCTGTAAGCTAGATCCCAAGGCAGTCCTGCACGTTCACAGCCAGCTTTCAACATGTCGCGATCAAAGGAAACATTTTGGCCAACCAGTGTTCTGTCAGACATGTGTTGAGACCATTCCATAAATTCACGCACTAATTCTGATTCAGTTTTTTTGTTTTTGTCGGTAATTTCTTCTCGACTAAAACCACAAACTGCTAGAGCCTCATCCATAATATGTGCCCCTTCCCAAATCTGACATTCACCGTAAAATCTGTTATCAGGATTAGAAAAATCTACCGCTCCAAGGGAAACAATAGAATGTTTTTTGTAATCTACACCAGAGGCCTCAATATCTATTACTATCATATCTGTTTACTAATTCTTAATTTTGTTCATTCTATCATATTCATAAGCTACGGAGGCGCCAAAATAGATAATTGAAGCCAGAACGTAGATCCAGATTAAAAGTATTAAAATCAAACCGGCTGCACCGTATAAATTTAAGCCAGATAAATTGGCAATATAGACATTTATAGTACTCTTGGAAATAACAAACAGAACAGATGATGTCAGTGCACCGACAAGACAAGCTTTAAGACTAGGAGTATTGCTAGCTAAAAAGCGAAACAGTAAAGTAAAGAAGATACCCGTACTGGTGAATAAGAAAAGTAGAGACAGTAAAGCGTCACCTTTTAAATTAGCGAAGCTCATAAAGATTTCAAAGGCAATGATTACAACTAAGTAAAGTTGGAAAATTAAAACAAAGAGAATGGAGCGCAAACTTTTCTTAATCCAATTTATAAAACCGAATTTTTCTGCTTTCCATAGTTTATCAAAGCCGTTACTTAGGACATTTAAGGTGAGAATACTGGCACCGGCGAAGAAGATTACACCAACAATTGGAATGGCAAAAGTATTGGCCTCGGTTTTAAGATTTTCTATAGCGGAACGAATAATATCAATTAAGTCTTGCCCTAAAATTAACCCCCAATTAGTAATGATTTGTTTGGTGAACGACTCGCCGTAAATTACACCAACAAAGGTTATTGAAAATAATAACAATGGCAGTATGGCTAAGGGGGCGTAATAAGAAAAAGCCGCGGCATAGGATTTCATATCTGAAAAATACCAAAGTTTGGCTGAGCGAATGATAAGGTCAAAAAATTTCATGTCTGTATATTATAACCCAGGACAATTAGCAGCTTTGGTGTAACCCGCAGCTTCAGCTAATTCCCTACTCTCAAAACTTATAAGATTTTCGGGTTTTATGCGTTTTGCACCGGCACAGCTTTTTAGATAGTAACGTTTACCATTTTTTGAGGCTACAAATTGGTTTTTGTTATCATTTTCCACAAAATCGACTGTAGCTTTGTTAACTGTTTCAATTGTTTTATTGGCTGGTATGGTGGCACTTAGATTGATTGGTTCAATCATCTGTACTATTGGTTTTGCGGTTTTGCTATCATTTTTTATGGATTCTTGACCAAGAATAAAGGAAATAATAGCAACAAGAATAACTATTAAACCGTAGAAAATCTGATCATTTAGTAGCCAAGACTTGAGTTTTTCTTTCATATATCGTATACTCCGCAGGTTAATTTACATTAGTTATTATATCGTATGGCAACCAAGAAAGCGGCGGGTACCGCCAAAAACCTGCGCGACTCGCAACCAAAATACCTCGGCGTCAAGAAGACGGCCGGACAAGATGTTAAAACTGGTCAAGTGATCGTGCGTCAACGTGGAACAAAAATCGAAGCTGGAAAAAATGTTTACGTAGGTAAAGATCATACTCTTTATGCTGCTAAAGATGGAAAAGTATCTTTTCGTGATATGCGCAAAGTTAAATTTGACGGTCACAAGATCACCAAGAAGGCTGTGGATGTAGTTGTGGCCTAAAGCCCTACTGTTTACAGAGATAGTAAAAACCGCTTTTGAGCGGTTTTTACTATTGACACATATCATTATTAAATTTATATTGTTGGTTGCTTTTCACTTGTATTAAGGAGTTTTTGTGAAGTTCTTTAAAAAAATTATACCATTTTTGTTTTGGGTGTTGAGTTGTGTCCCAGTAATGATTTTAGTAGTAATAGCCGTTGAATTTGGCGTCACGCTTTCACAAATATTATATTTAGGAGTATTAATACTTCTAACTATTATATTTCAATATAAACTTTTGCTTATATGGCCCTTGTTGAGTGTTATAGAAACATATGTTGTTTGTTTGTTTACGTTCAATGGTCTTCTATTGTTTCAATTTCTTATTTGGAGTGTTTTTTATATAAACATTTTTAGTATTTACCTACTTTTTTATGGAGATTGAAAAGATTTTTGACAATATGTTGAAATTGTTGGTCTTGTTTAATATAAGCACACTCGCTTCCTTTATTGAGATTAATGTATTTTTTGGACGAGGCGATTTAACTATCGATTTGACCCAATGGCACTCATTATTAGCTGTGATGCTTATATTGCAAATTGCCGTTTCGGTTATTTACAGCAAACTTGTTGTAAATAATAGTTTTAAGTAAATAAAAATACATAAAATCCCAGTTTACCTAAAGGTAAACTGGGATTTTCTATCTGTAGTTACTTAGTTTTTAACTATCTCTACCTTCTCAATGATTATTGGTTCAATTGGCATGTCTGATGGATTGGTTTCAGCTAAGGAAATTTCATCAACTATGTTCATACCAGAAACCACTTGTCCAAACACGGGGTGGGCAGAATTGTTTGGATCTGGTACATCAAAATCTAAGAATTTGTTGTCAGCAACATTGATGAAGAATTGACTACCACCGCTGTTTGGGCCACTGTTAGCCATAGAAATAGTCCCTCGGATATTGGTTAGGTGTTCTCCACTTATATGTTCATCTGGAATAGAATAACCAGGACCACCACGTCCGTAAGACATCACATCGTCGGTTTTGGTGTTTGGATCACCTCCTTGAATCATAAAACCATCAATCACGCGATGGAATTTAATACCATTATAAAAGCCTTCGTCTGCTAATTTAATAAAATTACCAGCCGTAATTGGCATAGTGTCTTCAAAAAGTTCGATTTCAAAAATACCGTGATTGGTAGTAAATTTGGCAATTGGATTTTTTTCGTTTGTCATAGTTGCATTATAAGCGGCTAATTCTTCTGGTTTAAGTGGAGCTTCTAATTCCTCGTTTTCAAGCCCTACTTCATCTTTGTTGGTAAGAGAGGTTGTGCTATCTTTGCTTGGTCCGATCCAGAGTGCTAGACCAATAATTAAAACTGCACAACCAACCAGTAAACCGACAACTGTGATGATATTGTTCTGAGTCATAAACTTCTACTACTTAGCTACTACTTTAATGATAATACCTTTATTAAAATCACCTAATTTAATATTGATTTGGTGTTCACCAACTGATTTTATTGGTTGATCAATCACAATGTATTCTTCAGATAAATTCAAGTTCCTGTCTTTTGCTGATTTGGTGATATCTTTAGCGTGAATCGCTTGAAATAAATGACCTTGATCATTAGCTTCCACGTTTAGTGTGATTGGTTCTGAAGTTATTTTTTCAACAATCATGGCAATTTCTTGTCGCAACTCATTTTTGTTGGCAAGCAAACGTTCCTTATTTTGGGTTACTCTTTTTACGTTTGCTGGAGTTGCTGGCTCTGCGTCACGCATCGGAATAAGTTTATTAATAGCAAAACCATCTGGTACGTTTACTATTTCGAAACGTTTTCCAATTTTTGCTACATCGCGTAGAAGTATTACTTTCATAATTTAACTCAAATTAACATTATGGTCTGGATAAAACCAGACCATAATAGCAGAATTAAACTCGCTAGTCACCTAGAAGATTAATTAATTTTTTCTTCACTTTTAATTTCAATACCGTGTAGGAATTTCACCGCTGCTTCTTGTTGTGGGTCGACATCTTCTAATCTTTGTTGTGGAGTACGGTTGATAATTATATTTGGTTCTAATCCTTTCTCTGATATAGAAATTCCTTCAGGGGTAAGCCAGCGAGCCACTGTTACTTTAAGTGCAGCACCGGAAGGAAGATCTATCAATTCCTGTACTGAACCTTTCCCAAAGGTGTTGGTACCAATAACAGTTGCGACATGGTGTTCCTTTAGGGCACCAGCCAAAATTTCCGAAGCTGAAGCCGAACCATTATCAACTAAGACCACAAAATTTTTCGGATTAAAGTCTTTTATAACCTTACCTTGACTACGATAGATTTTCTCCTCCTCTTTATTGGCAAAATTCTCCCTTACCACCACCTTTCCGGTTGGTAGGTAGAAGCTGGCAATAGCTACTGCACTTTGTAGATAGCCACCTGGATTGCCACGTAGGTCTAATACTAGAGTTTTTTCCTTGCTGTTAACGAATTCGCGCATTGCCTCTTGCATTTTAGCTTCAGCGATGGCATTGAAGCTATAGAGTCGAATGATAAATACTCCATCCTTAACTTCGGTTTTAACGGTTGGAATGTTTATGGTGTCCCTAGTGATTGTGTAGTCCTTTATTTCTAGTTCACCTTCCCTATATATAGACAGAGTTACGTTTGTACCTTTTTCACCACGAATGCGACTAACGGCGTCGTCTATAGACATACCTTCTGTGCTCTCACCATCAATCTTTACCACTAAATCCCCAGGTAATAAGCCTGCTTTTTCAGCTGGTGTGTCTGGTAGAGGTGAAATTACCGTAATAACTTTATCTTTAATTCCTACTTCCATACCAATACCACTAAAATTACCAGAGATATCTTCAGCGAAATCAGCATTTTGTTCCGGAGGCAAAAATATTGTATATGGATCATCGTATGCGCTGACCATCCCCTTTATGGCACCATTTATACGTTCTTCGTCACTGATGTTTTTGGTGGAACTGGCAGAGGTGAATTTTTCATCTAGCAATTCCCATACCGCCCAAAACTCCTTGAGATCGATGTCTTCTTGAGTATTGGCCACACTTTCCTTTGAAGAAAAGAAGGAGAAAATGCTGGCTGATTGATTTTCGTGACTGAGAATTTTGTTAGCTTCAAAACCAGAAAAAAAAGCTCCCACTGCTAAAAGTAAGGCCAAAGTTATACCTAAGAAATTGCTCTTTCGTTGCGATTCTTTATTTCTAATTGCTGGCGGTATGAAATCAGGTTGGTTTTGCATGTCATACATTATGGCATAAATACCCGTTAAAACAAAAGTATAAATACACTACAGGTTTACCTCATATTCTGTTAAACTAATGATTAATATGTTTGGGAAATTATTTAAGAAAACAGAAGATGGTCAATTGGATTTACCGATAAATCTCTATAATACAGAAAGTGGTAAATTAGAAAAATTTGTCCCAATTAGTGACAAAGTGGTAACAATGTACACTTGCGGACCAACTGTTTACGATTATGCTCATATTGGTAATTTCCGTGCTTTTATCTTTGCTGATATTTTAAAACGAACATTAGTTTTCTGTGGTTATGATGTTAAACATACTATTAACCTGACTGATTTTGGACATTTATCTGATGATGGTGATGCTGGTGAGGATAAAATGATGAAGGGATTGAAACGTGAAGGTTTGCCGGTAACACTAGAAGCGATGCGAGAGCTGTCTGATAAATACATAGAAGCTTTTTTTGATGATTTTGATACTTTACGCATTATGTCCCCCACCACTTGGTCGCGGGCTAGTGATTATGTAGAGCCTCAAATTCGACTGATTGAAACGCTTGAGGGTAAGGGTTTTACTTATGAAACCAGTGATGGCGTGTATTTTGATATCCAAAAATTTCCCCGCTATGGTTGTCTTGGTCATATTGATATATCAAAATTACAGAGTGGTGCACGGGTGATGGTTAATGAAGAAAAACATCATCCAGCCGATTTTGCTGTATGGAAAAAAAGTCCTTTAGGTTGGGATAGTCGTTGGGGTAAAGGTTTTCCTGGTTGGCATATTGAATGTTCGGCTATGGCTATTGCTACTTTGGGTAAGGAAATAGATATTCATACCGGAGGTATTGATCATATACCAGTTCATCACAATGCCGAGATTGCTCAATCAGAATGTGCAACTGGCAAGAAATTTGTGAATTATTGGTTACATAGTGAGTTTCTTACTATTGATAGTACCAAGATTAGCAAATCAATTGGAAACACTATAACTTTGCGTCAATTGATTGACCGTGGTTTTACCGGTGACGATTATCGTTATTGGTTATTAACTTCTCATTACCGTTCTCCGATTAATTTTTCTTGGGAAGCCTTACAAGGAGCGAAACAAGCACTCTACCGCTTAAAACGCTATGTTTACGAGGACTATAAACAAATTGCTGGTAAACCATCGGTTGATTATATTAAAGGCTTTAAGGCGTTTTTAGCTAATGATCTCGATACCCCATCAGCTATTGCTCTAATTTGGCAATTGGTTAAGGATGATAAGTTGGACAATAAGACAAAGTGCGCAACTTTGCGAATTATGGATAGTGTTTTAGATATCGGACTTAGTGACGATCTGGATGAGGGGGCTAAAATTCTCGGAGTGGTGTCGCAAGCGGAAATACCGACCGAAGTTCAGGAATTAATAAATAAGCGTGAAGCAGCCAGGATAGCTAGAAATTGGCTTGAGGCCGATACTTTGCGTGAGGCTATTGCTCTTAAGGGTTATATTGTTGAGGATACTGCCTATGGACCGAGAGTGACAAAAAATTAGGGTAAGGTGACAGAAAGGCCGGCACACGCTTCGCGTGTGCCGGCCTTTCTGTCACCTTACCCTCCTCTACCTAAAATATGATACAATACCCCCGTTATGGTAAACACCAATCGTGCTTTGCGAACTCCCCCGCACAATGTTGATGCTGAAAAAGCTTTACTTGGTGCGATTATACTTAAACCTGATGTGATGCATGATGTTTCGGTGACAGTTTATCCGGAGAGTTTTTATGCTGACAAGCATCGAGCTATTTATGAAGCTGTAGTTGGTTTGTTTTCTAAAGGTGACCCTATAGATGTTGTGTCTTTGGTTACCAAACTTAAAGCAAATAACACTCTTGAGAGAGTTGGTGGCGCTAGTTATATAACAGAGTTAATTGAGACTGTTCCTGCTGCTGGGAATGCTCATTATTATGCTGAATTAGTGCAAGGTAAAGCTGCGCTTCGTAATCTTATTTATGCCGCTGATGATATCGCAGAAATTGGCTATTCTGATCCAGAGAGCGTTGATGAGGCGCTTGACCAAGCTGAAAAAAAGATATTTCACGCCACTCAGTCACCTAGTGCTCAAAAATTCAAAACTATAGGTAATTCCCTTCATGAAGCTTGGGAGCGTTTTGAGTATTTGAGTGCTAATCAAGATGAAAGACGAGGTGTACAGTCCGGCTTTACTTCCCTTGATAACCTTTTGGCTGGTTTTCAGCGTTCTGACTTAATTATTTTGGCAGCCCGTCCTTCTATGGGTAAAACTACTTTTGCTCTGGATGTGGCTCGTAATGCTGCTTTGAAATTTGGTGCGTCAGTTGGTATTTTTTCATTGGAAATGAGTGATCAGCAGTTGGTTGACCGTATGCTTGCGGCTGAAGCGGGGGTAGACTCTTGGAAACTTCGTACTGGGCGATTGTCTAATGATCATGAATTTGAAGCAGTACAGCAAGCGATGGCAAAATTATCCGAAGCACAGATTCATATCGATGATCAGGCTGGTAATAATATTTTGAAAATGCGTTCCGCTGCTCGCCGATTGAAGAATGAACATGGTCTAGATCTTTTAATTGTTGACTATCTTCAGCTTATGTCCCCTACCGCTACTAAGGCTAGTGATTCTATGGTGCAACAAGTAACTGAAATTTCCCGTTCATTGAAGATATTGGCGCGTGATCTTGATGTGCCAGTGATTGCCTTGTCCCAGTTGTCTCGTGCGGTAGAACAGCGTGGTGGCAAACCTCGTTTGTCTGACTTACGTGATTCTGGTTCTATTGAACAAGATGCCGACGTGGTTATGTTTATTCATCGTGAAGATAAAATGAATAAAGAATCGGAGAGACCTAATATTGCTGAAATCTTGGTTGAAAAACACCGTAACGGACCGGTGGGTGTAGCTGAACTCTACTTTGACGGTCAACATGTTCGTTTCTTAAATCTCGATACCCATCACCATTCGAGTTCAGCTGGTAGCGGTGGAGCTGATGATTTCTAATATGACCAATTTTGATAAGTTGGTGGTGTATTTTGAGAAGTTTCCTGGTGTCGGAGTGAGACAGGCTAAAAGATTTGCGTTTCATGTTTTGACTATGAAGCAGGAACAGGTTACTGAATTGGCAGACTTGATTTCTTCGTTATCAAATTCTGTAACTGAATGTGCTTCTTGTCATCGGTTTTTCTCCAACAGTCAAGCCTCAATATGTTCTATTTGTAACGATGTAAATCGTGACAGTCACAAGCTCTTGGTTGTGGCTAGCGATAATGATATTCAGGCTATAGAACGTAGTGGTGTTTATAGTGGACTATATTTTGTTTTGGGAGGCACTGTCCCCCTTTTGTCAAAAGAAACTGAACAAAAACTACGAGGGGGAGCTTTAAAAGCAACAGTGCTAGAAAGAAGTCAAAGTGCTGACCTTGAAGTTATACTTGGTTTTGCAGTTAATCCTGATGGTGAGAACACTGCTCGCTACATAGAGTCATTACTGGCTGATTTTACTTTGTCTGAAAAGATTAAAATTTCTCATCTTGGTAGGGGTCTTTCGACTGGTAGTGAGCTTGAGTATGCTGACGCTGAAACAATTAAGAGCGCGCTGCGTAATAGAATGTAGATGAGTTCTTGGAGGTAGTATTTGAAAGAAGAGGCGCCCACTTCGTGGCGCCTCTTCTTATTTTAAATCGCTTCAATCTTAATTTTAGCGTAGTGTTGGCGATGACCAATCTTACGATCACGATTGCTTTTAGCTTTGTAGCGAATAATGCTTAGCTTTGGACCTTTGTCTTCACCTAGGTAGGTAGCTTTAACTTTTGATCCAGTGAATGGTGTGCCAACTTTAGCTTTGGTACCATCATCGGTCATAAGTACACTATCAAATTCAATAGTATCACCTTCTTTGTGGTCGCCAAGTAGCTCCACTAGAAGTGTATCACCTACTGAAACCATATATTGCTTACCGCCGGTAGCGATTACTGCAAAAGCTTCGTTTTTAGCTGTATTTGTTGCCATAGTGCGGGCTATAGTACAAGAAAACCATTAAAAATGCAATATCTAGACTAATATAATAAAAAACTAATAAATTTCAGGTGTTCTTGTTTATTTTTCTGAGTGTATGTGTTAGTTTTGTGTTTAGATTGTTTAATTCATAAACAGGAGGTCAGTTAATGACTGATTCTAAATATCAATTTGTTAAGACAAAAGTTTACTTAAAATTATTGTATGTAATATTTTTTAATTCTAAGTGTTCTGGTTTTATTTTTTAGTTGGAGTGTATACATAGAAGAGATTGTATCTGAAACTAATAATTCTAAATTCTTGGTACGGATGTTGGGTTATGTTATGTTCGGTTACTCACTTATCTTTTGTTTTAATATGTTCTTTTTTAGTAAAATATACAGCATATATTTGAATGATCTATATATTAAATCTCAATATTTTGAAGCTTTTATAGTAAATCGTTTAGACGAAGAACTAATAGTTCTACATCGTTATTTGTATGTGACATTTGTAACGATAAATTGTTTTTTTATTGTCACTCTTGCATTTACTCATTTTCTTTTGTCTTCACTAAATGTTGATTTTGAGTGTTTGGATTTTAAGAATTGGATGTTTGTAATATCTTTACAGGTATTCTCTACCTTTCTAGTCACAGTTTATTTAAAAACAAAAATTTACAATTGACATAAAAAACAACCCTTCTCATTGTTTAAGATTAAGGGTTGTTTTATTTTGAGTTGAAATGTTGTAGAAAAATAAATGTTTATCCCTCAGATTTTAAGGGCTTGTCTAACACTAATTGTTCATGATTTATACTTTCGCCGGCGATTTTGATTACATCCTTATCTATCTTGCCAAGCTCTTTACTGGCTAGATTATAATGATTGACGGTGGTACCCAGACTGTTACCAACTTTTTCAAAATATTGCTCATAAGCAGTTAAATGTCGGGTAAGTTTTTCGACATTTTTTTGTATTTCCTTAGCGCTCTCCTCGACTTTAAAAGCTCGAAAACCATAAAGTACAGATTGTAAGTAGGCGGCGAAAGTGGTTGGAGACACTATGATTACATTTTTGTCCCTATAAGCATATTCTATAAGTGAACGTGTGTTGACCTTAACGGCACCAACCTCATTGACTAGTAAGTCATAGTAAATGGCTTCGGCAGGAATGAACATAAAAGCAAAAGGCAAAGTACCATCCTTTGGTCGGATGTATTTTGCGGTTTCATCTATACGCTTTTTTAAATCATTTTTAAATTCTTTCTCTAGTTCTTCGCGTCGATTTTCATCTGTCTCATCGACCAGTCGTCGATAATTGTCGAGGGAGAATTTGGCATCAACAGGTATCATTCCGTCTTTGGTAATAATAACAGCATCAACTATTTCTCCACCATCAAATTGATGTTGGAGTTTGTAGGCGCCAACTGGCAATATGTTTTCCAGTGCGAGTTGTAGGCTGGCCTCGCCTAGGTTGCCTCTTTGTTTTTGGTGTTTAAGAACTTTTTCTAGGTTTTGTAATTGTTCTGCGATAGTAAATACTTGTTTAGAACTTTCGCTAACTTCTGAAACATGTTTTTGTACTCCAAGTAATTTTTCGCTAATACTTTCTTGAATAGCGCGGATCTGTTCGTTCACTTCCTTGTTTATACCTTGCATTAATTCACGACTTTCGCGAAATTGCATCCGACTCCCCTCTTGCGACAATCTGGTACTTTCATTCATTTGTTCACGTACTGTTCGCGACAATTCCTGAATCTGTTGTTGCATTAAAAGTAAACTTTCTGGAGTTTCTGGTTTTTTGTTACTTTGATTAATGAACTGATAACCAAAAAATAAAACCGCTACTATTAGAATTAGTAGTAATATAATGATGAAAATTTCCATGTCGTTAGTTTAGCATTTTTTGCTAGAAAACGTCTAAAAGTGTGCTAATATTGGTTTCTAATCTTATTTTAAATATGTCTATACACACTGATTTGCGTACAACCTTAAAAGAAGCAATGAAAAGTAAAAATGAAGTTCTCTTACGAACGGTGCGTAGTATTATGACAGCTTGTACCAATGAATTGGTGGCTACATCACGAACACCTCAATCCGAACTCTCTGATGAGGAAACTATTGCAGTAATTAAGCGTTTAGCTAAGCAACGAAAAGAGTCAATTGTGCAATTTGAGGCTGCTGGTCGCACAGAGTTAGCCGAACCAGAAAAAGAAGAATTAGCTATTTTGGAATCATATCTTCCTACTCTTATGTCGAAGGAACAAATCAAACCGATTGCCGAATCAATTAAAACTGAGCTCGGAATCACTGATAAAGCTAAAATGGGAATGCTTGTAGGTGCAGTGATGAAAAAACTACAAGGACAGGCTGATGGAGCTGATGTTAAAGTGGTGGTAGAAAGTTTGTTTTAGAAGTTAAAAAGCCCGACACCTACGGTGTCGGGCTTTTTTACGGTAAAGTTTTTATTTCTTCTCTTCCTGTACAATACGCACAAGTGTGAGTGTCTTTATCTTTGCGCATAGCTTCAACGCTGGTTCGTGTGGTTTTTTTCTAATTTTCTCAATTCTACTACTAAGTTTTTATAATCAGGCATAATTTTTTCTACCTCAAGCCAAAATTTTGGACTGTGATTCATTTCTTTTAAATGACATAGTTCGTGCACAATTATGTAATCAGCGAGACAGTTGGGTAAGAATAGTAATTTGTAGCTAAAGTTTAAATTACCAAGTGAAGAACAACTACCCCAACATCGTTTAGTGTCACGTATCGCTACTCGTTTATAATTCACTCCACAAATCGGTGCCCAGTACTCTAGTTTGGCAAGAATCAAATTTCTGGTATGTTCCTTGTATTTTTTATATGAGGGATTAATTACCTTACGTCTTCGACTTTTTCTGATAAGAAACCACATAAATTACGTATAATTATAACTTGTAATCAAAAAACAAAAAACCGCCCCTTTAGGGGCGGTTTTTTGTTTAAAGATTAGTTCTCTAATTCATCTTTAGCGTTTTTGGCTATTTCCTCAGCGTCCTCTGCTTTTTCGATAGCTGACTCAAAATCTTCATCGTCCAATTCGTCTTCAGCATCTTCAAGTAAATCTTCAGCTTCAGCTAGTTTTTCCTCAGCTTCGGTTTTAGCATCAGAGCTAGTAGCGTTTTCAATTTCCTCCTCTAAGTCAGAAATCGCATCCTTGGCATCATCGATAGCGTCTTCAGCTTCTTCTTCAGTAGCCTCATCATTACTATCATCATCTTTTCCCTTCAATTCATCTAGAGCGTCTTCAGCGATTTTCTCAGCTTTTACAGCTTTATCATATGCTGATTTGTTGTTTCCGTCCTCTAATTCATCTTCGGCTCTGTCTAATAAAGCCTGAGCATCATCTAATGATTCCTCAGCATCTTCAATAGCATCTTCATCGGTAGCATCATCTATCTCTTCTTCTAAATCTGCTATAGCACCCTCTGCTTTATCGATAGCGGATTGTGCTGTTGTAGATGAGACAGAATCAGTTGTAGTTGAACCCTTACCTTTATTTTTGTGCTTAAATTCTTCCTTGCAAAGGAAAGCTGCACCCTTTTTGTCATCACACTTGATTCGCATCTCTCCATTTTCAGTGATTAAACGCATCTTAATCTTCTTATCAATTCCTGGAGCACTTAGAAGACCTGGTGGAATTTGACCGTTGGTTCTTTCTTTGAAGTATTCAAGGAGAAGAGCTTTGGTTTCTGCATCTACTTCACCAGTAGTTTTTAGTTCGTGACGAGCTTGGAAACGAATAATCGCTTCTTTGGTCATTGGACCATAATAGCCGGTCACTAAACCTTTAGGGTAAATAGTTGGATCAGTAGCAAGAAGTTCTTGAATCTTCTTAACATCATCATCACTCATCCCTTCCTTTAGACCATCCTTAAGTTCAGCACGAACTTCAGCCAACTGCTTCTTCAAATCCTCTACCTGCTTGGTAAGGCTTTGTAGTAGAGCTAATAGACTAGAAATGTCTTTTGAAGCACTGGTAGTGGTGGTATTGGTAGAGGTTGAATTGGTCTCGGCGTTTGCTGCTGGTGCGAAGGCAATAGCCATCAATACCACCAAACACAAACCGATGAAATACTGTTTAGTTTGAGTACTATAAGTCATAAAAATTGTTAAAAAACTAATAATCAATAACAATAGACCATTGCTGGCCACTGTCGATAATTATAGCACTAATTTTTTGTATAACTATCAAATATTTTTATTTGTGTACAAAAGCCTAAAGAGTCTAATAGTAATATAATCGTATTTTCCGTCATTCCCTTCGTATATCGGCTTTAATTTTTCAGTTCCAATTTTTTGAAAAATAGAAAACAATTCAGATTTGGTTTTTTGATAATTTTTATCCTGCATTAGTAAATTTTCCAATTCTTCTATTTTTAAATCTTGGCTATCAATCAAATCTTCTACGTGTCCAGCAATGGTGGCGATTGTTAATTTTCTTTCCTCGGCAATTCTTTCTAAATCTTTTCCAGCCTGAAGTAAACGCTTGGTTTCACTTTGTGTACTTTCTTTTTTTACACGATCAACCTCGCCTTTGTTGTGGCTTTTTAATTCTTCTTGACTCGGTAATTTACCACCATTGGCTTTTACGAATCGTTCATGCATAGCTGAGATTTCTTTTTCTTCCATATTGGCAAAAGTTTCTTCCGCTGCTTCAGATTCTTGTTTGAAACGCTCATTTTCCTTAATGATTTTTGGATCAACCATTAGCGCCTGCGGATTCATACCCAAAACTTTAAGACCAGCCAAAGTGCGGACTCGAGACAGTGCTACATAACCCTGCCCATAGACAAAGGCTTTTGATAAATCCACTTCCACAGCATCAAGTGACATGCCTTGACTCTTGTGTACGGTAATCGCCCAAGCAAGACGAAGGGGTACTTGTTCTATTGCTGCAATCACCTTTCCTTCTTCTGCTATTTCCCAACTTACTGGCTCTATGGTGATACGTTTTTTGGTGGCGGTTTCAATTATTGGATAACCTTCAAAAGGTTCAAAATCAACCACGCGTGCTAAAGTGCCGTTTACGTATCCAGCCTCAAAATTGTTTTTGGTACACATTACCATTGCTTCAACTTTTAGATTGAGATTAACTGGAGATAAGCAGTTACGCATTAGTGATTCCTGAAGAATTTTGTTTCCTTTACCACTCATCTTAAAATTATTACTACTACCTGAAAGTTCAGATAATTTTTGTAAATTTACTGTATCAACATCAGCGTTGTGAGTGTAAAGTCTGGTTGGGTCTATGTCCTCATAAGCAATATCAATTTGTTCTTTGAGAAGTGTGAAATGTTCCTCCTCAATTTCACCACGACGAATTGAATTTAGTAGATTTAGCAACTGTTCATCTTCTTGACGGAACTGGTCGGTTAAATAACAAACCAAAGGATGAAGATTTTCCCATGCTCGTGATTCAAAAGCGTAACGCATCATTTCACCTGGTCGAGCAATTGGTGGTAGTTGAAAAAAATCACCCACACACACCACTTGCATACCACCAAAAGCTTCGGTCGACATACGAATAGTGCGACAAATAACATCAACCATATCCAGTAATTTTCCATCAAGCATTGAGATTTCATCTATAATCAGAACATGAGTTTTTTTAACTCTTTTAACCACTCGTTCATTAGTGGCAATAAGATCTAGATCGCCACGAGTTAGAGTGTCGCGAGTACCAACTCCACTCCAAGAGTGAATTGTGAGTCCACCGATGTGAGTGGCGGCGATACCGGTTGAAGCGGTAACGGCTACATTAAGTCCAGCTGTTTCAAGCCAGTGAATGTATTGATTTATGGTGTAGGTCTTGCCGGCACCAGGTTCGCCAGTCAAAAAAACATTGGCGCCAGTTTTGAGAATTGAGAGAGCGGTATCTTGAGTCATGTGGAATAGCGTAACATATTTTACTATCAGATGCGGTAGAATAAAACTATGAACGAAAGCTCTTCCTCAGCTTTGTTGGTAAAGCGCGCTAAGTCAAAAACAAAGCGAACAGCTAAAGCTGTGGTTGTTGAGAAAGCTAAGACTATAAAGGTTAAAAAAACTCCTATCAAAACTAAAGCCAGCAAAGCTACGAGCAAAGTCCGTCTAACCAAAAAGAGTAAGGAAACCGAAAAGGTTATTTCTCCTGAATTGCCAGAAGTTTCCCCAAAACCACTTATATCAATCATTAAGCGTAATCCCTTAGGGCACCTTCTTATTGAAAAGATGTTACGTGAAGCTGGTTTTAGAGGTGGAGTTTCAACTGATAAGCATGTATTGGAAAAATATAGTACTGATGAAAGTATTTTTTCAGTTCGTCCGCAAGTGGTTATTCAGCCAAAAAATAAGACTGATGTTGAGATAGCGGTAAAAGTGGTGGCTAGAGAGACAAAACGCTTTGCTTCTCTTTCGCTTACACCCCGCGCTGCTGGTACTGGACTTGGAGGCGGATCTTTAACTGACTCTGTTGTTATTGATATGTGTGCACATTTGCATCACATTGGTGAAGTGAGTGTGAAAAAAGACAAAATTACCATTACGTGTGAACCAGGAGCGATGTGGCGTGATGTCGAAAAACGTTTAAAACGATACGACGCTTACTTACCACCTTTCCCTTCCTCAAAAGATATTTGTAGTATCGGTGGTTCTATCGCAAATAATGCGGCGGGTTCCGATTCTTTACGCTATGGACATTGTGCTGATTGGGTGGAGTCTCTCGATGTGGTTTTGTGTGACGGTAACACTTACACCCTAAAACCATTAAATTGGAAAGAATATAAAACTATCGCCAAACAAAAACACGAATATGCTCGTATTCTGCAAGATATACTTTCGTTGGTAGAAAAAAATGAAAAAGAAATTTTGAAGAATAAACCCAAGACCAAGAAGAATAGTGCTGGTTATGCTTTATGGCACGCTTTTCCTGATGGAGTAGAGAGCTTTAAGAAAGGTAAAGGTGTCTTTGATCCAACTCGGCTTATTACTGGTGGACAAGGTACAATCGGTATTGTTACCAGTGTGACTATGCGCGCTTTGCCGATAGAGCATGATACTACGCTTTTGGTGATACCGGTATTTGATTTGCAAGACACGGCAAGAGTTATTACTAAGGCACTTGAATATAATCCGATTAATGTAGAATTGTTTGACGCTCTAACCTTTGATTTGGCACTAAAGAATCCCGACTTCTTCAAAAAATATTTATCTGGACTATCCTATTACCGTACCATGTTAAATATGTATACGACCTATCATGTGCGTTATGGTAGAAAAACCCCAGAATTTACAGTGCTTATTACTTTAGACAAAGCTACTACCGATAAATATCAACGTTATGAAATTGTTAGCGCTATTAGTACTGGTAAAACTAGAGCCAGGGTGGTAACTAGTCGTGTCGAGGCGGAGATGTTGTGGCAAATACGACGAGCAAGCTATACCCTTTCCAAACTCCAAGACTCTAGCAAGCGCCCAGCCGCTTTTCTTGAAGATATGACAGTTCCTCCAGAAAATTTGTCTAAGTTTTTTGTAGAAATCAAAAAAACTTTTTAAGGAGTTTAATGTTACTTCAGCTGTGCATGGCCATGGTGGTGATGGGCATTTTCACTTTTACCCACTTTTAGATTTTACTCAAAAAACCACCCCACTTCTGGTAGAAAAAATGGCTGAACGTTTCTTTAATACGGCCATTAAATATAAGGGTAATATCTGTGGTGAACATAATGATGGTATTATCCGCACTCCGCATCTAAACAAGATGTTCAGCAAGAATATGCTTGAATTGTTTGTACAAACTGAAAACATCTTTGATCCTGATGATATTTTTAATCCAGGCAAAAAGGTCAATCCGCGCTTCGATATCAAGTCTACTATGCGCACCAAAAATTAACCCAAACTCCCCTCTTCACATATTTACCGTTTTCTGCTATAAATATGCCACTTGTGTAAACAAGTGGTTTTTTAGCTCTGATCTTAGTGACTAGAATAAAAAACTTTATTGAGTATTTAGGCTCCATCGTCTAACGGCTAGGATAATAAAACAGTATGGGATACTGTTTTATCCGCAGGAATGGTTTTCATCAATGAAAACCGGTACCGCCAATAGCGATGAAGTCCAAAGTACAATTAAATATTCGGCCCCATCGTCTAACGGCTAGGACAGCAGGTTTTCATCCTGCAAATCGGAGTTCGATTCTCCGTGGGGTCACACACAGGTTGCAAACGGCTTTCGAGACACTCGAAAGCGTTTTGCATTTATATTTCAACGTATTTTCAGAAAGGTAGAGTTCTGAAAAAATAATACGAACGATTGCCTCCTTTTCGTGCGGTTTTGCAAAAGAGTAATAAGGAACAACCTCTTTTACGAGTTCTGAAAGTTTTTGAACATCCTTCATTGTCTCGTGCATCGCAACGTCAGATACCTGCTCCTTGCTTTGAAGGTCGGCGAGTTCGGCGTTCAACTTATCTTCCTCTTCGATGAGACCTTCTGGCGTGTATACGCCTGTCTTGAGGAGCGTGAGTTTGTTCGAGCGGATGTATGCAAGGTCCTCTCGTATCTTTCGCTTCTTGCGTTCCATCTGGTCCAACTCCTTCTGTCGCTTTTCTTCAAGGAGTGCAACATCAGTGCCGATGCGAGCGTCCATCTGTCCAATCTCTTCGTCCGTAAAGTAGAGACCCGAAAGCAGACCCTCTATTTTCTCGGCGAGAAAGGTAAAGTTGATGTTCTTGAGAGTGTTCTGGCAATCCTTGGTGCATCGTGAGTTGTAATACTGGATGCCTTTCTTGGTGTAAGGAGTGTATACACGTTCACAATGTGCACAACGTACAATCCCTCGGAGCGGTTGGTCGAGTTTCTCGGTGTAGTGGATGCTCGTCTGCTTCTTTTTGAGGACGGCTTGGACCCGATTGAATACCTCTTCATCTACCAGTGCTTCGTGGCTGATGCTCGGAATATATCTACCTTCAGAGTTGAGGACCTTTCCCGTATAGAACGGATTGGTGAGGATGCGGCTGATATGGTTCTCTGTCACGGGACGTGAGACCTGTGGGATTTCTTCCATCTCAAAGTCCTCATCGAGCATTTCTTCCTTTGTTCTCCTTCGCCTCATAGGGACAGTCGTGAAGCCCTGCTCGTTGGCGTAGCGGGCAATGTCAGCCAAACTCCAATCTCCTGTGTCGTAGAGTTCAAACATCCTCTTGATGATTGGTGCACGCATAGGGTCAAATGGCTTGTGGTCCATTTTGCCTTCATTCAAATAGCCGATAGGTGCACGATAGGTACAGATACCTTTCTCCCGATTGTTGCGAGTTGTCAGCGTGACCTTCTCACTGGTTACTCGTGAGTGATGTTGTGAGAACATCCCGTCAATGTCCATATGCAGAGCACCTGAACTGGTTTTGTCGTAGTTGGCGTATACAAATCTGAAATCAACACCCTTACGCATTAGTTTGCGTATGACAGTATCATCTCCTTTATTGCGGCTGATGCGGTCCCAACAAAGACACACAACACCCTTGAAGTAGCCCTGACTGGCAAACTGAAGCATCTTTTGGAACTTCGGGCGGTCAATGCGGTACTGAACCAATCCTTCGTCATTTATCATCACGTCAAAATCCTCCTTGAAGCCAGAGTGCTTCTCGGAGATGATGCCGTTCGTACTAAACCCCTTGAGAGTGATTTGAGCAATAGGCAGACGCTCACGCACAGCGTAGCGGCTGTTTTCTGCCTTCTGGTATGAAATAGAGTTCTTCTGGTTGTCCGCCTCGTCTGTACTCTTGCGGTTGTATATCAAATAAAAATCACGATACTTGCCAGAGAGTATCTCTTCAATGAGGTCCTTTTCTGTTTTGACGCTTGCTTTCTTCATATACATTTACGATTGCACCTTTTGGATATGACCGTTCACCAGTTCATATCCCTCGGCAATCATTCGGCGGCGGATACCTCGGAGCACGTCGCCAAGTTCTTCAAGAGCATCAAGCGTTTCCTTGGAAAAGGGCTGGCTTGAACTCAATGAGGGACAACGCTTTGATGCCCTGTTGCTACACAAAGGCGGGCGTTGCCCCTCGTTAGGTTCAAACCGTGGAGCATCGTATTCACCTTTGTGTAGCCCACTAATCATAACATTTTCGACTAAAAATCTCGACCACGAGATACGTCAAAATCAATACCTTTCTCGCTTGCACGGAAGGCACGAACGTAGAACATTGTTTGACGATAAAGTTTCTCTAACCTCTGACGCTTCTTGGTTGGCTTACCTTTGTAGGTATATCGCTTCGCTTTCTCTTCGAGTTTGTCTATTTGCTGATGAAGTTCGAGCACTCGAAAAGTCGGATAGTGCTTGTATCGTCTATCCTTGTTCCTTGAACTGTAGGTCAGTTCGTAGCAATGACGGCATCCGAACCAGTCACCGTCCTTGTAGAGAACGCCAACACGCCGCCCGCAGTATTTATCCGCTTTATAGAGCGAGCACTGAAACCAATACCGTGAACCTCCAAAGTGGCACGGGGTCTCAATAATCGGGACCTTGTAATCAAAATCCTTCTTCTCGCCGCTGTGGTCCGTCTGACTGTAAAGGAAGCGGGCATATTTCTCATCGCCCCAAATGGATACCTCAACAGTGATGCTTCCGTGTGAGCCGTTCTCACCCCAAGACACCGTGGAGCGTTTGTATCCATTTGTTTCCTTGACCCCCTTCAGGAGCCACCATATTTCTATCTTTTTGCACCAATCTGCTTCTGATTTACTCATAATCGTGTGTTTTTTCTTCCGAAATCAATAGGGTTTCTGGCTCTTTTTCACTTCTTTTTAGAGAGTGTTTTTACCAAACGAACTATCCACGGTTACATCAACCACAGCAGGGATTGGCGTATCTTTGCCATTCCTTTTTGCTTGCAACCTCTCAAGTTCGTGGAGTGCACGGAACATACTCCGCTCAATAGCGGTCTCGTATCGGAGCACCTTTTCGATACTGTCGTTTCCAAGTGTGTTCTTGATACGCTTGCGGGCTACCTGCTCGTCTGGCTCTGGGAAGACCATCATCTCCTCATCCTCCTCATACCAATCCATTGCGTTCTTCTCGACCCACACAGCCCTTCGGAGCCGCCAGTAGCAGGACACAATCCTGTCTACAAGTATCTCTTCAAGAGGACCTTGCGGGCTAAACTCCTCACGCATACCCGTAGTGAGTTCGTTGAGCGTTTTTGCATCCTCGCTTTCAAGCAGGACCGCCTTGCTCAACAGCCCGTGCTTGAGGGCGTTGAAGCGGGATACTGCCTTTCCTTCTTCGGTTTTTGGACCACCTTTTGTGTTTGTCATAGTGTTGTTTGTTATCTGCTAAAAGTTTTCAGAGACGTTCACATCGTTCACTTGTTCACCTCGTATGTCGGCATCAGTGATGCCAAAGCGTTCCTTCCACATATCCAACCGTTTGCGGTTCTCTTTGAAGGAAAGGACAAACCCCTTGCGGGTCTTGTAGGATTTGAGTTGGAGTTTTGTTCGCAAGTACCACCCCACTTTGCGTGCTTGAAGGCGGTCATCGTCCATCTCGCTTTCTCGATTGACTTCATCAGTAATCTCTTTGACCGTGACTTCGGACACGCCTTTTGCGTACTCAAGTTTGAGGATGGCGAACACAATGTCGCTTTCCCAAGACAAACCACGGTCCGCAACGAGTTCGGTGTTGTATTGGATAATGAAGGTCTTGAGACGGTTTCTGATGTCCTCATCTTTGATGATTGAAAGAAGCGGTATGACTATCTGGTTCAGTCGTGGATGGATACCGTCAATCAACTCCTCCTTGCGTTCTATTGGCTGAAAGTAGTTTTTGAGCCGCCACATCAAGAGTTTGTTTCGGATGGCTTCCGCATCCTGATAGAAGTCCTCATCGAGCGTTCGTGGGATGCCGTCACGAAGTTTTCCCGCACCCATCTCCTCAACCAAGAACCTGCTTTCAAGGGCTTTGTCGGAGAAGGTCTCACGAGTGGCTACGATTTTCGGACAAAACACGTCATACGCTTTCACCTCGAACGTGCCCTTACCCTCGGACCGCAGAACGGGTATGCCTTTCTGGTATCCCGTGTTGAGTATCTTCACGATTTCAGAAGTCATATCGGAGAACTTGAAATCGGCTTCATCAATGATGAGTGTGCCTTTGACCTCGTTCACTATCCTGAAAATAGGACTTGGCGTAGTCGCACCTCCAGTGAATATGGGCTTGTAACAGAGGATGCCAATGGCTTGTAGGAAGCGTGATTTACCGCTTCCAAAGTCGCCGATGGCTCGGAGATATGGGACCTCATTGAACCTGTCGTAGAGCCACGTGAAGAGAACGTAATAGGTGGCTATCTGCTCGAACACCTCGCTGATGTCGAGATGCTTGTGGATGAAGTCCTGTATCTCTTTGAGGATTGCCGCCTCGCTTTCATACGGCAGAGGCATTGAAGGAAAGAGAACCACGCCCTTGTCCACGAGATTATTGTCTGGTGGTATCGGGATATACTTCTTGCCGCCAATCTCTACCTGCTCAAGGAAACTTTCGGTCAGTCCACGCCTGTCTGCCTTGAAGAAATAGGTCTTGTTCTCAACACGACTGAAGCCCATCTCGTAGATTGCCTCTGGTGTAATGATTGAGGTCTTTGTGATTGGCTTCTCCTTCTTTTCGTTTAGTTTTTCTTGTTGCATATACATTGTGCGGTGAGGGCTAATAACCTTTCCGCATCCCGTATATGCGTGATTTCAAGTTCTTGCGAGCATTTGCAAACTCAAGTGGGCGGACCTCTATACGATTGCTCCAAAATCCGTCTACGGCATCGTTGATGGCAGTGTGGTTCTTGAACACAAAGGTCGCTTTGTTGTGCGAGATTGCTACAACCTCCTTGAGGTTGTAGCCCTTGCATACGAGCATTGAGGCAACGTCAATGTCGTTGGTGTAGTAATAGTTTGTGTAATCATCCAAGGGGATATGCCCCTCGTCTTGCTTGTTTTTACGCATAAACATTTGCATTGGCTTTAGTGGTAAGTGCACTCTTTCAGCCAAAAAGAAAAAGCACGCAGTCAGCGTACTTTTTGCCTGTTGAGCAAAGTTAGGTTTACTTTGGTTCAACTTCGCTCACCTTCATTCGCAGGAGCGGGACGTATGTTTCCTTGGTGAGCACTTTGTCGGACCTATATGTAAACGGGTCTTCCTTCACGCCCAGTTCTTTGATTTTCTTGTTTATCTGCCTGATGCAATCAAGTATGCTTCGATTGGATGAAGTGGTGTCCCTGTTGAGTATTTCAAGCAGGTCCACCGCATTTTTTGTGTTGGCAGGATTTCCAAAGAGTTCTTTGAGCATAATCGGCATCATCGGTGAACTTCTGACCATTTTCTCTTTTCCACGGTAAACGAGTTTGCCATAGGCGGGGTCATACTCGATGAAGTCGGTTGCGGGCTTTGCATTTTCCGTGGTCTTCTTCTCTGGTACAGTAGCGGTCCCTTTTGATTTCTCATCGTCTACCAAACGCTTTTTATTGCGATTGACGACACCATCATTTCCATCCGTAAGTTCGTGTGCTTTTTTGATAAGTTCCTTGGCTTTTTTCAAGTTTCCCAACTGCTCATAAATGATAGCGAGATTGTTGAGCACAGATGAGTTTTCACCTTTTTTCTGTATATAGAGTTCGTAATAGTGCTTTGCGTCTTCTGCTTCTCCGATTTCCTTGAACGAGTAGGCAAACTCAAATAGGTAGTCCTCAAAGTCATTGAAGGACGCATCGTATTCAACAATCAGATTGCAAAGTTCGGTCAATAAAGCGTATTTCTTGTTCTTCCACCAATAATCAGCAATACTCCTCAACTCATTTCTTGCCAAAGAACTCCACGCTTTACTGCCATATATGAGCACATCTTTTTCAAGATAAGAGAGCAACCCTTCCTGAAAATCAGGCGATGTTTTCTCTATAGAGGCAGAGTAGCCAACGTCTATGTCTCCCTCTTGAAAGGCAAACGATTTCAGTAATGCCTTGTACGCTTTGTCGTGAACTCCAAGTTTTGCGTATCCTTCAGAGAGAAGATGGTGGTAGGTGTAGTCGTTATCATAACCACGTACTTCCTTGAGTTTCTTCACCAAAGAAGATGTTGTTTCCTTGTCGTGGTGATGCCAAGAACCCTCATAGAGGATAGACGCTTCATAGAACTTCAGAGCGTTTTTCTGCTCTTCTGATACATCGAGTTTCTGGAGTTCTGCAAGTAACTCCTTCTCGATTTCCTTATAACCAAAATAATCCAAATCGTAGTTCTCGGCGTATGGTTCTCGTGGCTTGAGGTCGAAGATGTATCCCTTTGCCGCATCGTTTTTCTTCTGCTTGAGCAAGGTGGCGATATAGAAGATGGTGGCACATCGGGTCACGTCTCGACCTTCATCATCAGACAAAATGGCTTTCTTGAAGTGAACCTCGGCATCGGCATATTTGCCGTCAAAATACTTTGCAATCCCTTCAAAGAAGGATTTGCTATAGCGTCCTCCCAAGTGCATAGCGTCCCTGTCTACAAGGTTTTTCTGAAGGGTTTCAAAGTCCTTCAATGCAATACAACTCTCAACGAACGCAAAGTACAGTTCTGCTTCATAGGGAAAAGTCCCGTGTCCTGTTACCACATCTGTATTCGATAGATAGAGGTCAATGAAGTGCTTGTACTCCTTCCGTGAAAAGAGTTGCTCAAGCAGGTATCGTAGGTAGATAAACTCCTTCTGTGCGGCAAACGCTTTCTGGGCTACCGCCTCCTTTCTGATGGAGTTCTTTTCGTGCTTGAAGAGAAGTTCATAGGTTGTTGGCAACAGGACATCTTTTGCCTCAAAAACACGCCAATACTCCTCAAATGGCGGTAGGTCGTATTCCTCCTTGGTTTGTACGGAGCAGTACAAAAACATCTCGAAGATGCGTTTTGTGCTGAACTCATCTCTGTCGCCTTTGTAGGTATAGTCCTTCGCCTTGGTAAAAAAGTCGTGGCAGAAATCACCCAAGTTACTCTTGTCCGCCTTCTCTGATTTCACTGATGTAAACGGGTTCCAACTGTCGTATTTGGCGTGTAGAAGAACGTAGGTATAGAAAATGACCTCCTCCTTGGAGTATTCGCCGTGGATGTTCACGGTGCGTGACAAGTTGGTTTTGGACCCTTCGTAGATGATTTCTTTCTCGCTCTCGTTTATCTCATTTACCTTGAGCGAAAGCATCCCGTAAGTCGTGTCAATGGTTGGCTTTCCAAGCGGAAAGAAGCCCTCTATCTCTTTTAGGGTATCCAAAGGCAGGAGCACGTCGGCTTCTGCCAAGCCGTCTTCAACTGTCTTCTTTTTGCGTGCCATCTACATTTACATCCGCATCCACAGGTCCGTGCACATTGTGAACGTTGTGTCTGTCGTGTATGATAATGGTATCAAATGTGAGGTAGAAAATAAATGGCAAAAAAAAGACGACAACAGTAAAGAAGTACCAGAACTACTCACTTTGAGCGAGGCGTGTGAGTTGTTGAAGGTGCATCCAAATACCCTTCGACAATGGGACAAGCAAGGCATCTTGCCTGCTATTCGTCTTGGGGCAAAGCGTGTTCGACGCTACCGCAAGGAAGATATAGTGAAGATGCTCAATCAAAAACTATGATGAAAAAGACATAAAACATTACAAGCGTGCCTAACCCTCACTTGAGGTATGGCACCAAACACCCGACCAAGATAGAAAACTCCTCATCAGCAGGAGCACTCTTGGTCGGGTCGTAATCCGAAAGGGTTACGGGCAATCGGAAACGGTTGTCGCTTTCTGTCTGGTGGGGAGTTTTGTGTTGGTCACATAGAACACCGCCAGAAAATAAAACCCGACCAAGGTATGAAAACAAAATCAACAACAAAAACCGCCAGTGGTGGCGATAAAAACACCGTTCAAAAACTTTCTGCCGCAAAGGGTCGAGCACTCCTTGAGTGGTATGGAAAGCGTGCACCGAAGAGTATTGATTGGTTTCCCGCTCAAGAAAAAGAGGTCTACGGCGACGTAAAGGCGAAGGATTGGAATAAACTTTTTTTGGGGTGACAACAAGCAAGTCCTCGCACACCTCCTCAAGGAGTATCGAGGCAAGGTGGATTTGATATACATTGACCCTCCGTTTGACAGCAAGGCGGACTATATCAAGAAGGTCAAAATAAACGGTCAAAAGGTCGAGGGTGTAGAGCAGAGCGTGATTGAGGAGATGCAATACACCGATATGTGGGAGAAGGATGAGTACCTCCAGTTTATGTATGAGCGGCTTTTGATAATGCGTGAGTTGCTTGCCGACACTGGCTCTATATTTCTTCATTGCGATTGGCACAAAAACGCACACCTGCGTCTCATTTTGGATGAGATTTTTGGCGAGGAGAACCTTCGTAACGAGATTGTCTGGCATTACCACGACAAGTTTGCAACTGGTGGCAAGTCACTCGATAAGAACCACGACACGATATATCACTACTCAAAGAGTGCGGATTTTACTGGCAACGAAGTACGTATCCAAAAGGAAGAGACCACCAAGCGTGCGTTGCGTAAAAAAGTTGATGGTAAGACGGTCAATCTCTTGGATGAGGATGGTAACAAAATCTACGCAGAGTATTCCGATAAAGTCATTGATGATGTGTGGGACATCGGACGCACCATCTCGAAGAACGAGTATGTAGATTATCCAACCCAGAAAAAAGAAGAGTTGTTGGAGCGTGTCATTCGATATGGTTCAAACGAAGGAGACCTTGTACTCGATTGCTTCGTTGGTTCTGGTACAACGTGTGCTGTGGCTCAAAAACTCAATCGTAGGTGGCTTGGATGCGACATCAACAAAGGTTCGATTATTTCCACGACAGAGCGTTTGAACAGGACCATCAAAGAGCAGATGAAGGAAAATCTGTTCGGCAAGGACTTCAAGGGCTTCACCGCTTTCAAGGTCTACAACGTCAATCATTACGACGTGTTCAATAATGACCTTCAGGCACGGCAACTTCTCATCGAGACCTATAGGATAGATGAACTTTCCCGTGGTGATTTTGACGGTACGCTTGGACAGGATTATGTGAAAATCATTTCGCCAAATCGGGTCCTCTCAAAGATGGACATTGCTGAAATCATTGACGCAATCAAAAAGAACAAGGACCTCTTCACGGTGAAAACTGCAAGTAAGCAGAAAGAAAATACCTTTGAGAATAAGGTGGTTGTCATTTGTAGTGGAGCGGAACTTGATGTACGTGACTTCGCCAAGAAAGAAAACAAGACAGGCGTTGAGATTGAGATACGAGACATCCAAACCGACAAAAAGGAACTTGATTTCAAGAAACCAACGGAAGCAAGCATCTCTTACATCACCAAAGGCAAGACCCTTTCTGTTGAGGTCAAGGACTACTATTCGCCACTCTTGATGAAGCGTCTTGAACTCGAAAACGATGGTCGCTTGTCTATGAAGGAGCGTGTAAACATTTTTGATTACCGCCAAGCCATCGAGCACATCGTGATTGACGTGAACTACGGTGAAGGTCAGAAGAAAGCGGATACATCGTTCAATGCGGAGGCGTTCCTTCACAAGGAGAAGAAGGGTGAACTGGTCGAAACCGCCTACTCACACACCTATGAGAGAGGAGGTACTTACACCGTGGCGGTCAAAATCGTGGATGTACTCGGCGAAGAGTATTTTGAGACCCACGAAATAACAGTCAAATAGCCCTATGCAACTATTCGTTCAAGAACTACAACATAGGGTCCGACAGTGGCGAGAAGAGGGCTACAACGGCATTTACCCAGAGACCCGCAACATCCTTGCTCATATCGAGAGCAACAACTTTCTTCACGAGCCGCAACGTGAAGCCCTTGAGACCTACATCTACCTCAAGGAGATACAAAACAACCGACCAGTCCCAGAGATAGTCGCTGACTTTTCCGGTGAGAGCACGGATTTTTTGAAGGTGCTTGGCTTTGAGCAAGGCGTGATTGAACTGTGGGGCGACCTTTCCAAAGAGAAGCGTACGGAGCGTATCCAAAAGAAACTGGAAGAACTCGGCTTTGCAGAATACGGCTATGCCAACTACGTACTTGCTCTCACGATGGGTGCAGGTAAGACAATTTTGATGGGCGTTTTGATGATGTACGAGTTCGTGGTCTCCTTCCATCACCCAGAAGATACACGGTTCGCAAAAAACGCTCTTGTTTTTGGTCCCGCAGACACAGGCATCGTTGAAGTGCTCAAGGAGATAAAGACCTTTGATTACGGCTCTGTCATTCCACGTGAGTACGAGGACATCCTACTCAATGTGAAGTATTGGTATCTGGAGAAGCCAGAAACGCCACTCAATCCACTCGGCAACTACAACGTCATCGTTTCCAACTCATCGAAAATCATTCTCCGAAACTGGACTGACGAGCATCGTGGCAATCGTCTCTTTGAACTTCGTAAAGAGAGTACCAACAAGCGTCTCCTTGCCATCCAAGGGCTTGAGAACCTTGCTGTGTTCGTAGATGAAGCACATCACTCATACGGCGAAGATGTGTCAAAGAAACTCAATCAGTCCCGCAAGACCATCCACCACCTCGCAGAGAACACTAACGTGGTGACTGTGGCGAACCTCACGGGAACTCCGTATGTGCAGAACATAATGCTGACCGATACGGTATACACCTTCGGGCTTCAGCAAGGCGTTGAAAAAGGCATCTTGAAGCAGGTCATTGTGAGCAATCACGGTAGTAGCGATGATGTGCAATCAGAGGACTTTGTGAACTCTGTCGTGGAGATTTTTTGGAAGGAATATGGCGAGGGGCGTATTACGGGACGGCTACCTAAAATCGCCTTCTACACGACAGATATATCAATGCTCGAACAACTCGAAGAAAACCTCGACAAAGCCCTTCAGAAGCGGAAAATAGCCCTCTCAAAGAAAGTTGTGTGGCACTCTTCGTTCACGGGAGACCGTAAGAAGGAGGCGGATTACGAGTTCAACCGCCTCGATACACCAGAGAGTGAAAAGCAGTTTATTTTGCTCGTGAACAAAGGCACGGAAGGTTGGAACTGCAAATCGCTCGTTGCTGTCGCTCTCTATAAGAACTCCACCAGTAATAACTTTGTCTTGCAGGCATCGTGCCGTTGTTTGCGACGTATCGGAGACAACAGCGTAAAGGCACGTGTATTTCTTTCCGATGAAAACTACCGTGTCTTGAACAGAGAGTTGGAAAACAACTTCAATACCAACATTACGCACCTCACAGGCAGACCACAGAACGAGGTACAAGTTGATTTGGTGGTTGAGAAGAAGCGAACCGTGAAGGTGAAGCGGAAACTCGTAGAGATACTTTCATCAAAGAAAATAGAGCCAGAGCAAATAAAGATAGACCTCAAGAAGGTCCCTGAAAAGCGGCTCATCCCTATCATTCAAGAGCGAGAGATTGCCTTGAGCGATGATGGCAAGGCAGTCTATAGGGACCCGATAACCGTTACATCTGACGCTGTGGAGACCCACGAGCGACAGTTTGGCTTCTATGACATTGCCGCACTCATTCAGAAAAAGACCCACTTGAAGTTTGTCGAAATCAATAAGGTTTTGGATGCCAACGGTATTAGTCGAAAGGACCTCGTGAAGGCGGTTGAGAAGAACTATCTGGTCATTCACGGCATAGCGGACCAAATACTTTCGCAAGCAATCGCCTATGAAAAGAAAGAGACCATCAAGGAAGAGACGCTTGAACTAACCAAGGCGTTTCCATTCAAAATCAACGTAAAACGTGAACTCCAAGAAACAGACACGGATGCCTTCGCACGCAGTTTGGTGGTCTACCGTGAACAAGAAGAGCAGGACGGGAGAACGTCTCGTCTCGGCTTTCACGTAAATCCCTACAACTTCGACAGTAAGGATGAGTTGGAAATGTTCCACTATTTGCGGTCCCATCTCAAAGACGGCGAACAAGTGAAGGACGTGTACTTCACTGGAGGTATCACCAACGAAAAACACAATGAGTTTTTCTTCGATTACCAAGAGAACCTCATAGACGGGTCGCACAAACTCTCCAAGTATTTTCCTGACTTCCTTATCGAGACCTCATTTGGACGCTATGTGGTCCTTGAGGTCAAAGGTGCTGATGAGGAACTGACCTATAAGGCAGAAAAGGAGCGGCTCGAAAAGGGCGAACTTTCAAAGCACCAGATTACCAGTAACCCACTAATGAAGGAGGTTGGCTTCAGAGAGTTCAATGACCTGAACTCTGATTTTGAGTACCGCATCATCTTCAATGGAACGGTACTCTCGCATCAGCAGAAGGTTGTTGATGCCATCCAAGCCCTCAACGCATAAATCACTATGAACACAAATACTTTCAAAGGAGTTGCATACGAGATACTGAAGGAAGCGGGCGTGCCAATGCACTCTGACGACATAACTGACATTGCCCTCAAGCGTGGATGGCTCAAGACCGCAGGTAAAACCCCAAAGGCAACGATGAACGCCCAACTGGTCGTGGACGTGAACAAGCGTGGCGACCAATCGCTTTTCGTAAAGACGGGTCCAAGCACTTTTGCTCTCAACGGGACCAATACAGAGAAGGAAACGCCTCTCAAGGAGGAGCAAGAGCAGAAGGAATACAAAATCTCCTCAACGCTCAACTCACCACAGAAAGGCAACATTGTTGAGGCACGAGTAGCCGAACTCATTACGCTCTATGGCGAGAACCTCTCTTGCTACCGTCCTATTTCCGATGATGAAGGCATTGACCTCATCGTGAAGGAGAAAGGCACGTTGAAGTCCGTATACATTCAAGTGAAGAGCAACTTTAGTGGCGATTTCAGCAAGCCATTTGTTGCCACCGTGAAGAAGCACAATGCGGTTGATAGTTTCTCTATGGGCTTTGTATTTTGCCTCTTCGATACTTCAAAGGGTGATGTGCACGATTACATCTGGTTCGTGCCCGCACCTGACTTTATCAAAATGGCACACGTAGACCGTAATGACCTGCTCGGCTTCGTCTCTGGCAAGTCCAAGAAAGGGAACAACAAGTGGGATGCGTTTATGATAGACAAGCGAGACCTCGCAGATAGGGTTATTGAACAACTCAAGCGGATTTAGAAAGCGCGCCTTGTTTTATGGTCTTTTTTGCGATATAAATAGACCAACTATGCAACAGCACCAAATGAAGTTGGCGACAGAGCCATACAACAACATCGCATCTGGCAAAAAAGTTATCGAAAGCCGCCTTTTTGATGAGAAGCGGCAAACAATCTCTATCGGCGACCAGATTGTTTTCAGTGAAAATGACAAGTCAGAGAACAACGTCACTACGGTAGTAAAGGGGCTGTTGCGCTACCAAACATTCAAAGAACTTTTTGCGGACCACGAGCCATCACTTTTTGGCGAAGAGAGCCGTGATTTCCTTTTGAACCAGATAAAACAGTTCTACTCTGACGAGGATGAGCAGAAGTATGGTGTCGTAGGCATCCGTCTTGAATTGATTGACTAAATAGTTTTTATATTGTAATATCCAGCCCGTACCCATCGATGGGTACGTCAACCTTTTTGTTGCTCAAGCAGTCGGGTGACTGCCCTGCAACAAATCAACGAAAGGAGTTCCTTGCAATGATACGAGTACGAAGAGTTCGGCTCGATGATTTGCCCGTCGTGGCGGAGATGATGCACCAGCATCTTGAACCGTTCTACGGTGGCGACCATCGGGCACACGCAAAGCGCATCGTCGAAACTGCCTCCAAAGGCAACAAGGACAAGAAAGGTCACTTCTCGGCTGAACAGTTGATGTATGTGGCGTTGGATGACGAAGACGGCAACATCGTCGGCATCCTCAACTTCGTGTCCAAGTACCAAGGTACAGTCAAAATCAGCCCGCTGATTGTCCGTGAGGAAGCCAGAGGCAAAGGTGTCAGTCGTATGCTTCTCCGCAAACTCGACGAGTATGCGAAGAGGTATCGGGTCAGACAGGTCTACTGCACTGTCTCGGCGAAGAACACCCTCGCCTTGAGTTTCTTCTTGGCGCACGGCTACGTACGCGCAGGTGTTGCCAGTCGGCACTATCGAGCGGACCTTGACGAATTGATGCTCTACAAAATCGTGGAGCACGACGGCATCTACCCAGAGGAACGCACCATCTCGGTCCGTCCGCTTGAAAAGGCGGATGAACAGCAGGTACGGCATCTGGTCATCAGCCGCCTGTCGCCCTACTTCAACGGCATTGATGACCGTTGGGTGAACGCTCTCTTTGAGGGCTACGCTAGAAAGGATACCCGCGACCCTAATGAGAAATACAAACTCATCTGGGTGGCAAAAACCCCTGATGGCACGGTTCTCGGAGTGGCGGCGGCAACCCCGAAAAAGGGCGAACCCGTCAAACTGATGCCGCTCGTCGCCGAAGATATACAGGCGTTCTCCGCTCTCGTGGCGGAACTGCCCAACCACCTTCGGGAATACGGGCACAAACTCTACACTCATACCGTTCCCACGAGTGTGGAAGTTGAAACGTTCCAACATCACGGTTGGCGCATCGAGGCGATGATGCCCGAAGCGTACAAACGTGGCGTTGTAACCCAACAGTGGGGACTGGTAATGGAGAACACAGTTATGAGAATGATGCGCGTCAAACGGCAATACTTCAACGCTATTTTGGCAGGCACGAAACCTCTTGAGGTCCGTGTCGGCTACGGCAACATCAAGAGCATCAAGAAGGGCGAGCACATCCGTCTGGAGTGCGGTCGCAACTTCGGCATCGTCGAAGTCGCAGAAGTCCGTGTCTACCCGACGTTCGCCGAAATGCTCAAGAACGAGAAGGCGGGACACATCGTCCCTGACGACCCCGCAGGGGCACTCAACATCCTTCGGGGCATCTATCCCAAGGAGAAAGAGGACCTCGGCGTGTACGTCTTCCAACTCAAGGTCATCAAGAAGTCGAACGCTAACCGCCGTCTGACCTACTGAAACCAAAACCAGCCCGATACCCCTCAAAAGGTGTCGGGCTTTTTCTTTGCGTTTTTAATTATCTACCAGTTCCCGTAAGGACTATTTCAAGTGACTGGATGCCAGAAAGGATAAAATCCCGCTTGCTAACTAGTTCTGAAATCCACACAATGGGGTCACAAATTGAAACTTCTTCGGCTGAAAGGCTGGAGTGGCCGCGCCGCGAAGCGGCGCGGGAAGGGGTGGCGGCCGCAAACGCGGCCATACCACGCAGTTTTTCGGAGGGTGGGCAAAATGAAATCGAAACGGCCCTGTCGAGCAATACGGG
>JZEL01000011.1 GCA_001567365.1 Parcubacteria bacterium OLB19 | reverse complement strand
ACTGGACAGACTAGGTGGTAGATAAAGAGAGTTTTGTTATGTGGTTTAATTATGTGTTGTGGTTTGCCTGACATTACCTCCTAGCATAACAGAGTTTACCCCGATGCAAGCATGCGGGGTAATTTTTTTTGGAATATAGTTTCTATTTCTAAAACCAACTCTCGAACTAATAGACATTAGTTGCTCAGGAGTCAAAGAAGCTTGAAGCTTTTTTCTAATCATTAACCACTCGTTTGATATGTTTTGAAAAACAAAATCTTTCTCATGTAAAAAATCGAATTTCTTGCGATAGATCATAGCTGTCATCAAAGCCGTTTCAGCATATGATCTGAAGCTACCTTTATCGTGAAAGTTCAAGAGTCTAATTATTTCATCCGCTGATTTATAGAAATCTCCTAGCAAAAGATGTCGCTCAAGTCCGTAATAGTATAGAAAAACATAACTTAGGTTGGTCGGCTGGGTCACATCTCGAAGCCACATCAAATATTGATAACGCTGCTCTGGTGACAAAGTAGAGTAAGCTGGATAGTACATTGGGGATTCTTCTAGTTTGTTATTTTTGACTACGTTTAATTTGGTCCAAATCATACTCGGTTCTGCATTTAAATTTGTATGATGATCAAAATTTGTAGTTACCCCATCAGATCCAATTGAAATAACAATCCTCATTGAACCAGCTACTTCTATATTTGAAACGTCAGCATCTGTAATAAATATAAATGAGCGTGTAGGCTCAGGAATAAATGAAGAATAAGCAAGGTTTGCTTCTTTTAGTTGCAGCGCATTTTTAGTCCATTTTGATAAAAAGCCTTTAAACATCTTACGAAATTTTAATGAGTCAGCAGTTTAGCTAATCTATAATATAATACACCTACCATGTACTTATTCGACCTGAATCTTAATCCGATCTCGAAACCAAAGTCTGGTAAATACACCATACTTCAAATCACTGACATAAAGTTACATAGTAACCATAAGAGGCCTACTGAGAATCAGGGTAAGAAGATAGTAAAAGCTATTGAAAAATTACAGCCCACACGTACTTTCCATAAACTAGAGAGTGTTGAACAAAAGGATGATCATACCCTAACAACCAAAACAGATATCCTAGGTTTTTTTATACAATGACCCCTACTTTGCAGACTATATCAAAAATGAACAAGCTAAGGGTATGACGGTGATTTTAGGTCTCCCTGAAGACGGAATACCAATGTTTTTAGCTGATGATGCTGAAGAATTCATAAAAGGTATTAAAGGGGCACGAAAAAGGCAGATATACAGAGAAAAAGAAAGGTGTATAATGTTTAGTAACAATCGAATAGATTGCTTGTGTAGTAAAAAGCAAGTAGTGTATCGTCTCGCGACCATGCCTATTTCGCACAAGAAATAAGTAGCTCTGAGCTAATTATTTCGTGTGTGGAAATAGGCTTTTTCTATACCCATACATTTTATTTACGTAAATATTAAATAAAATGAAGAAACTAATCTGGCGTACAGAAGTACGTACTGTAGACGAACTCACCCCTCAGGCAATAAATCCTCGAACAATATCAGACAAGCAAATGTCAGATATAAAGAAAAGTCTGACGAAGTACAACTTAGTTGAGATACCGGCCATTGATACCAACGGCACAATCTTAGCAGGACACCAGCGTATAAAAGCATTACAGCTTCTTGGTCGAGGCCAGGAAAAAATAGACGTTCGTGTACCGAATCGAAAATTAACTAAGCAAGAAACTGATCAGTATCTTATAGCTTCAAATAAACTAGGTGGCGAATGGGATTTCGAAGCTCTGAAGAGTTTTGATATAGATCTCCTTACAGACGCTGGCTTTGATAGTGTTGAACTAGCTGAATTTTGGGACACCGATAAGCATGTGGACGCTGACGATTTTGATGAAGAAAAAGAACTTGAAGAAATCAAGACAACCGATATAAAACGAGGTGATTTGCTGATACTAGGTAAGCATAAGATTCTTTGTGGTGACTCTACTGATTCGAAAGCGGTTCAAGTGCTCTTCAACGGAGAGAAGACCAGCATGATCTATTCAGACCCTCCATACAATATAAATTTGGACTATAACAAAGGTGTCGGGAATAAAGCTAACTATGGTGGTAACGTGCAAGACAACAAGAGTCCTGAGGACTATAAGGACTTCATCCGCAAGACACTTGAAGCAGGATTATCTGTTTCTACTCCTAATGTTCATATTTTCTACTGGTGCGATGAGGCATGGACATGGATTTTTCAAACCTTGTATAACGAACTTGGTATCAAAAATCGTCGGTTGAACATATGGCTAAAAAACAATGCCAGCCCTACCCCGACGGTTGCTTTTAACAAAGCGATTGAGTTCTGCGTGTACGGAACAAAAGGATCCCCGTATCTGGCTAAGAAGATGAGCAACTGCACAGAAATAATGAATGCTGAGGTAGCTGTTGGAAATGATCTCGTTGATACCGTGAGTAATATCTGGGCAACAAAACGAATCAAGATTAGTGAGTATGAACACCCCACCTCTAAACCACCAAGCCTACACGAAAAAGCGATTAAGCGATGTACTAAACCTAACGACATAATTCTGGATTCCTTCTCAGGATCAGCCAGTACGCTTGTTTGTGGCGAGAGTCTCAATCGCCGTGTCTACTCACTTGAAGCTGAACCTATTTTCTGTGAACTGGCTCGACGTCGCTATGAAAAACTGACTGGACAAAAAGTAGTGCTGATCAAAAATTATTATGAAAAAGACTAAATATTCTAAGCAGTTTCTTGAAGAGCTAAAGAAAGTACCAATTGTACAGGTGGCATGTGAGAAAACAGGAATCTCACGTAATACGGTGTACCGTTGGAAACTTGAAGATAAAGAGTTTTCTAAAGCTTTTGATGAAGCTCTTGCTGATGGCGTGGCTTTTGTAAACGATATGGGCGAAAGTCAGCTTCTACAATTAATAAAGGAAAAAAAACTTCTCAGCTGTTCGTTTCTGGCTTAATAAACGCCATCCAGCCTATAAAGACAAGGTGGAAGTATTGAATAAGCACGAACTGCCTGAATTAACCGACACTCAGAAAGAAACTATTAGACAAGCGCTGGAATTATCAAACCTTACAATACAGAAACATGAATAATTTTTCTCCAGATCTACTTGAGCGAATTACTAATGACAGTGCCGTACGGCGTGAAGTGACAAAAGAAAGCCACAAATACTTTATACCAATTTACCTCCATGAATACATTAAATATCCGAGTGCGTCGTTCCATACAGAAATGATTGAATTCACGGAACGGACTGATGAAAAGTTTTTTGCCATAGTCTCGTTTAGAGGCTCAGCAAAATCAACTATTTTTTCATTGTCATACCCGATTTGGGCAATCTTGGGTAAACAACAAAAAAAGTTTGTATTACTGATCTCTCGAACACAAGTACAGGCTAAGCAGTTACTTCATAACATAAAAATCGAGCTAGAACGTAATGAACTTCTAAAACAGGATCTTGGTCCATTTGAGGAGCCTCAGGATGAATGGCGAGCGTCTTCGATTGTCATACCAAAATATGATGCTCGTATTACCGTTCTATCAGCAGATCAGAGTATGCGAGGACTACGACATAAGAGCCACCGCCCTGACCTGATAATTTGTGACGACATTGAAGATATTGCTTCTACTAAAACTCAAGATAACCGAGACAAGACCTTTAATTGGTTTACCAGTGAAATTATTCCCGCAGGAGACCTCGGTACAAAGATTATTCTGATTGGTAACCTAGTACATGAAGATTCTCTTATCATGCGGTTACGAGAGAAAATTGAACACAAGGAAGTTGATGGTGTATTCAAGGCGTATCCACTGGTTAATTCTCACGGCAACTGTCTCTGGCCTGAAAAGTTTCCTACACCAGAGTCTCTTGAAACACTTAAGCGTGAAGTGATGAGTAATAAAGCGTGGGAACGTGAGTATCTACTGAGACTTATTCCTGATGACGGTCAGATTATTGATCCACTTTGGATTCGTCATTATCACGACATACCCAAAGATATGCACCAACTCGGCATTTATGTTGGGGTTGATTTAGCTATCTCTAAAGGGATGCAAGCTGACTATACCGCCATGGTTCCTGTACTAGCTTGTGAGAAGAATCAAAAACTCTACTTGTATATCCTGCCTGAAATTGTCCATAAGCGAATGAACTTTCCTGAGACCTGCCAAGAGATACGGTTACTTGAATTTAGGCTTAAATCAAAATACCAGCTTGATGTGACATTTATTATTGAGAGTGTTGCTTACCAAGAAGCTATTGTGCAGCAGCTAAAGGAAAATGGTATTGAGGTTACTGGCGTAAAGCCATTGGGAGATAAGCGTGAGCGATTAAGCTTAACTGCTACCCCACTCAGTGAGGGTCAGATCTGGTTTCCATTTGGTAACTCGTCAAAACTTGAGCAGGAAATGATCCACTTTGGTGTCGAAAAGCATGACGACCTAGCCGATGCTTTTTCCATAGTCACTCTTGATGTCTTGGTGAATCGAAAACCACGGAAGCGAGGCATCTTATTTGGTTAATTACCTACAGCGTTACGACATCTCCATCTGGTGTATAAACTTGCCCTTCTTCTAATACAGGGTCAGGTTTGTCGTTATTGAGCTCAACAAGCAGTTCAATGAGATCTGTTAAGTTATCTAATTTCATGATGCGAGTATGCGACGTTTCCACTAGCTTGCATAGCTTTGCAGGGTTTATGGTTCTGTCATTAATTAAGCTATGGAAACGCAGATGATAAGCAATTTTGGAGTTAAGACAGCTATTCCAGCCATACCTGTTAAATATGTGCTGTACGCTCGAAAATCGACTGAACAAGACGAAAAACAGGCTTTATCTATCGAATCCCAAGTAAAAGAGATGTTGGCCATAGCAGAGCGTGAAAATCTTGAAATTATCGACATTAGACGTGAAGCTCATTCAGCTAAAGATTCAGGTCAACGACCAGTCTTTAAAGAGATTCTTGAAGATATAAGACGAGAACGATTTAACGGAATAATAGTTTGGCATCCAGATAGGTTGAGTCGTAACGCTGGCGATTTAGGTTCACTCGTAGACCTAATGGATCAGAAGCTTCTTGTTCAAATTCGCACCCATGGTCAAACTTTCACAAATAATCCGAGTGAGAAGTTTCTCCTGATGATCCTGTGCTCTCAAGCAAAGCTCGAAAACGACAACAAAAGTATCAACGTGAAGCGAGGCCTAAAAACCCGAGTTGAGATGGGTCTATGGCCCGCTCCTGCCCCTACAGGCTATCTCAAAGAAAAACGAATAGATCGAAAGTGCGAGACCCTAATAGATCCAGACCGAGGACCAATCATCAGAAAAGTATTTGAGAAGGTCGCTTATGAAAAGTGGTCAGGACGAAAGGTATACAACTGGCTAAAGTTTGATCTCAACTTCAAGACCGCTGCTGGAAATAAAAATCTAACGGTGAGCAACATTTACTGCATTCTAGAGAATCACTTTTACTACGGTGTATTTGAATATCCCAAGAACTCTGGAAATTGGTATCAGGGAAAGCATGAGCCTCTAATCACTAAAGAGCTATTTGATCAGGTTCAAGAGCAAGTAAAAAGCCAATTCGTCAGGTCTGAAGGTAAGGAGTTTGCTTTTACTAAACTTATGACCTGTGGCTTATGCGGGTCAGGCATTACAGCCGACGAAAAGTTCAAGAAGCAGAAGAACGGCAATATACACCGGCACGTTTACTACGGCTGCACCAAACGGAGAGATCCGAACTGCAAATGTGGCTATATCAACGAAATAGATCTCATTAAGCAATTTGAGGACTTAATGGATGTCATTGATATCGACGAAATCGGCATTAAAGAAAAGATGAAGAATGAGATTGAACGATTCAAGAAATTCCAGAGAATATTTTTAGGAAAATCTATTCAGGTAACAGTGGCAGATGTAGATATACGCAATTACTCTAAATATTTGTTGAGGGAGGGTAAAGATATAGAGAAACGCGAACTACTCGGTTGTCTTAAAGGTCAAATTTTAACTCCAACACAAAACGATTTCGCTTAAATAAGCTAAAGCACGTTTTTTTCGAAGCAAAGACGCGTTAATTGCTACAATAACGGTTGAGAGTGACATAAAAACGGCAGCTACCGCTGGTTGGAGCATGATGCCGTACATCACAAGCGCACCTGCCGCAATCGGCAAGGCGATGATGTTGTACCCAGTGGCCCAGAAAAGATTCTCGATCATTTTGCGGTACGTGAGTCGAGAAAGGTGGATAATCTTTGGTATGTCGCGCGGGTCGTTCTTTACAAGAATAATGCCCGCTGATTCAATCGCCACGTTCGTGCCTGCCCCGATAGCAATACCGAGATCTGCTTGTGTGAGCGCTGGCGCATCATTGACTCCATCACCCACCATAGCAACACGTTCACCACGCGCTTGTAGTTTCTTCACAGTATCCGCTTTCTCTTCAGGAAGTACATGGGCAAAGTATTCATCGATGCCAAGTTCTTTAGAAACCCATGCGGCCACATCTTCAGCGTCGCCCGTAATCATAGCAATGCGTACACCCATATCTTTGAGTTTGGAAATTGCTTCTCGTGATTCCTCACGAATGACGTCAGCAAGTGCAATGCTTCCAACCCAGCTGCCGCCTTCGACCACGTGGATAACCGTCTTTCCCTCAAGTTCGTGATTTTGTATAACCTTCTGTTGATCAGGAGGGATGACAATACCACTCTCCGCAACAAACGAAGATGACCCTACAAAGACTCGTTTGCCATTAATGTCTGCTTGAACACCCTTTCCACGAATGTTCGTGAAGGCTGAAGTTTGAGGAAGGATTGTTTCCTCCGCATACGCATGAGCGACAATCGCTCGACCAATGGGATGTTCAGAAGTTTTGTTTGCACCCCCCGCAAGTGACAGTGTTTTGTTTACGTCACCCATGATTGCCATAACACCAAATGATCCTTTGGTGAGGGTACCTGTTTTATCAAACAGCACCGTGGTGACATTCCGAGCCGCTTCAAGAGCCAATCGTCTCTTTACGAAGAAGCCGTTTCTCGAAGCCATTGTGGTTGAAATAGAAGCAACAAGTGGAATCGCGAGACCAAGCGCATGAGGACAGGCAATCACCAAGACCGCCACGAGCCGCTCAACTGCAAATCCAAACGGTTGTCCAACAGCAATCCACGAAGCAAACGTAATGAATCCAGCAATTACTGCAAGGAGTGTAAGGTAAAACGCTGCACGGTCTGAAAGAAGCTGCAGCTTTGACTTTGAAGATTCTGCCTCAGCCACCAACCGCATGATTCCCGCAAGAAAGGTGTGTTCACCTAGTTTATCGAGACGAATTTCCAGACTTCCATCGCCATTAATGGAACCCGCGATAATCTCCACACCCTCTTGTTTTAGTACAGGGCGTGACTCTCCGGTAATGAGTGATTCGTCCACTTCCGATTCACCCTTAAGAACAACTCCATCAGCTGGAACTCTTCCGCCAGGGCGTACGAGCACCACATCACCTTCTTGTAGTTCGGAAAGAGAGACGGTAACGGGAGTGCCATTCCGCATCACTTCGGCAGTATCAGGGAGTAGTTTTGCCAACTCACGAAGTGCTCCTTGTGCTCCTTTGACTGCCTTCATTTCTATCCAGTGGCCAATGAGCATGACACCCACGAGGGTAGAGAGTTCCCAAAAAAGTGTCATGCCTTCGCCCACCAAAACAACCCCAATACTGTAGAGGTAGGCGGCACTGATAGCGATTGCAATCAGTGTCATCATGCCCGGCATCCGCATCTTAAGTTCGTCCCAAGCTCCTTTGAGAAATACAAAGCCACCATAGAAGAACACGATGCTCCCGAGTACAGCTTGTACATAATGAGAGCCAGGAAAAGCCGGAGCGGACCAACCAAGGAAGGCTCCGGGTAAATCCGAGTAGAGAATGATGGGGATTGTTAACACGAGTACTACCCAAAACTTCTTGAGGAAGTCCTCCGTATGATGACCTGCATGTTTATCATGAGTACCCCCGTGATCGTGGTGATGTCCGTGATTATGATTCATGTTTTTCTTTTTCGTTATGGTCGTGGCCATGGTGTCCATGATGCATAAACAGATGCATAAAGAGACACCCCAAGAGGAACGCAAATGGCAGATACGGCGCAAGGTGTTCTTGGTGGTTGGTTACTGCATACACACCTGCCACGATGACCAGTACTATAAGTGTATACCGAATATATTTTGAATTCATATTTTTACTTTTACTTGTAATTACTCCACAATGACAACCCCTTCGGCAGTTGGATTAAGTGGTCGCGACAACATCAACTTCCAGCTTTTACGAAGACATACTTCACTTGCTTCACGTTGTGAACAATTTTTACTTTGGTTATATCTTCAATGTATTGCATGTGTTGATGATACCCCCCACAGGGGTATCATTGTCAATTTTCTTAATACCCATCAAACGACTCTTTAATAATCAAGTTCGAGTAAACTCCCGCAGCTTCAAGTCCGTACACGGTGGTCGCAACCATAGCTGGCGGACCAACCACAAACCACGTTGCAGAGAGCAATTTGCTTGCATATTTTGCAAAGAGCGAAGGGGTTGGTTTTTTGTAGATTTCTTCGAGCTTGAATTGTTGGTGCTTTTTTGCAAACAGAGCAAGCTCATTTCGAAACGCTGCACTTTCTGGATGCTGGTTACCGTATAGCAATGTGATGGGTTGTGCGAGTGTTGCGTTCGATATGGTACGGAAGTAACTAAGAAATGGTGAAATACCAACACCACCTGCAACAAATACGAGTGGTTTTGCAGGCACTAAAGGTAAACCAAAACTGCCCGCTCCTTGCTCTAACGAAATCGGTGAACCGTTAGGTATTTCAAGCAGTGTCCGCTTGAAGCCACTACCGGTATCACGAAAAACGACCGAGACTTCAGCAAGGTTCGATAGCGAACTGGCAATTGAAAACTGGCGAGAGTTTCCTTTTGCATCAGAATGCATGAGTGTTGGTAATGCTACTTGTGTATATTGACCCACGCTAAACTGAAAACCGTTTGGACGTTTGAAGACCACTTCATAGGTGTTCTTTGCTACCAATTGGTGTGACATTTTCTGTGTTTCGAAGATCATATTCACCATCCACTATTACGTTGCTTACGAACCGTCAGAATAAACGCAATGATTTGCACCACAAGCACACTTAGGAACGCTGCGAGGTAGTAGAACTTTAGTGGATTATCGGGGTAGTTCGTAGGTTGCCCCAAGACAGCGCGCAAGAGTGATGGCGTGTAATGAATAAAGGCAAAGTACAGAACATGGATGGCACTGAGATAGAACACCACGTACGAGAACGAGTGTAACCACTTCCATGATGACACACCGAGAAAATTAACCGCCCTATCGAACGATGTGGCGGCTAACGTAAGCGTGAACGTTAACGCCATAAGTCCGGCTAGATTTGCAATCCCAAATCCCGCCTCAACTCGCATGTATTGCTCTACTTCGGGAATGTATTGATAGCCAAAAAACTCCCAAAAACTCCACCGCACCCATCCATCAAGGATGAGATATCCATGTACCAAGACAATCAGGAAGAACCATACTCCTGCTTCCCGACGAAGTGAGACGAGGCGTTGTAGCGGTGGCCACACCCGGGCTGCCGGTCCAATAAAAAGCGCAAACCAAAGCAGGAAGAACGATCCGCCGCCAAATGCTTTCCAGAGGCGCATGTCAGGACTCCAGGTGCTATTTACTTGCCACACCATAGCCACTAATAGAATTCCTATAATCGCAACACTGAAATGTCGTAGTAACAGTGTCTGCGTACTTTTAATTCCTAATAACATAACGGTTATTCAGTGACCGTGACAACTCCGCCATAGACTGGCGCAATGTGATCGTGATATTTCCACGAACCAACTTGATCAAAGGTGTAAAAATACTGGCTACCTTTTGGTGAAAACTCAAATTGATCAAAGGTTGGCAAATCCGTGTGTGCTGGATGACCATTTGAGGCTACCCACATATCTTGATCACTCTCGTTTACAAACATCACCATGGTACCCGCCTTAACCGTTATGTTCGCTGGTACGTAGCCTTCGTTGGTGTACCGAATAGTTTCCATGGGCATTACCATGCCAGGCATGCTCTGACCCATTTCCATCATCGCTATGGCTTCAGCTTGAAAGCCGTTGGCGAGAATGTCGGTCGGGACTACCTTACCACTACTCACATAGCGAGCAATTGGTAAGTTATTCTCAGTTCGAAGTGGACGATCAAGATCATTCATGACTTGATCGTTACTAGTATCTCCGTAGAGCATGACGATCAATTTGTCAGCAGAGGCGTACTCACGACCCAGTGTGACGACGACGTTCTCTTGCATACCAGCTTCTAGGTATCCACTAATTTCTACAATTTGACCGAGGCGTTTATCGTCCACTTCACGAACCACCACAAATCCTGCTTCCGGCATCGTGACCGACGAGATCTTCACTTCACTCACACTTCCTTTTGGTAGCGATGCAATAACAAAGTTGTCTGTTACCGCAGGGGTATTTGAAGAAGTGGACACATTGGGACTCGCCGTCCGATCGCTTGATTGACTAATAATGACAGCAACGACAATTAACAGACCGATACTAATACCCCAAATTATTTTTTTCATAAGCGTTTTTTATTAACTAATAATATTTATTCGGTTACCGTAAAGTCGAACATCATGCCCGACTCTAAGTGTTCTGCGATATGGCAATGCGCCATCCACTCGCCGGGATTGCTCATCTCAACGAGAATGTCGACCGTCTGTCCACGAGGAATCAGCACTGTATCTTTCCACTGAAGGTTTTCGTTTGCGACCCCTTCACGCGTAAGAACGACGAAACGCTGACCATGGAAGTGAATCGGGTGTTGCATGGGATGAAGACCGTTTTCATCGTTCTTGATGCTGATTTTTACCAGATCACCTTTATTGAACGACCAATCAATATCCCCATTCCGCTTCTTCGTCGCTTCATCTTCTATAAACCACTCAATATTTTCATCGGTACTCATACTATTCATCATCGCCATATCACCTTCCTCCCATTCGATACCGTCGTCTTCTTCAGCCCTGGTGTCTGACTCTGGAGCATCAAGATACTTCTCGCAACCAGCCATATTTGGCATCATCTGGCAGTGAGCTCGCATCGCTTCATCATCCCCACCCATATTCATCGACATGGACATACCTTCACCACTCTCCATGTCTTTCATCATCTTTTCCATTTGACCTTTCATACTGATATCAAGTCGGAGCTTTTTGTCTGGAACGCGAGCGAGTAGTGACTGTATATTTCCACGTAAACTGGCGTAATCAGCAGAGTTATCTCGAAGTGTTTCGAAGGCAGCTGCTCTATCGGTACCACTTGGTTCAACAATCACTGTTCCCATCTTCTTGCCGCGGTGCGTAATGGTATACGTTCCTGCTTGTGGGTATAACACTTCTAGAACATACCGTTCAGATGGAGCCATGACCACGTCATTAATCATGACCTCTTTCTCAATGCGGCCATTATCGCCCCCAACTACCTTTGTCTTTGCACCACTAAAAGAGAGGTCGAAAGTTCTGGTATTAGCGACATTGGTGAGAAAGAGTCGGGTAATCTCACCCTGCTTAACTTTAAGCGTAAAGTTATCAGAGTCATTGATGAGGAGAGTATCTCCGAAACGACCCATCAGTGTGTTGGTTACGACCTCTTTACTGAAATCTCCATTTTCAAGAACGTCATCAACAATAAGGTACTGTTCTTGATCGACCTCGCTCCAGTAGCCAAGTTCGTCAACAATGAAGTTTCCATATAATCCCAACTCTTGTTGGTAGTCTTCTCGTACATGCGGGTGATACCAGAAGACACCGGTATCAGGAAATTCAAGTTCGTACGTGAACGTTCCTCCAACCGGAATCGGGTCTTGAGTTAAGGGAGCCGCTCCATCGAACTTTGATTGACCACGTAACCCATGTGAGTGGAGTGCCGTCTCCATATCAAGGTTGTTGGTGAAATTAACGGTCACCTTTGCTCCTTTCTCCACTTTAATGACAGGACCGGGTATTTGTCCGTTATATGCCAAACGTTTAATGGTTCTATTACCAACTTCTTGCTTCACAATAGAGGCGGTCAAGTTAAACGTATCTCCATTTTTTAGTTGAACGACTTCAGTTGGTTTAACCTCGGGCACATTTTTATCTGTCAGTTGTGTAAGCCCTCCTTCTTGATTTATATCCGTACCCGACATCATGCTTCCCATACTCATATTGGTGGACTTATTGTTTGAATAGGTCCACCACATACCGACTGCCCCGAAGGCAATGATGAGTACAATTATTACTTTTTTATTCATAATGTAATTCGATCTTATCTCCATCCTTCATCTCATAATTTTCATACTCTGTGTTTGGTTCGCCATTCACCGTCATAGTCACATTCTGTCCGAACTCTCGAAAGTCCTTACCCCATACCGCAAAGAATTTTCCAAGACGAGTATCTTCGCGGGTCACTCTGGCTGGGTATTCGAGATGTATGATCGGAGCATCATCGTGGGTATGCATTGGCTGATGGACGGCACCAATGCCGACGTTTTGAGGTATCTCAATCTGTTCACCTTTTACGAATATCTTGAGTTCAGGATGGGTATGGATTCCACGCATGGAAAGAATATTTGAGTCTCCTGATGCTACTTGTTTTGTCTGATTTGCTTTTGCCCACCATATGAGTCCTATTGCCAACACAAGGATGGCAATAATGACAATAGTGAACGAATGTTTTTTCATAATATGTCACAGGTTAGTGGTTTGGTAATAGTGCGTACGAGAAGAAACGTGGTGTATCCGAGAATGAGTACGCCAAGGATGCCAATCTCTTGCCCTCGAAGTGGTAAATATGTGAGCGCGCCAATGCCACCCACAACTCCTAGGAATGAGGTGAGGATGATCGATCCACAGGCTGCACAGCCAACACTGAACATCCCAAAGAGTGCACCAACGGATGTGGTAGCAACGCTTCCACGTGTCAGGAAGTATTTTTGACGTCGATAGAGGTAGAACATCAGTGCGATATTTATTCCAACGAGGATCGAGATTGTTACCGTGGTCAGGGCTGAAAGTAGTGAGAAATTTGTTACAAGTGAACCAAGAAGGCTTAGTGTCACCGAGAGTTTCCCAAGTACCGATACACCCTCACTTGCCCACAGAAGCGTGAGAAGTGTGCTGTTTGGTAACAGGATTGCAACAGCTAGCATGAGCGCACTCACGGCTAGCGCGAGAATGATGTATCCAATGTTTCTGCGTACGAACGTCATGAGTTAAGAACTTTTAAGGGCGTTTTCGATGAGCTGTTTGACTGCTTCATATGGCTGAGCCCCATTGATTGGGAACTTGGTGCCGTCCGGCGCAACAAAGATGCTCCACGGTGTACCACGACCGCCGGTTGCTACCGCATTCTCAAGGTCGTTCGCCACATGCTCAGCATAGGTGCCACTACTCAAGCATTCATTGAACTTCGACACATCAATGCCAATATACTGTGCAATTTTCGGAAGTTCTGCTGGGTCAAGGCGGTCGTTTGATTGGGTGATTTCGTAGAGGCGATCTGCATATTTCCAGAACGTATCATTACCACCCTGTGCACCGGCGCATTCGAGTGCTTCGGCTTCTTTCCGGGCTTTTGGGTGCAGTTGATCAAGCGGAAAGTGACGATAGACCCAGGCAACTTTTCCGGTATCTCCATACTCGTCTATGACCTGCTTCATAGTCTCGTGGAAGCGTTTACAAAACGGGCATTCAGTATCCGAATACTCGACTATCTTAATAGGTGCATCAGGATTACCGCGAATATGATCATCTGAAGCAACTGGTTTCATATTCTCAAGCGCTTTACCTGCATCTTGCTCGGCAACTTGCTGTGCTTGAGGTGCCACAGCAGTTGGTGACGGTGTAGGATTGCCTTTGAGACCGAAGAATACTGCTCCGGCGATAAGTCCTCCCGCTATAACAATTGCTAACGGTATCCCAAGTGCTTGTTTTTGGTTTTTTACTATTGGTTGTGATGGTTCTTGTGTAGTTTCATTCATGTGAATAGAAGTTAGTAGGTAATGCCATAACGGCAAAAAAGCAGAGTGCAGAACACTCGCTCACATGAATGAGACGTTAGAACGTCTTTGGGTGGAGAATGCCTCGTGCGAACGCTAAACGAAGCGGATCGTATGTGCGTATGTCTGGATGTTCTCGGGCGTATTGCCTGAAGCGTATTGAAAGAAGATTTGTGTCGAGACGAGGTGCTGCCAGGAATCCTGCAAGAGCAAAAGAAGATGCAACCGCAAGTACGATGAGTAGAACGAGGTCTTGGAAACCTTGTGGAATACCCACAAGGGTACTCTTCCAAAGCTCCATATGGTCACTTACCCCAGCATCGCAACAGTTCTTAAGCGGAACCTCGTGTGACGTATGCGCAATATGACCAGACCCATTTCCCGCATGAACAGGAGTCGCATGGATAAAGCTGATACAGAGAAAGCCGACGATCAATGAGATCAGAACAGACCCGCCGAGGACGGTCTTGAGTCGATTTGCTTGTGTGAAGGCGAGCTTCATGACAAGTCCATTTTAACAGAAAATTGAACTCCTGCACACAACATTATCAGCCTACAAGCAAGGGGGCATTATAATATACTCAGATGTTTATTAGCTTTTAAAAATAAATATGAATACTCTTTCGCCAGCAAGATCTGGGATCGCACTATCAGGAACACTTATTGTCGCCTTCGTCCTGTGCGCTATCGCACAGGCAATCTTACCAAGCGCACAATTTTCCCATATGTGGCTCTCTTTGTTTACAGCTGCACCTTTGGGATCTTTAATTGCTTGGATAGAGGGAATAATAGCAAGTGTGGTGGTCGGCTTTATTTTAGGCTACTGTTTCGCTCATTGTTATAACTGGAGCGCAAAACACGGAATCAAATAGTCAACAAAAATCGCCCCATGAGGGGCGATTTTTGTTCTGGCTACTGCTCTCAGCAGGTATGCCTTTTCAGAATAGACCTCTGACGGACTATCGACGCGTCTCGTGCGCGATAACCTATCACGAGTTGGCTGGGGTACAAGGACTCGAACCTCGATACTCAGGACCAAAACCTGATGTCCTACCATTAGACGATACCCCAATATATTTAGTCTTACCTCACATGGGTTTTATTTAAACAAAACCTTGTGTCTACATTCCTTTTGATTTTCTTTAAAAATCAGCTCGCGTCAAGCGTGCGCCCTATACCATAACATATATCGAAAAAAAATTTCAGCTTTTTGGTTTGGGTTTATTTACAGCCCGCAAAAGACTTTATTGACAGTATTTAACGACAAAATTTGGCTAAAAGTAAGAAAGTAATAAACGGTAAAAACCACAATAGTAGCTCTGGAGCGAAACTGGCGGTAAATAAACCAACAATGAAAGTGGAGAGAAAGATGAAAATAGCTAAGGTGAGCCAAGTAGAAAAAGCGTAATTAGATAAACAACATTCAACTCCCTGCAATTTGTTTTTATTAGCGTTTTTGTTTAACAACAAAAGTAAGTAAGTTATGACTAAAACTAATGCTAAAAAAGTTATAAGGCCATAGGCCCACCATTGTCCCAATTCTATTAATCTTTGATTAGCAATACTGAAATAACTAAAGATTCCCAAAATCGCTCCCAAAGCAAAAGTATTATAAAAGGATGTTGTCGGCCTTAATGATAAATACCGGTACCAACCAGAAAACAACCAAACAGTTGAAGCAAGGAGTAAGAATGGTAGTGCAGTAGTATCTAAAAATAAACTAAACAAAGACCAAAATTTTCCTCCTTCTAAGACAAGATCTGGGGTGATAACAGAAGTCCAAGCTGTCATTCGCCCTTTAAGCAAAAGCACTGTCCCTATTGCCAGACCAATATGTATGATTACTTGATACGAAACTTTTAATTTACTAAGAAACCTAGCATAGAGATAACTAATAATTATCAAACCGGCCAAAGCAGTAGACAACCACAACCACCAAGAATAATTTTCGCCAATAAAAACTGAAAAATGTTTTCCTAAAGGCATAAGCACCACAAACAAAAGAAATGCTCCGAGAAAGACAGTTGTAGCAAATGTGATATATAAGTAGCTCATATTTTAATGATGGCCGTTTTGATAAGAAGCTTTTATAAAAGCTGAAAACAAAGGATGTGGTGAAAGTGGTCTAGCCACGAGCTCAGGATGAAATTGTACTCCCATAAAGAAAGGGTGGATATGGGTAGGTAGTTCCATAATTTCCATTCGTCTTTTATCTGGTGACACTCCAGAAAAAACTATCCCCTTTTCTTCCAAACCAGCAATATAGTCGGGATTGATTTCATAACGATGACGATGACGCTCAATAATTTTATCACTACCATAGGCTTTGTGGGCGATAGTTCCTTTCTTAATCACAGCCTCATATTCTCCCAGTCGCATCGTTCCACCCATTTTTCCATTTTCAAGATTAATCTTTTGATCGGGCATAATATCCACGACCAAGTTTTTCGCTTTAGGATTAATTTCGGCGGTACTAGCGTCGGTTAGTTTCAAAACATTCTGCGCATATTCTAAAACCGCCAATTGCATACCATAACAAATACCGAAATACGGGATCTTGTTTTTGCGTGCGTACTCTATTACTTTCAACTTACCATCAATACCAGTAGATCCAAAACCACCCGGTACTAAAATGCCATCAAACTGTTTTAGGTCTTTAAGTTTTTTACCATCAGCAAAATCCTGAGACGAAAGATAAGTAATCTTTGGTTGCAAGTTTTGGTTATAAGCCGAGTATTTGATTGCCTCTAAAACCGAAAGATATACGTCTGATAAAACAAAATCACCCGAACCAAAATACTTACCGACCACCGCAATTTTTACCTCATCAATTCCCTTCTTTGATTTAGTAACAAACTTTTTCCAAGCGGTCAGATCGGTAGTTTTCTTTGGCTTTAGGTGTAACAAGTGACAAAGTTTCTCAGACAATTCTGCTTGTTCAAAATTTATCGGTATATCATAAATACTCGGTACATCTGGTGCGGAAATTACATTTTCACTTCGCACATTACAAAATGTAGCGATTTTTGCTTTTCTTTTATCATCAATTCCAACTGGACTACGGGCAATGATCATATCCGCAAACACTCCAGCGCCATTTAAAGCTCGAACGGCGGTCTGGGTAGGTTTGGTCTTCATCTCACCAATACTACCCGGCACCGGCAAATAACTCACCATCACAGTTGCTATATCATCTGGGTTTTCAGTTTTCATCATTCTAATCGCTTCAAGAAAAAGAATATTTTGATATTCACCAACCGTTCCACCCACTTCCACCAAAACAATATCTGCCTTTGCAACTTCTCCAGCCTTCTTGATTCTCCTAATAACCTCAAGTGGAATATCTGGTACCACTTCTACATTTTTACCTTTATATTCTAGGTTACGCTCTTTTTCTATTACCGATAGATATACACTGCCAGTAGTCATGTAGTTTATCGCTGGCAAATCTTGATTTAAGAAACGTTCATAATTTCCCATATCTTGATCAGTCTCTAAACCGTCTTTAAGTACAAAGACCTCACCGTGCTCAGTCGGATTCATAGTACCAGCATCAACATTGATATAAGGATCAATCTTCATGGCGGTAATCTTAAATCCCCTTGCTTGTAAAATTGTAGCAACAGAAGAAGCGGTGATACCTTTTCCAACTCCACTCATCACCCCACCGACGACAAAGATATATTTGGCGTTAGCAACTTTTGAGTTACTGATTTTAGGTCGAATGGATACTTTGGGCATAAACAAGTTTTTAGACTCGCAAATAGCGTGCAACAGCAAGGACACTAGACACCAACCCTAAGACAACGCCGATACCCACCAAAGTTAAGAAGATATAACTGAAATTAGATATGAAGTAAGTGAGGAGATTAAACTCAAAGAAAGCTTCTGTACGTGGACCGAGCCAAGTTAGAATCGGATAGATAATAAGGATGGCAAAAATACCGCCAACCAAACCGTACATCACTCCCTGTACCATAAACGGACCGCGAATAAACATATTGGAGGCACCCACCAGACGCATAATAGCGATTTCCTCACGAGCGGTGTAGATGGCCAGACGAATAGTATTAAAAGTAATTAAAACCGCAGCGATAATTAACACCACCATGATTATAAAACTCACTCTCTCCACCGCATTGATAATGGAAGTAAGAGTATCGATAGATTCTTTATTGTCGTTATAGGTAACCTTGTTGATAATTGGTGTATCAGCAGTGCTTAATTCTCGTTGTTCTTCAATAAAACGTGCTATGCCTTCATACTGAGAAGTCTCCTTAGCTTGAATGGCAATATCGGCTCCAAGAGGATTTTCATCCAACTCTGACAAAGCCTGCAGAGCGATTTCGTTATTTTTATTTTTCTCACGGTATTTTATTAAGGCATCCTCCCTTGAAGTATATGTAACATGCGCCACCTCAGGCAAAGCTTCTACTGCTTTTTTTAGAGCATCGATTTCCTCTTGAGGAGCATTTGGCTCAAAATAGACATTAATATCAACTTTCTTCTGAATGGTTTGAAGTGAAGTAGCCAGAAGCTGATCAATAAACATAGTCGAACCGATCACGAACAAAGTGATAGTAATGACAAAAATAGAAGCAAGTGACACATAGGCACTACGCCAAAAACCGACAAATCCCGCTCTAGTTATACGACGAATAGCTGTTAACATATATTATTACAAAACATATTTACCGGTAGAATCATCACGCACAATCTGCCCTTCATTCATAGTAATCACTCTGCGACCAAGCTCATCAATTACACCTTTGTTGTGAGTGGTCATAATTACAGTTGTACCAAGATCATTAATCTTGCGGAGAATTTGCACCACCTCGTAAGTAGCAATTGGGTCAAGGTTTCCAGTTGGCTCATCAGCCACAATAATATCTGGCTGATTAACAATCGCACGAGCAATAGCTACACGTTGCTTTTCTCCACCAGAAAGTTCATTAGGAAAGTTCCAAGCTTTATCATCTAGATCAACCAAAGCCAAAGCTTGTGGCACATTTTCAGCAATCTCTTCATCAGAACGACCATTTGCCTCCATAGCGAAAGCAATATTTTCGTAAGCAGTCTTATTAGGTAGAAGTTTAAAATCTTGAAAAACAGTACCTATCTTACGTCGGTAATGTGGAAGTTTGGTGCGAGGAATACTATGTATATCAATAGATTCAAAAAATACCTGACCTTCGGTTGGCTTATCTTCTGCAATAATCATCTTTAATAAAGTCGTCTTTCCGGCACCGGAATGACCAACAATAGACACAAACTCCTTAGGTGCAACTTGAAAAGTCACCCTCTGAAGAGCGGCCGACCTGCCATCATCATAAAGTTTTGAAACATTATCAAAGTAAATCATAAGCGACATTATAACATGTTATGAAATAGTTTTTTCTGCCGATATAAACGGCATAATATCACCAGCCAACACCCGTTCGACATCTCTTACTTCCACTCCGGTGCGATGATCTTTAACCAACTGATAAGGATGAAGTACATAAGAGCGAATTTGACTACCCCATTCAATCTTGACGGTTTTTTCTACCGATAAACCTTGTAATTCTCTGGCTCTTTGCGCTTCGTAGAAAGTATATAATTTTCCAGCCAAAAGTGTTAGACCTCTTTCACGGTTTTGTTGTTGGGAACGCTCCGAAGAGACGTGCACAGAAATGTTAGTTGGTTTGTGGACTATTCGTACTGCGGTCTCTCGTTTATTTACGTTCTGTCCGCCCGCGCCTCCGGCGCGGGCGAAACTCACCTCGATATCCTCTTCTTTTAATTCAATCGCATTAGCATCATCAATTCTCGGCGACACTTCCACCAATACAAAAGAAGTTTGACGCTTACCATTACTATTGAAGGGAGAAATACGAACCAAACGATGTACACCTGACTCCCCTCGCAAAGTACCATAGGCCTCTTTACCTTGGATTTCAAGAGTAATATTACGATAACCATTGTGGTCATTAGCATTACTGTCAATCTCTACTATCTGCCAACCCTGATCCTGACAAAAACCCTGATACATCTCGACCAGCATTCTGGCAAAATCTTCAGCATCATCACCACCAGCACCAGCCACAATTGTCATCACCGCGGGATTGCGGTCATATTTTCCTTTTCCATCAGCTGTATCTTTTAATTCTTGTAGCTCTTTAATCATAGTCTGAGCCTTCTTAGGATCACTCCAAAAATCAGACTGGAGCATGGCGTTTTCGATTTCGGAAATACGAGTTTGTGAATCGGACATTGGTTGAGTATAACAAAAAACGCCAGCTTTTGCTCAAAAAAAATAAAGCCCGACATATTGTCGGGCTTTTATGATAAACGGTTCACTTCTTCGGTTGTTTTTCTAAAAGAAAATCATTTACAGTTTGCAAAGTTGGTTGTAGCAGTGTATGAGATGTATCCTCTTTAAATCTGCATCCCGCTTTTATACCTGCTTCTAAAGTAACTAAATCATTATAAATTTCATTTAAATCAACCCGTTTTACAAACCTCTCAGTATTAGATAAAGCTCTTCTTATTTTATAAATCCAAGCTAATATTCTGACTGGATGAGTATAAATATAATTCACAACCTTATGTGTATTTATTGTACACAAAGTTAATGTAATCATGATTACAAGATCAATCAAACTGAGTGAAGTGATAAAGTTTATCACGTCAGGTAAAGATGTGTATATAGAACCAATATAAAACAAAACAATAATAGCAATAATTTTTATATTCATGATTACCTCTTCCTTTTCTTAATCAAAGAACCACTACTCTGTAAAGCAGTAAAAATATAAGACAAAGTTAATTAAATAGCAAATAAAGCAAAAGTCGACCATATTTGGTCGACTTTTTCTATTGAGCCAATGTCCGGGATTGAACCGGAGACCTCGTCCTTACCATGGACGCGCTCTACCAACTGAGCTACATTGGCAATATGAGAAGCAAAGCGAAATACTTTTCGCTTTGTAAAAGCCTGAAAAGTTGATTTTTAAATTTACTTAAAAAATTAGTTTTTTAGGATTTTACTTAAATGTAATTTATTACATTTTGTTCGAACGAAGACAATGTATGATTTTCATACATTGGCAAAAACCTTGAACTTGACTATCCTACCAAAATTTTACTTGAAAGCAAAATTTTATATACAAAAATCGGTCAAAATATTTTGACCGATTTTTGTTTTTACCTAACTGGTCACCAGTCACTAAGTATATTGGTTCGTTTCTCTCCCAATCTACTAGGTGCTGTCGACCCCACCTCGACTGTCGCAAAGCGACATGTCTGTGGTTCGCAGTTAGGTACGGAAGTAAAACAATTCACTTCCTAAAAACAAAACCAGCAGTCTTACAAAGACTGCTGGTTTTGTTTTTACCTAACTGCGCGGTAGACGGGACTTGAACCCGCAACCTCCCGCGTGCACTACTTCCAATATTTTCATAATGGCGTGGACTATATCTTTACCTTGAGTAAAAAACTTTTAGGTACCCCTGTATCTAGTCTCTACGGAGCCCCTATACTATTTGTTTTTATATATAGGGTTCCCTCGGTATTCGCATATCCCTAAAGACTTAGCCTTCACCGATATCCAGGAGAGTTTCAATCCGACTTTCGTACGGAAAGCTGCACGTCTACAGGCGGGTGCTCTAACCAGTTGAGCTACCACCGCAGTTAACAAACTTTGCAAATACTTGCTTTTTCCTAGGTAGGAAAAGTTTGTGCTCTGCATTATACATGATTTTATAAATTTTCAAAGCGTTCATCTTAGAGAAACTCAATCTAGAGAAATTCTTAATTTTTGACCTATACAAACTTCCACCTTCCACATCTACTACAGATTGCAACCTTTTATGTAAATCAAGAAGAAAATTATATCAACAACTAGTGAAGGCTATTTGTAGCGTTAAGCTAGGACTTAATCTATTTTTGTGTATTTCTCCCACCCAAACATTTCCATCACCATCAAAATAACCGCGAACAAAATCGCCGAAATATTTATCTGGAATATCTGGCAATCTCATACGCAAACTTTTGTTTGGAAACACCCCAATTTCACTTAAATCAGAATACCATTCTTTACTACCCACTTGGAGTCGAAAAACTTTTCCTGAGCTAGAGTTACGTTCTGATATAGCATGCTCTGACTTTATAATAATTTTAATGGATTTCAGCAACTCTTTATCTGCTGTATATATAGATACAAAATGTGTCCCTCTTTTTGTTTTTACAATATTTCCATCAGCGTATATAAAGCCTAAAATATAAGACATGTCATGAGACCACTTTTTAAAAAAGTCTTTAGCGTAATTTTTAATAATTGGCACAATGACAGTATTATACACTATACAATTTACAAAAATTTTGAACCAAAAATCCTATATTTGTGACTTTGCCAAGGTGTTGTTTCTTATGTATATTCAGAAGATTTTGTGTCGGCGGGAGGGAACGATCCTCCGACCTTAGCTTTATGAGTGCTACGCTCTAACCAACTGAGCTACGCCGACAATGTCAAACAGATTACTATAAATCCGTATATTTATCAATTTTTTCTAGGACAAAGAATTGTTTCTGCCACCGCAATATCTTCTGGTTTCCCAACCGGAATCCAAACCGATTGCTCAACCACTTTCACGGAATGATCTTTAGCAAAAGTTGTTACCATGTCGGTTACCAAAACCTCCCCGCCAACTGACGGCTTGACTTGATAATTAAAAATATCAGTATCCAAAACCATACCACCAATATTAATGAGGTCAGAGGGTGGATTTTTTGGTTTTTCATAAATGGCTTTAAGAGTGTTGTCATCATTTAATTCTAGAACCCCAAACTTTTCTGGTTCGCTTGAACGATGTGACAACATGGCATAAGGATACTTAATCACTTCTTTCAAAGCTTCACTACCATGAATATCATCAGCATACATAAAAAGAAACCGACCTCTTATGAGTGATTTTGTGGTAAAAAGCGCATCTCCTGTACCTCCAGCTGGATTATCTTGCACCACATACTTTACTTTTCTGTCTAGAAATTCCTCACCACAAAAAGCTTGTATTTGTTCCTTTAAATAACTAACCACCAAAATAATCTCATCTATTTCTTTCGGTAAAGCTTTAACAATATGTTCCAATATTGGTTTACCACAGACTTTGATTAGGGGTTTAGGAGTATCATTAGTCAAAGGTTGCATGCGTGTACCCCTACCAGCCGCCAAAATTACGCACTGCATAATAATTATTTATCCATTGACTTCAATCTTTCTTCAGCTCTAACTACATCTTCTGGATAACCTATTGCCAACCAAAACTGTTCTTCCACTACCGCCATTGGATATTTTTCTTTATAACGCATAATGATTTCGGGCATAAAGTACTCATCGTTAATAGGCGCTTCGGGTGGAAAATCAAAAATATGTTGATCAAGTACCATTGGGCCAGTAGCTACAAGATTAGAAGAGGGTGAAGATGGTTTTTCTACCATATCAGCAATAGTACCATCAGGGTTGCGCACAATTACACCAAATCGCTCAGGATTATCACTAGTAGTAGCCATGATTGAACGTGTATATGATACAGCTCTAGCCATATCATCTTTACCATGGATATCATCTGCAAACATAAAAAGAAAACGTCCACGAATTAAATCTTTAGCCAACCACAAAGCCTTAGCTGGACCATTGATATCGGTTTGTTCTATGTATGTAACCGGACGACCATGAAAATTATCGCCACAATGCTCTCTGATCATATCGCCACGATATCCAACCACAATAATAAGTTCTTTAATTGCACTAGGTAACGCTTCCACAACATGATCTAGTAACGTTTTACCGTTTACTTTAATTAACGGTTTTGGAACATCATCAGTTAATGGTCGCAACCTTTTACCTTTACCGGCTGCTAAAATTATACATTGCATAATGCTTTATATAACAATTTTTGGATAAAAATAGCAAGTTTTTGGTGTGTTTAGAAAAAAGAGGTGCGCCCGAAGGGCGCACCTCTTTTTTCTAATTGTTGCGGGGCCCGGAATGAGTTACAAGTTACTAAATTATTTTGTCTCACTTCGTTCGCAAAATAATAAGTACTTGCTACCCCAGCTCGCTTGCTTCCAGCATCGCTCCGCTTGTTCGATTCCGACAAGAGCCAAGCAGTTGGCTCTTTGGCTCCTCACAAATTTAATAAAGCACCCTTAAGGGTGCTTTATTAAATTTGTGGAGGAGACCAAAGATGCCAATCTTGACTTGGCTCTTGTCGGAATTCGAACAAAGCGGAGCGATGCTGGAAGCAAGCGAGCATGGGGTAGCAAGTACTTATTAGTTTTGCGAACGAAGTTGAGACAAAATAATTTAGTAACTTGTCAACTCATTCCGGGCCCCGCAACAATTAGAAAAAAGAGGTGCGCCCTTCGGGCGCACCTCTTTTTTTTCTAAACACCACCAAACTTGACCTATTT
>JZEL01000010.1 GCA_001567365.1 Parcubacteria bacterium OLB19 | reverse complement strand
TTATGTTAATTATCCTTTAGGTATACTAGCTGTTTTTTGTTGCTTTTTTATTATACGTGGCGATCACGAAATAGAATTAAGGGACTTAAAAAATGCTTAAGTTTTTTAGTGGTGATAATTTTTTCTAGTAATTTTTTACTTGGTATGCCAATCAGGCTTTTTTAGGGAATTTATGAAAGCGGAAAAATGGTATGTCTATATACTAAAGTGTGCTGATAATACTCTCTATACTGGAGTCACGACAGACATGGAGCGCAGATTAAAAGAGCATAATCATGAAAAAACTGGCGCCAAATATACTCGCGCTCGTCGTCCGGTTTCCTTGGTTTATCAGGAAACCTATCTTACTAGTCTGAGGCGACGAGGAGGGAAGCGGAATTAAAGAAATTGTCTAAAGTTGAAAAGTTGAAACTTTATATAAAAGTCTAGACAAAACGTCTTTTTATCTGTATTCTAGTGACACTTTTGGGTGTCATACCTTTGGTTTTATGCGCCTTTCCCGTTTTTGTTTTTCTAAAGCGGGTTAATGAGTGTTTATTTTTATAATTTTTTAATCTTTTTATGTCACAGGAAATTCGTAATATTGCTATTATTGCTCACGTAGACCATGGTAAAACCACTCTAACTGATGCTCTGATGGAACAGACTGGAGCTCGTGAGGGTGAGGCTTCGATGGATAGTAACGCACTTGAGCGTGAGCGTGGTATTACTATCTACGCTAAAAACACTTCAGTTGAATACAAGGGCACAAAAATCAATATTGTAGACACACCTGGACACGCGGACTTTGGTTCGGAAGTAGAACGTGTTCTTCGTTCTATCGACTCCGTGTTACTGGTGGTGGATGCACAAGAAGGACCAATGCCACAAACTCGCTTTGTGCTTAAAAAGTCTCTTGAACTCGGACTTAAGCCAATTGTTGTAATAAATAAGATTGATAAACCAGCGGCTGATCCAGATCGTACGGAAGAACAGGTTCTAGAACTTTTTCTAGAGCTCGGTGCCAACGATGAACAGTCTGATTTCACGGTAGTGTATGCGATTGGACGTGAAGGTGTAGCTAAGAGAAAAATGAGCGATGAAATGAAGGATCTTTCACCACTTCTAGATGTGATTCTAGAACAAGTACCACCAGCTCGCGGTTATGTGGCCGGTGAATCTTTGCGAGCTCAAGTTTTTAACTTAGGTTACGATAATTTCCTTGGTCGCCTAGCTGTGGCGCGTATCTATGAAGGTTCGATTAAGGCTAATCAACCACTATTTATCAAACATGAAGGTAGGGAACTGGCAAAGGGTAAGGTGGTAAAGCTTTCGACTTTTAAGGGTGTGCAAAAACAAGAAACCCCTGAAGCCTTCGCTGGTGATATTGTGATGATTGCTGGTTTTTCTGATATTAATATTGGTGACACTTTGACTGATAATGAAAATGCTGAACCATTGCCAGCTATTGCGGTAGATGAACCTACTATCGCTTTGCAGTTCATGCCTAATGCCTCACCGTTTGCTGGTCGTGAGGGTAAGTTTGTAACATCAAGACAAATTCGTGAGCGTTTGGAGAAAGAATTGGAAATCAATGTTGGTTTACAAGTAGATTTTGCTAGTGGAGACAATTTTGAAGTACGCGGACGCGGTGAAATGCATATTGCAATTTTGCTCGAAAATATGCGCCGTGAAGGTTATGAAATGGCAGTGTCACAACCACAGGTAATTGTTAAAGATATTGATGGAGTGAAATCAGAGCCTTTTGAGGAGGTGACAGTGGATATTCCATCTGAATTCCAAGGTGCTGTGATTGAACGTTTAGGAAATCGTGCGTTTATTATGACTAATATGGTTATGCACGAAAATCAAGTTCGTCTCATATTTGAGGGTCCAACTCGTGGACTTTTAGGTTATAAAAACCAATTTATCGTTGATACTAAGGGTGAGGGTATTTTGGCCTCACGTGTACTTGGTTTTAAACCTTATGCTGGTGAGATTAAGAAACGTCAAGCTGGTTCTATGATTTCTATGATACAAGGTAAAGCTCTTGGTTTTGCTTTGTTTGGATTGCAAGATCGTGGTCAGCTCTACATTACTCCTGGAACCGAAGTATATGAGGGTATGGTAATTGGTAATACTTCAAAGGGAGAGGAAATGATGGTGAATCCAACTAAAGGTAAACAACTTACCAACATGCGTGCTTCAGGATCAGATGACGCTATTGTGCTAGTGCCACCAAAAATAATTTCTATCGAAGTGGGTCTGGAGATTATGGCGGATGATGAATATTTGGAAATCACGCCGATGAACGTGCGTTTGCGAAAAGCACAGTTAAAGGAAAGTGATCGAAGAAAAGGGAAGTAGAGTGTGGTAGAGGTGAATGATAAAAACGGGCGAGACCTTCGGTCTCGCCCGTTTTTATCTTGAATCTGTCTATGTATCGTGCTAAAACTCTAAAGGTGTTAGTTTTTTAAATTCTTTACCTAAATCTGGAGGTGATTATGCTTGATCTCTTAAGAATATTAAGGCAAACTCTTCTAATAAGTAAATTGAAAGAAGAGGATAATTTGGTTGTGATTAAAACAATTCTGACAGCTGATGACGTGAAGTTTGTTTATGTGGCACCAAAAGGAGGTCTATATAAAATTAAAGAATTAGTAGCATTTACTATTAAGCTTGCATTAAATTTTCCACTTTTAAAAATACATTTACCGTACAAAACTATCGAAGGAAACTTGGTATTTGGGGAATTATGGAATTCTGATTATTTTATTAGAATCATAGTCGTACCAGATTCCACTGTGTTAGCTCTTATGGAAGAACGGAAATATGTAACAATTTCTTGTTTTTCTGTAAGGATGTATGGTTTTTTCAAAACCCTTGCTCAACATTTTCTGGAACATTAAAAACACCACTATGTCCAACTTGGACATAGTGGTGAATTTTATTTTAGATTCAAATTTTTTAGAAGGGCATTTAATTCATCACCAGCAATCTTTCGATACTGATTTGGCTTTAATGTACCAAGTTCAATATTCATAATACGCACGCGTTTAAGATTCTTCACTTGATAACCTAGAGCAGCACACATACGACGAATTTGGTGTTTTTTACCCTCAGTGATAATCAAGCGGAAACGTTTGTCGTTATTAGGGTTAGTTTTAATTTTGGCTGGTTTGGTTTGATAACCTTCAATATTTACACCTAAAGCCATGATTTTAGTAAAACTAGGGGTAATATTTTTGTCTACGGTTACGTCGTACTCCTTTTCATGATTAGCTTCGGGATCAAGTAGGGGACCAGTCAGACGACCATCGTTGGTAATAATAATCAAACCCTCAGAATCCTTATCTAGACGACCAATTGGCGAAAGGTTTGTTAGGCCATAGTCCTGTTTCAGTCTGGTGGCGATATCTACCTCATCTTCGGCCGGTGAATGACTGATAATACCTCGACCCTTATAATATGCCAGATAAGTGTGTTTCTTAGGTTTTTCTACTAATTCAACTTTGTCCCCCTCGTTTACTTGTTGACCAAGTACAGCTGGCTTACCGTTTATTAAAACCTTTTTATTAGCAATTAGAGTATCAGCTTCGCGGCGGGAAGAGATTTTTTGCTCAGCAAGATATTTATTTATACGCATCGGAAATGTCATGTCTGACACTATGCAATAAATTTATAAAAAAAGCAAGTATAAAGCCATATTTCCAAATTTTTCATTTCTATGTCACCATATATAAGAGTGATTTATGACAAATAATCCAATCTCACAGATATCAGATGAAGAGATTGTAAGTATGACCTTGCGTGAGCGAAGTACTTTCGGTTTTATTGTTGAACGTTACGAAGCTAAGTTGAGACGATATATTGAACGCTTGGGGGTAAGAGATAAGGATGATCAAATGGATGTCTTGCAAGAGGTTTTTATAAAAGCTTATAAAAATCTAAACAGTTTCGACATACAAATGTCTTTTTCTGCTTGGATATACCGTATTGCACATAACGAGGCTATTAGTTGGTACCGAAAACACAATGTACGGCCGGAAGGACATTTGATTGCGGATAGTTCCGAGGTTTTAAATCTTATAAAATCTAAAGAGGAAGCAGCGGATGTGGTTTTTGATCAAAACATTAACGCTGAAGAAGTAAATAAAGCTCTTCTTAGAATAGATGAAAAGTATCGTCAGATTCTAACTTTGCGCTATTTTGAACATATGGAATATGATGAGATCTCAGATGTGTTAAAAATACCGGTTGGATCGGTAGGAACTTTGATACATCGTGGAAAAAAACAGCTTTTAAATGAATTAAATTTAGATTCAATACGTATATGAAAGATATGGAAACAGAAAACCAAAACCAAAATCAGCTGAAAGATTCTGTACTCAATCGCTTAGTTAGTGACAATATTTGCCCTACCTCTAAAACGTGGTTTGTTTCTTATGACATCTTAGCTTGGACTTTATGGCTTACCGCAACTCTGGTTGGGGCTTTGGCGGTATCTGTTTCTTTGTTTGTTTTATCTTACCATCAGTATGCTTTTTATGAATTAACTCACGACAATCTATATACTTTTCTAGAAGATGTTTTGCCGATTATTTGGTTTTCTATACTCGTAGTAATGGTTTTATTCTCAGTTTACTATTTTAGACATACTAAAAGAGGTTACCGTTATGCACCTTGGCGAATTTTAGGCAGTAGTTTGGTTCTGAGTTTGGTTGGTGGTCTTGCGCTCCATACAGTTGGTGTTGGCTTTAGTGTTGATAGGTGGCTGGGTGGAATGGTTTCTGGTTATGAATCACAAGAAAAAATGGAACAGCGTTTGTGGCAAGATCCCGATTCTGGAAGATTGATCGGTGAGTTTATTGGAGTTGACACTGTTTTTCCTTACAATGCAATTTTTGTTGACATAGATGGTGTTGAGTGGAGAATTAATACAAACGACCTACACAAAGATGAGGTTTTAGAATTGGAATCTGGTAAAGCTGTTAGAGTGTTCGGCCAAGTATTATCAAAAAATCCGACCTACCTTCATGCTTGCGGAGTCATTCCGCATATTTACGGGTCAGACTATGACAAATATGAGATTGAAGAGTATAGAGATGCAATAAAAGCTCATTTGTCACATTTCTACTCTTCCGATGATGAATTAAGTAATAGTATATGTACAAAGATTGAACCTATTATGAGATTCAGGGATCAATTTACGGATTAATCAACAATCATTCAGTGTGAGAGCTTATGTATGAACCTTATAATTAAATGTGTATTTCTGTTCACGATAATTATTAATTCATAAATTATTTTATAATGATGTTGTCATTAGGTTCTAAAACTGCTAAAAGTATATACTTTTACAGTTTGTTGTTTTTAGTATTAGCTAGTTTTGTGTTTTTACATCAGGTTAATGCCAGTTCCACCTTATATTCACTTGGTGAGAGTCGGGTACAGCAAGACAAACCCTTAATTTCCGGAACTATAGACGCTTCTTCTTACGGTGATATGGTTTTTTCTTTTTCTTATGACTCTACTGCACTTGATCAAACACCATTTCAAGATAGTTTTTCTTATGGTTGGCAGACAGGTTCTGAAAAACAAATTTTAGGTACAATACTAGGATTAACTGGAAGTACTACAGATGAATATGGTGTGATTAGTGTTACTTTACCTGAAACAGCTTCAGTTGCTGATTTGGTGTTGTTTGTTGAAGTTACTTCTAATTCTACAACTACAAGTGACAAGGTTGAGTTGAAAAATATATTATTGACCGGTACCGAAAAAGTTACGGAACCTGATCCTGTGCTAGATGAATGTCCTAATCTTGATGGTGTACAAGCCATTGTGTCAATTGGTTATGAAAAAGACGTGAATGGTCTTTGTGTATTGATTGAAGTCGAGGAGCCGGTTGTGGATCTGTGTTTAAATTTGGATGGAATACAAGTGACTGTGCCTGAGGGTTTGATAAAAAAATGAGCAAAATGAGTGTGTTGTGCCACCGCCACCAATTAGTGATGTTTGTCCTAATCTTGACGGAGTTCAAAGTGAATTACCTGAAGGTTATAAATATGAAGATGGTAAGTGTGTGTTGATTCCTGTTGAGCCAAAACCTAAGCCCAAATTTTGTCCTAAAGGCTATGCTGAATGGATAGATCGATTATCCAATGGTTATACTTGGTCGGCAGATGATGTGTATGAAAGTGTAATTTTGGTAGGTGAAGACATGAGATGGCAGAGGGGTAATTTACTTAATAAAAACATTTATATCCCAGGACCAACTGAAGTTGGTGATAAGTACTACCATCGTTTTCATCGTATATCGCATGTTTGTGTGAGGTAAAAAATTAAAGGGCGAGACCGAAGGTCTCGCCCTTTAATTTTTACTAATATATAATTAATTCATGAAAATTAGTCGGATAGAGAGTTATCCTTTATTTCTGTGTCGTCCTTCGGCAGGTTTTCCTGCTCCTAGTGACGATAGTGTAGATAAATACTTAAATATCCATGATTTGCTGATTAGAAACCCCTCAGCTACATTTTTTGTACGAGTTGAAGGTGATTCTATGGAGGGAGCAAAAATTTTTTTCTGGAGATGTTTTGGTGGTGGATAGATCTGTAATACCCAAAACAGGTAGTATTGTTGTAGCTGCGATTTATGGCGAAATGGTGGTTAAGCGTTTATTAATTAGCACGGAAGCCTCTTTTTTGGTGTCAGAAAAGGAGGGTTATGAGCCAATAGTATTGACAGACAATGAGGATTGTTTTATTTGGGGAGTGGTTATTGGTAGCGCTAGAGTTTTTTAGTTTTTTTTGTAAGAAAGAAATGATGATGCCGTCTTAGATGATACAATGACAAATGTTATGAATAAAACACAATTAATTCCTAAGGAGATAGGTATTTTCCTATTATCTTTTTTAGTTATTATTAGCTTTTGCTTACCAACATCATATGCACAAGCGAACGAAGATTTAAAAATGGCTGGTTGGGTACCATGGTGGCAAGATAAGCAAGGCTTATCTAGTGCTACCAAAAATATAGACAAATTAAGCACTGTCTACCCATTTGTTTACGAAATCAACGAAAAAGGCAAAATTATAGCTAAAACAGATTTAAAGAGTCGAGATTGGCAAAAATTCTTTAAATTGGCAGAAAAGAAAGAAAGTAGATATTATTCCTACAATTGCTTGGTTTGATGGGGAACAAATCCACGAAATTTTAAGTAGTAAGAAAAAGCGAAAAGCACATATTAAGGAAATAGTCAGTTTGGTAAATAAAGGTGGTTATGATGGTATAAATATTGATTATGAGCAAAAAGAAGCTAAAACCATCAATCATTTTTCCAGCTTTTTAAAGGAATTAAATACAGCCTTGGGTGATAAGGTTTTGACTTGCGCCATAGAAGCCAGAACTCCACCAGAGTCATTATGGAAGGAAGTACCAGCTAAAATCGAATATGCTAATGATTATAAAGCTATCGGTAAATACTGTGATCGTATAGAAATAATGGCCTATGATCAGCAAAGAGCGGATTTAAAACTAAACGAGAAACGAGCTGGAGTACCATATATGCCTGTAGCCGATAAAGAATGGGTAGATAAGGTTTTACAATTAGCGTTGAAGGATTTTCCTAAGGATAAGGTTTATTTAGGTGTTCCTACTTACGGTCGAGTTTGGGATGTGCAAGTGGCTCCTAATTGGTATCGGGACTATGTAAAAGCAGCAACTCTAAATTTACCAAGACTGAATGAGTTGGCAAAAGAGTATAAGACCGAACAGGGTAGGGCAGAGAGCGGTGAGAAAGTCTTTACTTATTTTCCAATCACATCACCATACGTAGCACTTTCATCTACAACTGTACCGAAAAATACACCCAAAGGCTATGAAAATGCCGGTAGAGCACTTGCTTTTGCCAATTCCACCAAACAAGAAGTAACCGTACGATTTGCAACCTTTTCAGATGCTGAAGCCGTAGAAGATAAAATTGACTTAGCTAAAAAATATGGTGTAGCTGGAGTTGCATTATTTAAGATTGACGGAGAGGAGGATTCAAAAATTTGGCAATTAGAATAGTGATACTCTAAAACCCCAATCCACAAAACACTGTAGGAGGTTAATTCTTACAGTGTTTTTGTTTTAAGTATGGCGGTATAATTTCATCTATGAAAAGAATTGGAGTTCTCGATTGTAATAATTTCTTTGTTTCCTGTGAACGTTTACTTAGACCGGATTTACAAAATAAACCAGTAATAGTTTTGTCTGGTAACGATGGATGTGTGGTGGCTAGGTCTAAGGAAATAAAAGACAAAGGCATTCCTATGGGTGTCCCTTATTTTCAGATAAAAGACACTATAAAGGAAATGGGAGCTGTTGTATTCTCTTCTAATTTTGCATTATACAGAGATGTTTCTAGACGTGTCTTTGAGGTTTTGCGAACCGAATTTCCGAGTTTAGAACAATATTCAATTGATGAAGCCTTTTTCTATATAGATAATGATGATTTAGATAAAGTTGAGATGGTTAGAAAGAAAATCGAACACTGGATAGGTGTGCCGGTTTCAATTGGTGTAGCTGAATCAAAGACACAAGCTAAATATGTAAACTCAGTTGCTAAAAAGACAGGATTGGTGGAGGTTTGGAGTAAAGAAAGATGGGATAACGAATCGGTGAGAATAAAATTAACTGACGTTTGGGGTGTAGGAAAGAGTTTGGCTACTAGTTTTAAAAACGAAAATTTAATTTACGTTAGTGATCTTTTGTCTTGGTCATCAAGAAGTTTGCATGAGAAGTTTGGAATTACGGCTGTTAGATTAAGGTCGGAACTGATTGGAGCACCATTTTTTTCAATTAGTGACAAAAATCAAGAAAAAAAGAGTATAATGAGCTCCAATTCCTTGCCTCATCCGACTAATGAAATTGCTACTTTAGAGAGTGAATTTTGTCGACACGTCCATGCTGTGGCACAGGACTTGTTTGTCAGTGGTTTGTTGGCAGAAAAGCTTAAAGTAGCCTTATATCCTAGTAGGTTTAGTGATTTTAGTGGCTATGGATTTTCCTTAGAAACTAAGTTTGATATCCCGACTAACGATATTTTTATACTTACCAAAGAGGCACTCAGACTCTTTAAACGTGGTTTTCGTCAAAAAGTACCCTATAAGCGGGTAGTTGTGGTGGTTTCTGATCTAGTTAGGGTAGAGCATATTTCGGTTAATTTGTTTGGTTATAGTAATTCAGATATTACTAATGATGTTTCTAGATTATTGTTTAGTATTAATGAAAAACACAGAACAAATCTCTTGCGTTTGGCTACTCAATCAATAGACAAAAATACAAATTTTGTCCAAAAAAGATATTTGTCGCCAAAGTATACGACTTCTTGGACGGATTTGAAAATCGTTAAAGCTAAATGATTAAACGACAGTTGTACTTGATGTACTTATAACCTTGTGTCTGCTAAATCTTAATAATAAGCTTAAATTACAAGCAAAAAATCAGGAAGTTGTCTTAATTAAAAAAGGTTATCAACATCACTTTTAAGACAAGTTGTTTTAGCTGATGTTATAATCTTATTAGACAGTTGAAGTGACGTAGTAAAAATTGGCTGAGTTTTTCAAAAAATTTTCAAACACGTCTCTCCACAAAAACTTCAACTGGCGATCTTTTCCTTCTAATTTTTTTAGAGAAAAAGATTATTGTTATTTAATAATTTAAAATATAAAACATGTTCGTAATACCAACACAAGTTGGCTTTACGCACCGGGTAGTCGCGATGCTCGTTGCGTGTGCAACTATACTCTGGTCACTCGGAGTTTATTCAACCGCACAAGCAGCTAACCTAACAGACATTAGTGACACATTAACAGATTCAGGACCAAGTGTTGTTTCTGGTCATGATATTGCTTTCACTATACCTACAGGTTCAACACTTTTAAACGCTGGTACAACTACCATCACCTTCCCAGTTGAATTTACTGGAGTTAATACAGTTGTTTCTGGAGATTTGTCAGTCACTGTTAACGGAACACCAGATGCTATTGGTGGCTTCCTTGCCTCTGGTCAGACAATTTCATTCTCTGGAGTAGCAGCTACTGCAACAGAAGAAGTTAGAGTTGTTATTGCAGATGGGAAAATTACAAATCCAGGAACAGCTTCTACTTCCTACGAAATTATCGTAGCAACACCAAGCGATACCGGTAAGACACGAGTTGCAATAGTTGATTACGTAGAAGTATCTGCTATTGTTGAAACAACTTTTGACTTCGTAGTTGCAGGTCTTGCTACCTCTACTGCTATAAATGGAACATCAACCACAGGTGCAACTACACCTACAACCATTCCGTTCGGTATCCTTGAAGCTGATTCAATTTATACTCTAGGTCAACAACTTAGTGTATCAACAAACGCCAGAAACGGTTTCGTTGTTACAGTTGAACAAGACGGAAATCTTCGTTCATCAACTCTTGCAGATATTGACGGATTTATCGATGGTGCTTACACAAATACTCCCGTAGCATGGGCTACACCTACAGAATCTCTTCTACAGGAGAATACTTGGGGACACTGGGGTTTGACTTCCAACGATTCAGATTTGAACGCTGGTGAGTTCACTGGTGGCGGGGGCAATAAGTGGGTCGCGGCAAGTACTACTCCACGTCAGATATTCTCGCATACTGGTTCAGCTGATGGAACAACTCAGGATTATGGTCAAATAGAAGTTGCTTACCAAGTACAGATAACACCACTACAAGAAGCGGCAGATGACTACAATACAACATTAATGTATATAGCAACACCTACCTTCTAAAGTTAAATTTATCAAAACAAAAACCGCTTAGGCGGTTTTTGTTTTGTGTTGATTATTTACATAGAGTTTTGATTTCAGAGTGTTATCATTATCAGATTAAATATGATTTTTGTACAAACCGTGAGCCGACTAAGTTTATTTTTAGCAGTAAGTTTATTTCTTTTATTATCTTTTAATTTTGCTTTTGCTCAGGATACGGCTGGGGTTGGTATTAAGCCGGCAATTATTGAAGATGAGGTTGATCCAAAGGAAGTAATGTCCTACGCTGTGGAGTTAAAAAACTTAGGACCAGCTGATCAGATATTCTATTTGTCAAAAAGAGACATTATTGGAGTTGAGGGGGAGGGTCACCGATATTCGCAAACAATCATTCTGAACTGACTGGTTATGAGCTCAGTGAGTGGATTACTTTGGAGAAGGATTCCTTGATGATTCCTGCTGGAAAAAGCGAGACAGTTAACTTTACATTAAGTGTTCCAGAGAATGCGTCACCAGGCGGACACTTTGGTGCCATTGTAGTTTCAGTTGAGCCACCAGAAATGAGAAATAGTGGTGCTAGTATTGGTTACGAAGTAGCTAATATTGTAAGTATTAGAGTGGCGGGTGAAGTTTTAGAGTCGGCACAAATAAGACAATTTTCTACTAAGAAATTTATACATTCAAGTACTAATGTTGATTTCCTTGTTAGAGTTGAAAATGAAGGTAATACTTTGGTAAAACCAATTGGACCAATGGAGATATCTAATATGTTTGGTAAAAAAGTTGCAACTCTTCAGTTTAACGAATCCCTGTCTGGAGTTTTCCCGAAATCAACGAAAAATTATGAATTAAATTGGACAAGCGACAATCCTGGTTTTGGTCGTTATGAAGCTGTTCTTAGCGCTGTTTACGGAGATGAGGGTAGAAAAAGTACTATGTCTAGCACTGTAACTTTCTGGATACTACCGATGAACATTGTTGGTCCGGCACTAGGAATTTTGGTAGTTTTATTCCTAGTTATCTACTTTGGAGTGAGAATGTACGTTAAGAGAACTGTAACAATTATGACTTCCGGATCTACTCGTCGACTAGTCAGATCTAGATCTCAAGGAGAATTTCCAGTATTTCTGGTTTTTGTCTCAATGTTGGCGGTCACAGCTTTGCTTCTAATTGTTCTTTTATTACTCTTCTCCTAGTGTTAAAATTGTTCACAAATGAACAAAACTTTAGAACATTCGCTTTACCACAGCGCTTTAAGAATTTCAGTACTTGTTTTCACTTCAGCTTTGATTTTCGATAGCGGGTTGGTTTTAGAGGAAACAAAACTATTCTCTACTTCAACCCAGCAGTATTTGGCAAATGTTGTGGGTGTTAAGGCTAGTGTTGAGCCAACAGAGATGAATCAATTGACAGCTAAGATTACTGAGCTCGAAGGTGAATTAGAAGAAAAAGAGCGATTAATAGCTGTGTCCATTAAAGATAATTCCGTTGGTGGTATTGATAAATCAACATTGATTCTAAGTATCATTGTAGGTGTTTTGCTGGTATTAATTATTTTAAATTACATCCTAGATTTTATTCGTATGCGAAAAGTGGTCTTAATGCAAAAAGATACAGTGTGATTTTGTTGTTTGCGTCAATAAATTTCTGTGTTATCTTGACATAAAACGCAGTTTAATTTTCTAATTATGAAGAATAATATTCAAAAAAGAGGGAATATCCCAAATACGCCTTTCGCATTCTTCATTTACGTGACTGTACCACACAAAAATGGGCTTTTTTAGCTATAGCTTCCGTAGTATTAGCGGCTGTCGTTGGTTCTGGATCTAGCTACCTGTTTAAACTTATTGTTGATGCGGTTGAGGTTATGGATGTTGGTTCTGTATTATTTTGGGGTTTGGCTTTTCCGGTGGTGCTATTACTAAGTCAATTTTTTCTATCGTCTTAGTGGTTTTTTGGCTGCTAACTGGACAACTAATGCCGCAAAAACAGCAACGGATGACCTGAATCGTCATGTTTTACAGCATAGTCATAATTATTTTATAAACCGCTTTGCTGGCTCGGTTTTTAGTAAGCAACGTAATGTTATTAGTGCTATTGAAGAAATTGTGCCGGATTTTCTGTGGGCACAATTAGCGTCTTTCGTTAGTTTTCTTGTTACGTTTATATTACTTTGGTCGGTAGATTCTTTATCGGCCATGTTGTTTGTGCTTTTATTGTTTATTTTGTTGGTTGTAAATAAGTACTTGGCACCAATTAAAGTCAAATTATCTAAAATTAGTTCAGAAGCAAATACGGTTTTGACCGGTAGAACGGTTGATACTTTTTCTAACATTAGCGCAGTTAGGCAGTATGCTAAATATAAGGAAGAGCTCGAAGGTTTGGAAAATCTAACCAATGCACGTCGTATAGCTCATAGAAGAAATTGGTTTTTTACGGAGAAATTATTGATGTTAAACATTTTTATTCTCTTTATTTTTTCCTCAATTATGTTTTGGCTAATTTTAAATAAATGGGAAGACGGTTTGATTACTAGCGGGGATTTTGTGATGGTAATATCATTAATGTTTAACATTTCCGGATCTTTGGTGTTTATTGGTCGAGCTTTTAATGCGATGGCTCGGACAGTGGGTGAGTTAAGAGAGGGTCTGGATGATTTGTTAGTCGATTATGAAATTACTGATAGTGAAAATGCACAAAGTCTAAACGTGAACAAGGGTAAGATTGTTTGGCAAGATGTTGATTTTGGTTTTGGCGATAATCAGGTATTTACAAATCTTAATCTTGAAATACCAGCAGGGCAAAGAATAGGTTTGGTGGGTAGTTCTGGAGCGGGAAAAACAACCTTTGTATCCTTACTGCTTAGGCAACACGAGCTTAATGGTGGGTTGATAATGATAGATGGTCAGGATATTTCAACTGTAACTCAAAATTCACTGAGAGAGGCAATTGCTGTTGTGCCACAAGAGCCAGCCTTATTTCATAGAACGATTAGAGAAAACATTGCTTATGGCCACCCTGGTGCTACTCAAGAGGAAATAATGGCGGTGGCAAAACAAGCCCATGCGCATGAATTTATAGAAAAATTACCTCAAGGTTACGATACTTTGGTGGGAGAAAGAGGGGTGAAATTGTCTGGTGGTCAAAAGCAAAGAATTGCTATAGCAAGAGCTATGCTAAAAAATGCACCAATATTGATATTAGATGAGGCCACTTCTGCTTTGGATAGTGAAAGTGAGGTGCTAATACAGGGAGCTTTACATAATTTGATGATGGGTAAAACCGTAATAGCAATTGCTCATCGATTATCTACTCTAAAAGAGATGGATAGAATTATCGTACTTGAATCCGGTGAAGTGGTAGAAGATGGAACACATGACACTCTTAAAGATAGAGGCGGAATCTATGCCAAGTTATGGAATCATCAATCTGGTGGTTTTTTGGTTGATTAGCTCTTGTGGGTAAGAATTGAATCTACATATATAGGTACAGGGTATAATAAAGGCAAATATGTATGCGGTTTTAAAATCGTGGTTTGCTTTCCTGGTGATTTTACTTGTTGCTTATTTTGGTTATGTTTATTTGACACCTTCCTCGTCTGAAGCTAGAAACATAATCAATTATAGCGACATATTATCTGATTCCGGATTACAAGCGCAATCAAATCACACGCTTAATTTTGGCATACAGACAGCCTTATCACCCAGTAGTTATTTTGAAATCACTTTTCCTGCTGATTTTGATGTTATGAGTACCACAACTTTTTCAGCCGATAGAAATGTCGAGTTGTATGTGGACGGTGTACTGAGAAACTCTTCTTCAACCTTGAGTGCTACAGAAGATTTGGTTGAAATATTTCCCGGATCACCTGGCGTGATTAAATACACCTTAAATTCAACGGACGGAATACCAGTCGATTCCGATTTGGAAATTAGAATTGGGAATCACACAAGTAAGCGCAATATTTTTAGCGAAACCTACAGTACCACTACTGGCACAACCACAATTGAGTCTGATATTGAACCAATCATTAATAGTGTTACTGGTGGTACAAAGAAAATCGATCTAAAAATTTATGATGGAGGTTTGGTGGCTAATGCTGGATTTTTAATCGCTGTGCTAGATAAGGTGGGAGTAGGTCCAGTTGATACGACTGAGGAAATACCCCCGTATCGATTTAATGGTTCACCCTCTACTACAATTACTGGTGTAACTTTATTTGTAGAAATTTTTCTGGAAACAGATGAATTAGCAGTGTGTAAGTATGACACAGTAGCTGGTACGGATTATTTTTCAATGCCCAATAACTTTTCAAATACAGGTTTAATCTATCATACGAAAATCGTAGCGGTCGTACCTAATTCAGTGCAACAGTTTTATGTGCGTTGTATAGATGATGAAGGTAATTATAATATAGATGATTATCTAATAGAATTCTCGGTTAGTGCTACGCCAACCGGTACATCAAATACCGATGGTGATGTTGATGGGGATGGTACAGGTACTGGTAATGAAGGAACAGGATCTGGGTCTGGTGGGTGGAGGAACTTCTGGTTCCTCAGACGGAGAAGCTCCATCTGAGGGAGGTACCTCAGGTGGAGGAGGTAGTGGAGGAGGAGGAGGAGGAGGAGATGGAGAAGATAGTGGTAGTACAGCGGGTGGAGGATTTGAATCTGATGATGCTCCCTATCGTAGTGGCGATGGACGTGTTGTTATTAGTGGCTACGCATACCCTAATAGTGAAATTGTTTCATTAGTTGATGGTAAGGAAAGTGTGAAGGGAAGAGCTGACAGAAACGGATTATACTCAATTACTATTGATGAAATTGCTAGAGGTGCATATACTTTTGGTGTCTATGCAATTGACTCAAAAAAAATAAAATCATCCACATTCAGTACTTCCTTTACTGTGGCAGGGGCAAGAACCTCGACTTTGACGAATATTAATATTGCGCCAACAATAGTTGTAACCCCCGATCCGGTAGATCCTGGACAAGAATTGTCAGTTAGTGGTTATGCTTTACCTAATTCTGAAGTAAACTTAGAAAATATGAAAGAAAACTCCCCGGTTACTCTTAAAGCTTTCACAGCTAGTGCTAACTCAGACGGTTTTTGGAGTACTACAATCGCTACTAATGGATTTTCGGTTGGAACTTACAAAATCAGAGCTAAATCTAAACAAACGTCAGGAACTATTTTTACCAACTTCTCAAATTATCTTTTATACGGAGTTGGACAAAAGGCAGTGAAGCCACGAACAGCAGATTTGAATCGTGATGGGAAGGTTAATCTAACGGACTTCTCAATTCTACTTTTTTGGTGGAACACTGATGGAGGAACATCAGATCCATCTGCTGATATTAATGTCGACACGAAGGTTAACCTAACTGACTTCTCAATCTTGCTCTTTAACTGGACTGGCTAGCTGTGGGTATGTCACTAAAATCATAAATACAATATATATAATATTAATAGTATGTCATTCCTGCAAAGATTAAAAAATCGTGGTGTAAGATCGGGTCAAGCATTGCAATCAGATTCAGAAGAGACAGCAGCGGATAAGGTTGCTCAGCTTGATGTAGATGTTTACCAAACCGAAAAAATGATTGTGATTTATGCTCAATCAGCAGGAGCTGATATGAATGACGTTAATGTTTCAATTGAAGGCGATGCTGATATAGTTTTGATTGAAGGAAGGAGAATAAGACCGGAATATTTAGTTTTCTCAAAAAAGAAGGAACAAGGTGCATTCTTTGCTCAGGAGTGTGTTTGGGGAGATTTCTATAGACGAATTATCTTGCCTGAAAGTGTTGATATAGAAAAAGCGGAAGCTAAAATAAAAAACGGAGTTCTTATCTTGATTCTCCCTTTGCTTAAGGCTTCAGAAAAAGAGAGGGTTAGATTAAGAATAAAGCAGGATCGAAGGTCGGTTACAAAGTAAGATTAATTTTTCTACAGTTCCTTATGTTCATTAGTCGATTAACAAATATTATAAAAATAACAAAAATCACTTTTTTACTGTGCTCGCTACTTTTTATTTTTTTTGTTTCGTCAGTGGCAGAGGCGGCAACTTTACAGTTGAATCCCGGTAGTGGTTCTTATAGTTCTGGTCAGACTTTCACTACTAATGTTAGGGTACAGCCAGATGGAAAGAGTATCAATGCAGTTGAAGCTACTCTAAAGTTTGATCCTTCTGTTATTACCGTGGTCAGTATTAGTAAAACCGGTTCTGCGTTTACACTTTGGACAGTAGAACCTACTTTTTCAAATTCAGCTGGTACTGTAACTTTTGGTGGTGGTAGTCAAACACCGTTTTCTTCCGCTTCAAACCTTTTTTCCATAACTTGGCGAGCGACAAAAGTAGGTAGTGCATCAGTTTCTTTTTCAAACGCCTCAGTTTTACTTAACGATGGTCAAGGGACAGATGTTTACCAATCTTCTGCACCCGCTTCGTTTACTATCGGTGAGGCAACTGTGACACCGACACCAACACCGGTAGCAGAGGTGGAGGAAGAAAAACCTAAAAAACCAGAAACCGAAGAGGCGATTGTGTTTGGTGATCCACCTAGAGCGCCAGAAGTCGGTTCACAGGTCTTCCTTGATTCTGAAGTCTGGTACAATACCACCGAAGGAATATTTAATTGGACTTTACCATTTGATGTGAATGCAGTAGCAATTGAAATAGCTACTTCAAGTGAAAATCAACCTGAATTGAATAAAAAAGCTATACTTGAACCACCAATAGATGAATTTAGAGTGACAAAAGATTTGATAGGTGATGGTATTCAGTACCTAAGCATTAAGTTTAAAAATCAAGTTGGTTGGGGAGCGGTGTTAAATAGAAAAATACAAATTGATACTACTCCACCAGAACAATTTGAAGTGGTGGTGAGAACCGGAACAACTCCATCCTCATTCCCAATGATTGTGTTTGAGGCAAATGATAAAACATCGGGCATAGATTATTACGAGCTTACAATTGCTGATAAAGAACCGATAAGAGTTACTCCAGATGAGGCTAAATTAGGATATCTTTTAAAGGAATTAGAAGATGGTACTTATACAGTTAAAGTGGTTGCATACGATAAGGCTGGTAATATTAGAGAAAGTACCAAGGCTGTACTGATTACTGCCGGTTGGGTAAAACCAGTTGAAATTGAAGAAGAAAAATCATTTTGGAGTTTCCTTACCGCTACCAACATATTTATCTTCTTCCTGATTACAATCATAATTCTTCAATTTATCTACATTTGGTATGAGCGAAAGCAAATCAAGATTAAGGAAGATAAATTACGAAGGGAAACTAGAGAGGTTCAGGATCAGATGGAAAAAATCTTCTCTGCTCTCCGTGATGAAATATATGATCAAATCAACATGATTACGAAACGGAAGCGCTTATCTAAAAATGAGAAGGATGCTGTAGAGGGATTAAATCAAGCTCTCGAAGTGTCCGAAACACTCATTGAGAAGGAAATAAATGACGTAAAAGCTATCCTTAAGTAAATCCACACAATGAGGAAAAATAACCCGCCTATCGTAAGATAGCGGGTTATAATATTCTTGAACCCTTTCTACCTGAAAATGGTAGGTGGGTTGTTATGTAATGATTTTTAAGGCTTTTTTCCGTAGAATTTCTTTATGGATGCTGGCAATTTTTGTGTTGCTTGTGGGTATTTTTGTGTATGCTACGGTAGATAGAACTGAAATTGTTTCCGAACAACTAGTAATTATTCCTGATTCTGTAACTTCGAATACTTGGTCACAACCAGAAAAGACTCTAGGTCAGGATATTTCTTCAGAATCACTTTTCCAGAATTTTTCACCAGAGAACTCTGCCTTTATTGATTCTGTTGTTGTTGCACCAGCCCCGTTGCCTGTGATTGATAGTGTTACTGATACCTCATCAGTAATCGAAACTGAAGGTGATATGTCTCCTGTGGATGGATTGAACGACACCACTTCAACGGAAACGGTTGATGAGTCTGTAAACTCAGAGTCTACTCCTACAGATTTATCTCCACAGTCACCTGTAGAGGAGGTTGAAGTGGAAAGTGAAAATTCTGACCCAACAGTTGAAGAGGTTGAAGCTACAGATAGTAGTAGTGAGCCAGAAGCGGATAACACTGAAGTTGCTCCTCAAAATGAAACATCTTTTAATTTTAAAAATGACGTGAATTGGGGTGTGTTTACACAATCTCAAAAAACTTATCCATTGTTGCAAGAATCAATTACTACTTATGTGACCACAACTGAAAGTAATACAGAAAGCAATGATGTTGTAGAGGAGGAAAATTCTGTTGAATCTAATGTTGATCAAAATGATGTCTCTACTACGGATGAAGCAATTGAAGTTGAATCTTCGAGTGATGTGAATCAATCAGAAACAGAAACAGTTGATGTTAGTGATGTGGCTAGTGAAGAGAATCAAGATTTGCAAGTTGATAATACCGAAAGTGACATTGTTGAAACTGTGGCAGAGACTGAGGATGCTACTGAGGAGGTGACTACAGATACGGAAAATGATAACTATGTACCACCACCAACTGTAAAAGAAGAATGTAATGCTTCGCCAAATTGTAAAACCTACGATATGGTCTTCTCTGGTTTTATGATGCCAGAATTTGAATCAGGTAAATTTATTACCTCAGCGCAGCTTCGTCTTTCATTGGCTGGTCAAACTAAGAATCTTAATGAGTCAGAGTTACAACGGTTTGTCGTGGAATATGATTATGGCGATGGTAAGGGTTGGCAAACAGCCACTGTTATTGATATAGAGGACGAAGTATCCAACAGTATTAATGGAGGTTATTTCCTTGTTTCTTTGGAAGATCCAGCTAATCAGGGTGATATTGCTAAGTTGCAGGTAAGAGTTTCATATCAAGGTAATATTGATAATCTAGAACGTGCTTATGTTGAAAGTTTGTGGTTAGAGGTAGAATCATCCTCATTCTATGAAAAACCAGATCCAAATGATTTGACTAATCAAATTACTTACGAGAGAAGTTTGTTAGAGCCAAAATTCCACGAACTCAATGATACGGAATTAGATTTTACGTTAAGCTCACTACCAACATTTACTTTAAATTATTCACCGCAACAAAACTTCTTTAAACGTATCTTCAACTCAATCTTCAGTGAGAATGTATATAAAATTGATGCTGTTAGTGTGATTGATCAAAATGGAGTCGCCATAACTGTACCAGTTGATTTTATTTATCAGGATGATAAAACCTGGACAATAAAGTTCTTAGAGCAACCACAAAAACTATTACCAGGTAAATACAAAATCGAGGTGGTGGTGAATGAAAATGAAACACTATACACTGATAGTTTTGAATTCTATTGGGGTGTCTTAGCAGTAAATACTACCAAGACAATGTATCTACCAAACGAAAAAGTAAAACTTAATTTGGCAGCTTTGACGGACAAGGGAGACACTATTTGTGATGCTAATTTACAGCTAAAAATTGTTGATCCGGAAAATAATATATATGAGACACCAGTAAGTCAGTCTGGACATTGTGGTAAGAATAACGTCACTGATGTACCAGATTATTTAGCTGATTTTGATAAAACAGATAAGATTGGCCTTTATACAATACAGCTACAGCATTTAAATGCTGATGGAAGTGTGGTTCATAATATCCGTGACACTTTTGAGGTGCGAGAGTATATTCCTTACGATATTGAGAGAACCGCCCCAACACGTATCTATCCCCCTTCGCCATATGAAGTTACAATTAACGTAAAAGCAAACCGCATCTATGATGGTGATGTGGTAGAGAGATTACCAAGAGGATTTGTGATAGAGGATACTGGTGGTGCCGAAATTATCACTTTACCAGATTATACCGAGCTTGTTTGGCGAAATGTTAATCTTGAAGAAGGTAAGTCAGTACAATTTAGATATAAGTTTGACGCACCAGATATTAGTCCGTATATGTATCTTTTGGGTCCACTTAATATGGATGGTTTTAGAGAGTTAAGGCAATGGCAAATAGCTTCCGACGCATTAACAGGAATTGGTTGGTTTACTGGTACTAGAACTGTAGGTGGTACAAATCTTAATGCTTCACCAAGTCCTCTCCAGTGGAGTACTTCAACTGTTGATTCCTACTATTTCACTCATTCAACTACAACAGATACACATAAGGTCACATTAAAACAAAGTGGTGATTATCTCTTGGCTGTAACTGTACCACAACAGAGAACTGACGGTAATAGTAGTCGTACTCGTATAGGTGTTGAGGTGAGAGTAAATGGCACTGCGGTTCCTGATGGTCTTGGCCGTAGTGGTTATATTCGCAATTTTGGTAGTCATAGTGAATCCTCTACTCATACAACCTTTCTACTTAAGGATATTTCACCAAATGATTATGTGGAAGTTTACACTGTAGGTTTAACCACTATCGATGCTGGTGATGTTGTGAATGTAACAGGGAAAGCTGGTTTGTATATGGAATATATTGCTTCAACCAGAGATGTTTTTTCTGCTACAACCACCAGAACAACAAACTCTACTAATTTAAATCAAACCACAGCTTATTCTTTGCAATGGACTGAAACTCGTCAAGATTCTGGTTTTACTCATTCTGATTCAGTAAATCCTGAAAATATAATTATTGCTAACGCTGGTACTTATATGGTGACAGTTAATGTTCCTTTAACTGGTGGTACAGCGCAACAAAGTGTGCTTGGACGTGTGAGGTTAGACGGGGTTCAGGTGAACGGTGGTATTTTTGCTCAAGGTTATACTCAATCAACTGCAAATGAAGATGATGGTGACAGTTCAATACATTGGTCTGGTATTGTGGTGGCTACTACTACTAATCAGGTTTTGACTATAACGACAGAACGTGAAGCGGCGGCTGGTACTAGTACTGTTTCTACCGGCTTTGTAGGTTCAATTTTTGTTGAGAAATTGTCCACAAGTGACATGATTGTACTTGAGGGCGTGCGTTTGGTTAGTGGTACGAACTGGAATCCTGCAGCGGCGAGTTCAGTACAGTGGGCAACGCAGAGAGTTTATGATACTTCAGTTTTCACACATTCCACCTCTAGCAATAGTCATCAAATTACGGTAGATGAAGCAGGAAGTTATTTTGTTGTTTATAATGATGCGCTGAATGGTACTGTTAATCGTTCTAATACTACAGTTAAAATCTTGGTCAACGGATCTGAGGTTTCGGGAGCACAAGTAAAGTCACATTATATAAGAAACCAAAGCGGACATACTAATTCATCAGGTTCGTTAGTGTATCTGTTAGAGAATCTAAGTGCAAATGATATTATTAGCGTTACTTCAATACAAGAGGCTGGTGCTGGAACATTGGATGATACTACGCCTGCTTTACTGATGGTGTGGCAAAAAACACAACTCAATGAGCGCCCTGTGGCACCAACTCTTTATGATGCGCCTTTCAATAATATTAGATTTGCTTCAACTACACCGTATTTTGACTTTTCCGCCTCAGATCCGGATGGAACTTCAGATATACAATATCAATTCTCAATTTCTACCACTTCTAGCTTTACTGCCTCAACTACTCGTGTTTCAGGTACACACTCTGGATTTTCAAATACAGCCTCAAGTACAGATACGTCACCATTTGTTGAAGGTAATAAAATTAGATATCAATTACAATCAGCAGATGCTCTAACAGACTTACAAACTTACTATTGGAGGGTGCGGGCTCGTGATACTGGTGGTTCAAATGAGTATGGAGAATGGTCTACAACACAAAGTCTAACTGTCGACATGTCCGCTCAAGCACCAAACTGGTATCAGACATACAGTGATCAGTTTGATGGTGATACGTTGGTTGGTACAGTATCGAATGCATCAGATAAGGTGCAGGTTGATGCAACCGAGGCAACAGAGATGTTGATTGTTTATGGTGAGGGTTCAAACACATCACCAAGATACAGGCTTTGGAATGGTTCAGCTTGGGGAGTGGAAGGGAGTGCTGTTGCGGTAAGTAATACCATAAACTGGGTGCGCACAGCCTCAGGAGTTACGCGTGATGAATATGCACTTATAACTCTAGATCAAAGTAATGACGCTTACGCACAGATTTTTAGTGCCTCTAGTAGTTCTTGGGGTAATCAAAAGCTTTTATCGCCAGCACTAACTACTAACACATATAGAGGTATCGCAATAACATACGAAAGTTTATCTGGAGATGCAATGGCTGTATCTTGTGATGGAAATGATGCTGTTTATAGTATTTGGAATGGAACTAGTTGGTCTGCAACAACTAGCATCACCGTTGCTTCGGCAAACGCATGTAATATGCTTGAGATTGCATCAAACCCAGCTTCAGATGAAATTATTTTGATTGTGCGTGACACAGGTACTCAATATGAAACCTTTGTTTGGGACGGTACAGCTTGGGTGGATAGTCGAGTGATCGGTTCGCCAGCATCAGCTGGAGTTGAGGCTATGTCAGTGATGTTTGAAAGCTCTGGTGACCAGGCAGTTATAGCGGTAGGTAATGGTACTGCTAATAGTATTGCTTACACTGTTTGGGATGGTACAGAATTAAGTCCAAATACTACACAAGCTATAGGTAATGATTTTCTGTTTGGACGTATGACGGCTGATAAAGATACAGATAAAATACTTCTATGCTACGTAGATGCAAGTACTGATATTGGAATTTTGGAATGGGACGGTGGTGCTTGGAATACTTTTCAAGAGGTTGAAACTACTGCTAATGGCACAACTGGTAGACCAGTTGAATGTACCTACGAAGATGTAGTTGGTCGTACTGACTATCATATGGTTATATATAGTGACACTACTGACACAAGATATCGCCACGGTACTACTACAACCAGTTGGAGTACTGAGGCTACTGTTAGTACAATATCAGACTCATTCTGGGTACAGACTGAAAGGGCAGATGATGGTGTAGTGGTGGCTGTCACTCTCGATGATACTTCAGATGATCTTGAATCCGCGTATTGGAATGGTACCAGTTGGTCAACTAAAGATACAATTGAAACCAGTCCTTCCTCAGTTATAGCTGCGCCATATGAGATGTTTGACATGGTGGCTAAACGTTTTCAGTATTCTGAAGGTGTAGTAACAACACCAGTAATTGATTTTGATTGGGTACCAAATCAACCAACTTGGGGAGATGTGAGTTTTTCAACTACAGAACCTTTAGGAACAGATGTAAAGGTTAGTGTTTTATATTCAAGTACTACAGCTTGTGATACTTTAGTGCCTGATGGTGTGTTGTCTGGCAACAGCACTGGTTTTGATGTGAGTGACACGCCGATTGATTTGACCGGATTGTCAACCAGTACTTACAATCAAATCTGTCTTGAAGCAACCATTACTACGGTTGGTAGTCAATCTGCTAGTTTGGATGACTGGACATTGTCATGGATGCGTGAACCAAAAATTACACAGAGTAATTATCGTTGGTATGTAAATGGAAGTTTCCTAACCCCAACTGATCCTTGGCCATCTGGAGTGATTGATATAGCTGAAAATACGGCTATTAGTTCATCTTATGCAATCAATTCAGGATCTGCGATTAGACTGAGAATGTCACTTAAAGGAGCTAATGTTACATTGCCAGCTTTTTCCGAAGCCTTCAAATTACAATATGCAGAGGGTTCAAACTGTAGTCCATCGCTAACATGGCATGATGTTGGTGATCCGGCATCTACTACAGCTGTGTGGCGTGGTCATGAAAATTCTATTGCCGGTAGTGATTGGCTTGCTAGTGGATGGGGTAAACGCATTAAGATAACAGTAGAAAGCGATGTGGTGGAGGATGATGTGACTAATTTTCCAGTTTATGTTGACTTAGCTGATTTACCATCCACTTTCTTCCAAAATGTACAAAGCGATGGCGATGATATTCGTGTCACGCAAGATGACGGTTTGACTGAGGTACCTTATGAATTAGTTTTCATCAATACTGGTAGCGAAACCGGAGAGTTACATTTTAAGGCTACTTTATCATCAACAACAGACAAGGAATATTATATTTATTACGACAATCCAAGTGCGTCAGGGTATTCAGTTAGTGCTACTTATGGTTCGAGAAATGTGTGGACGAACGGTTATTCTTTGCGTTATCAAATGGGTAATAACCCAGCTGGATCTAGTCCACAATTTAGAGACAGTACCAGTAATGCTAATCATGCGGTAGCTCGTGCTGGTATGACGTCTGGAGATGTTATAGTTGGAAAAATTGGTAATGCTATTGATCTTGATGGTAACGACGGTGGTGTGTTCCAAACTGCACTGGCGTATACTGGTGAATTTACTGCATCGATGTGGTGGTATTCTTCTTCTACTGGATATGCTATTGCAGGACCTAGTGGTGCTAACGAAAAATTAGGACCTTGGAGCTCACCATCAGGAAAATTATTTGCTCGAGTAATTTCTTCATCTGATTCAAGTGTTGATTATCCAGCACACTCACAATGGAATCATGTAGTTTTAACGCGTGATAGTAGTAATAAAGTTGATATACATATAAATGGTACAACCACAAGATTGTTTAGTGATGTGGCTCAGAGTGGTACTTCAGATTGGCAAAACTTCGGTGGTGAAACAACTGAAGGATTTGTCGGTCGACTTGATGAATTGCGCTTCTCTAATGTGCGTCGCAGTAACGGTTGGATAGCTACTGAGTTTAATAACCAATCAAATCCAACCGGTTTCTACGCTGTTTCGGCTGAGGAATATATAGGTGATGGTTTGTCGTTAACGTCAACACTTTTGACTGATTCTGATACTTTTGAAACTTATGAGGAAATAAATCCAACTGAAGAAAATCAAAATTCCTTGCCAGTAGATGATGATACTGAATGGGATTTTGCTATTCAAAATAATAATGCCACCAGTAGTACAAATTACTGTTTCCGAATGGTTTATTCAGATGGTTCTGTTTTTAATACTTATACTAATTACCCAAGACTTATTACGAATGCACCACCTTTAGCTCCGGATCTCTATGCTCCATTTGATAATGAAAAACTAGCTTCAACTACGCCATGGTTTGAGTTCGCGTCCATTGATGAATTAGGTGATGATGTTGCTTACCAAATTCAAATTTCTACTGATGTTAATTTTGGTAGTACTGTGATTGATAATGATTCGGTGACCAACTTCACTCTATTTGAAAACACTCTAGATCCCGATATGAAGAGTGAGTTTACGAGTGGACAAAGAATTAAGTATACTCCAACTACTAGTCTAACTAACGGTAATACTTATTGGTGGCGAGTACGCGGTCAAGATATATCAGGGTCAGGTGAGTATGGAGATTGGTCTACACCAGAGAGTTTTACTATTGATACTGGGACTCTGATTTCTACTTGGTATCAAACAACAGGTGATCAATTTAATACTGATACTCTTCTAGATACAATCAATTCAACTAGTACAAATGATGTTGGTATAGATTCAAGCTTTACTGCCGGTACCACTACTTCATCTGTGATTGATTTTGATGATGGTACGGTTGGAAATGCTTGGGGGGCTTTATTGTTCACTCATAATGTAACTTCCGGTAGTATTAGATATTATGTTGAATATCGTGTGTCAGGCGAAAATTACTCTTTGATTCCAGATAGTGCTTTGTCTGGGAATAGTACCGGTTTTACATCATCGCCAGTGTCTCTAAGCACAGTTAATCCAGAGACTTATAATGAAATTAGAATAAGGGCAGTATTTAGTGGTAATAGCACTTTACCAAGACTTCTGGATTGGACTGTAACTTGGGATGAAACGATTGAAGTTCCAACTTTAGTTCAATATTTTGATAATGCTAAAGTGGCTACTACGACACCAACCTTTACTTTTTACACTACAGACCCTGAAAGTGACGATATTCAGTACCAATTACAAATATCTAGCACCTATGATTTTACGTCATCTTCTACATTTACATCTGGTACGAATGCTGGTTTTGCAAACACTGCTTCTAGTACTGATATTTCACCATTTATTTCTGGCAACACTGTTAGTTATACAGCCCAAGCAGCTTTGACTAACGGAAATACTTACTGGTGGCGAGTGCGAGCTAGAGATCCTGGTGGGGACAATATTTGGTCTAAATACTCAGATCAAAGAAGTTTTACTGTCGATACTGCAATTACTGTATCTACATGGCACCAAACTACTGGCGAACAATTTGATACTGACACCTTAACAGATATCGAAACTTCCGCCGGTGGAGCACAAATTACCACCACAATAACCGAAGTCTGATGGCTTATGGTGAAGGTACAAATCAAGCACCACGCTATCGAAAATGGAATGGAACTAGTTGGAGTACAGCTGCCTCTGCTGAAAGTGTTGATGCTCAAATTCGTTGGATGGAACTAGAAGCTGCGCCTACTCGTCCTGAGTACGCCTTGGCTACAGTTGGTACTGATGCAGATATGAACGTGCAAATTTATAACACCGAAACTGACTCGTGGGGTAGTGTAAATGAATTAAATAACAATATTCCAAACACTTTGCAAAGAGGTTTTGATGTAGCTTACGAGATGAGTTCGGGTGATTTGTTAGCTGTTTCTTGTAGTGGGAATGATGCTGTTTATAGTATTTGGAATGGTACTTCATGGTCTGCGACATCATCAATCACATTGGCCAATACTAACAATTGTGTTTATGTGGAATTGGCATCCGATCCTACCACGGATGAAATTGTGGCTGTATTTAAGCATACTAATACCAGTGCTATAGATTATGAACTCATGGTTTGGAGTGGTAATGCTTGGGGTAATGCTATGGCTCTAAGTAATATGAATGAAGATGCTAATGCAGGAGCGGCAGCTGTTTATGAAGAATCTGGAAATCAAGCGATTGTCGCTTTAAGTAATAACTTAGCTACTACTTTGCTGTATGCAACATGGAATGGTGCTACCTGGTCAACTTCGACTTATGCGATTGGTGACCATATTGAATGGGCTACCCTTAAAAGAGATGTTGGAACCGATGAGGTTATACTTTGTTACATTGATAATGATATAAACATTGGTGTTGCAAAATGGGGTGGTAGTAGTTGGACAGCTTACAGTGAAATAGAACAAATTGGTAATGGTAAGGCTGGTCATGCAGTTGATTGTGAATTCGAGACTTCTAGTGGTCGCGATGGCTATACTATAGCTACGTATTCTGATGGTACTAATGGTCGTTATCAAACTGCTGCAACTACTACTTTTGGCGGTGAATTAACATTGGACACAATTTTAGACTCTTGGCGAGTTATTACGGTGAGAGCTGGTGATGGTAAAATACACACTGCTTTCTTTGATGATGTAAACGACCGTTATGATGTAAGTAATTGGGATGGAAGTAGTTGGTCGACTCGTCAAGCTATCAGTTCTTCACCATCGATAACCGGAACTCCATTTGATGGTTCTTTAGATATGGTGGCCCGCATATATCCAGATTTTATCTCAGGCTCAATTCGTTCAACACCAATAGATTTCGATGATGGCTCTGGACCACGCTGGGAAGCTGTGACTTGGAACGATACCACTTCTGGAACTAGCTATGTTGAATATCGACTCTACTATCTAGCTTCTACTTCTGAATATGCCTTAGTGCCAGACAGTGCTTTGGCAGGTAATAGTTCAGGTTTTACAACCAGTCCGATTGATCTATCAGAACTCGACAAAACTGTATACAACACCTTGGCTTTAGATGCACAATTTAACTGTGTAGCTGGTGATTGCCCAACGCTTGAAGATTGGTCAGTAGCTTGGTCTGAGGGTATTACTGTGTCTGGTACGGCTTACGAATATGATGCCAGTACAACTATCAATAGCGGTACAGTAGCTATTGCTGTAAATGGTGTTATTCAAACCGGAAAAACAGCATCTATTGGTGGTGACGGAAGTTGGTCTATACCAAATGTAACCATGTTTGAGGACGATATTATTACCGTGTTTATCACTGGAGCTTCAGATACGGATGAGTCTGTGGCGATAACTAAATATGACGGAAACGGAAACATTTCTGCTATGCAATTAGCTAAGCGAAATCTAACTTTAGGTTCTGGTGATGCACCAACTCTTACAAACTCAGATTTGAATTATTACGATAACGGTAATGGTGAAGATTTATTCTTTAGTGTTGATGGTAGTAATGTTTTGACTTTGTGTGCTGAGAGTGCTTGTACAGATGCTAAGTTTAGAATTTTATCTGGCACCACATATCAGCCAAATACAAACGGTGTTGTTATAAACTTTGAAAACTATGGTACTTTTACACCAGCAACCAATACGCTTCGTGTTTCTGGTAATTGGAGACAAGATGGTACTTTTACAGTTGGAGCCTCAACTATTATATTTACAGCTACCACTTCTAGCTTAACTCTACAAACGTCTACTTCATCACTTAATTTCTATAACCTTACTTTTGGTGAAACAAGTGGTGGAGCGACATGGACTCCTAATAAATCTGTTGCTACAGAAGGTTCATTGGTTGTTAGTTACGGAACATTGGCTAGAGGTACTTCTACTTTAAGTATTGGTGGTAATCTGCAACTAGGCAGTTCGGGTTATACGTCTGGTTTGGCCACCACCACTTTTAATGGCTCTGGTAGTTATACTTGGAGTGATGCAAAGGCCACCAGTAGCAGTAGTAATGTGGGTTATGTGGTGGTAGATGGTACAACCAAAACAATTACTCTTGGTGGTAATGTAGCAGCGCAGTCGGTAACTATAGGAGCCGATGATACTTTAAACGCATCTGGTTCTGGCTATAATATAAATGTTTACGGTTCATGGACTAACAATAATTCCTTTATTCCTCAAACTGGTACTGTAACGTTTGTAGGTACGTCTAGTGCGGCGATTAACCGTGGTAGTTCAGCGTTTAATAATTTAACTTTTGCTGGAACTGGTGGTACATGGTCCTTCACTACCGCCACTCTAGCATTAAATGGTAACCTAACTATTGCTACTGGTACTGTAACGCTGCCAACTGGTACTACAACTATTGCGGGTTCATTCCTTAATACTGGTGGTACTTTTGCTCATAATAACGGTGAAGTAAGAATGACTAGTACTTCAGCTGGCAGAAGTGTTTTGCAAAATGGTACAGCCTTCCTAAATGCATTTTACGACCTAGTCTTTTCAGGTTCAGGTTCATGGTCTTATGCCGATACTAATGCTACTACCTCTCGAACATTAAGAATTCAGTCTGGTACTGTGACCTTACCTAGTGGTCAATTAACTGTAGCTGGTGATATGAATGTGACTGGTTCCGGCGCATTTAGTCATAATAATGGTGAAGTCGTACTTTTGATACAAAATGCAAACGAGGTAAGAACCAATAGTTCATCTTTCAATAATCTACGTGTCTATGGTGAATCTTCAACCTCAACAAGGACGCTTTCAGATACTAATGTAACAGTGCTCGGTAATTTAAATTTGCTGGGAAATGGTACCACCACATTCCCAAGTGGCATTCTATATATCGGTGGTTCATTAACTAACAGTGCCAACTTTAATGCAAATAATGGTACAGTCAGATTTAATTCAACAGCTGGTAGTGAAACAATTAATGCTGGAAATTCACCATTTGTTAGTTTGGATTTCAATAGTGCTACCGGTGATTTTACAATTACTGAAAATGCCACAGCTACTGGAGCGGTGACTTTGGCCAGTGTCCAGCAATTTACTCTAGGTAGTGGTAAAACATTGTCTGTTTCTGGTTCGTTTACTCACACTGCAACTGGAACCAATACCACCTGGACAGGGTCTACTCTTAGATTATTGAATGGTGGTACGATTACTTTAAATGCCAAAACTCACGCTGGTGATAGCTATGGAACTTTAGAGGCAGCTAGCAGTACTTTAGTGAAGATGTGGAATTCTAGTGCCGACAACTATGTAACAAGTGGAGCTACTGGTGCGATTTATTCTCAAGATCATGCTGGTGTTGATGGTGATCTAAATATTTACGGGAATTATGCTCGTACTACTGGTACTGAATACTGGAGCGTCGCAACAGATTTTGATGGCGTAGCTTTAACTGGGGCTAATAGACAGGTTGATGTTAAAGTGGCTTCAAGTTCTAGTATTAGCTTGACTGGTGCTTCGTTATCAATGATAGGAACTTCAACCGCATCATCAACCATCAGTGCTATTAGTGGTACTTACACCCTCACAACAACTAACTCCACCTTAAATAATCAATATTTTACTATAAGTGGGACTGATGGTTATGGACTAAATCTAACTTCATCTACCACTCTGACTACCTTTAGTGATGGCTATCTTAATGTAGCGCCAGGGCTTACCGGTATGACGGTTGATGCGACCACTATTGATACCAATCCGTCTGGACAATTTTATCGTATCGGTTTTGCTACCACTTCCTCAGGCACAGCCAGTAACGTAACTTTGTCTGGTACACCAAGTTCATATATTTGGTTCCGTGACGGTGTTGGTGGTATTTATGGTGAGGCTTATGATGCTAATGATACTGATCCTGGATCTGTACGTTTTGATGATTCTTCTTTCATTGTTACTGTATCTGGTACAGTTTATAGTGATGCTGGTTTGACACCTATGGGTGCGCCGGTTTGTGATGGTTCAACTGCTAATGTTCGAATTGTTGTTGATGGCGGAACCTATGCTTCCTCTACTTCATGTAATGCTGGTACTGGCGCTTATAGTTTTAGCAATGTGGCGTATATTGGTGATCCAAGAGTGGTGGTATATCTAGATACTAATGGAGGTGAAAAGGGTAGCGTGGTTACAAAAACCTTAACTGGCGATGTAACGGATATGGATATATACGCCAATAGAGTTATTCTTCGACATGAGGATGTTGATGATTTAGCGATTGTTGATATGAGTATGTATGACCATGATGATGACACGGATATTAGTTTTACTGCCACTCTTGGATCACCGAATACACTATCAACAGAAGCAAATACTGAACTTTATGTCTTTGCTAGCACTACCTTTACTCCGAACGGTAATTTAACTCTTGGTGGAAATGGAAATAGTAATAGTTATGAAGGAACTTTAGCTCTAGCCACTTCATCTAGTTTTGTAGCACAAGGTACAGAATCACATACTTTGTCTGGGCGTCTTGTTGTTGGAGGGAATGCCACCTTTACCACCGCTTCTTCCACTTTTACCTTCAATGCTACTACTACTGGTAAGAGTATAACTTCAGTTGCTACCACTACTTTCAATAATTTGGTATTTTCCGGAACCGGTGGTGGTTGGAATATTGGCGCAAACTTAACTGTCCATGGTGATATGCAAGTCGCATCAGGAACAGTTACTGGTACTGGAAATATAGTTATGACTAATGGTTCTATTAGTGGTAACGGAGTGTTGTCTATGGGAAGCGGAACAGTTCTCCTTAATAAGACCAATACTCTTGGTGGTACTAGTGCTTGGACTTTTAATAATTTAGTTTTAGGTAATGGTTCGATTGTTGGAACAACAACCCCGGTATCTACTGCCACCACCTCTATTCTTGGCACATTAACTATTAGTAACGCCCATTTCTTGGATGCCGGTAGTTCTGTTTGGGATTTAGCTGGTAGTGGAACTGTTTTTACAGAAACTGGAACTTTACTTGAGGATACAAGCACAATTCGTTTTAGTGGTGCAGGTGCTAATGTTCCGAGTACAAATTATTATAATTTAATTCTCAACGCTGGTGCTGGTTCACCAACCTATACGGGTACTGGTAGTGGAATTTTGGTTTTGAATGATTTGACCATTGGTGGTTCAGCTAATTCTACTTTTAATGTCAATACCAATGATCCAACCTTGGAAATACGTGGTGATGTGTTAATTACAAGCAATGGTACACTTGAAGCAAGTAATAGTTCCAACCTTACAGTTCTGGGTGATTGGACTAATGGTGGTATCTTTACCAATAATTCCGGAACTGTGCGTTTTACTGGAACTGGTAATACTAATATTAATGCTGGTAATTCTAGTTTTGGTACAGTTTTAATTAACGGTACCGGTGATTTTAATGTGACAAATAACGCTACTGCTACCACTTGGAGACTGCAAAATCATGATGATTTTACTTTAAGTAGCGGTCAAACTTTAGCGGTTGGTGGACAGTTTGAAAATGGACTTGGTGGAGCAAAGACTACCTGGACTGGTTCAACATTGTATTTATACGGAAATAGTACTTATCTAATTAATAGCTCAACCACTAGTGACAGTTATGCTAATTTGAACGTGGGTGCTGGTACACAAATTAGAATGTGGAGCTCAGATGCAGCTGCTTATAATGTGAATAGTACTGGTTCACTTTACTCACAAGATCATGCTGATGTGAATGGAAGTTTGTATATTTGGGGTCAGCTACTACGTACTAGTGGTAGTGATTATTGGAGTTACGCTACAGATTTTGATGGCACAAGTTTGTCTGGAAGTGAAAGAGTTGCCAATGTTTACCTTGCTAGTGGAGCTAGTGCAACTTGGGCAGGTGCTTCATTGTCAGTAGTGGGTGGAAGTGGAGCTACTACAACTATTCAAAATCAAGGTAGTGGAACCTTTGGTTTAACTATAGGAACATCCGCTTCAACCACTTGGAGTCGGGTTCAAGTTAGAGATGTTAATTCCAATGGTATAGTATTTTCTGGTACACCAACAGTTAACGATTTCTCCTATACTGATCATTTAGTAGCTATAAATAGTGCTACCGCTGTGACTGTTGGAGGTACTGTAATTGACGCAAATCAAGCTAAAAATTTCACTCATAATAAGTTTGAGGCCGGAGGTGGGGTAACTGGCGCTATTAACGTGACTGCTACTGGCACATCGGTTTCGTCATGGCGCTTCACTAACCATATTGGAAATATTGCTGGTGAAGGATTTGATAGTGATCCTGATGGTGATCCAGGTTATGTGGTTTGGGATGATTCAGCCGCTCTAATAACTATTGCTGGTAATGTTTATAGTGATGAAGGTTCAACTGTATCTGGAGCTTGTGATGGAGCTACTAGCAATATTCGTTTGGTAGTGGCTGGACTTACTATGTATGACACTACCTGTAATGCGGGTACAGGAGCTTATTCCATAAGTAATATTGCTTTTAGTCCGGCTGATACGCTAACTCTTTATATAAACGGAGAGACTGAAAAAGCTGCTAATGTCAGTGTTTCCCCAGTATCATCAATTGCTAATATGCACTTGTATGAAAATCGAGTAATTGTCCGACATGAGAATACCGACCCGCTTACTATTGATAATATGGCGGTTTGGGATAGTAGTGATGATGCTGATATACCTTTTACAGCTGTTAGTGGTAGTCCTGACACTTTAACATTACCTGCTAATACTAAACTTTTGGTTTGGACTGGAAAGACATTTGAACCAAATGGAAATGTAACTCTAAGTGGTGGTGGTGCTGGTGGAGCTCAAGATGGTACGTTGGAGGTACAAAGTAGTGGCCGTTTCCGAGCCAAGACTACCGAAACTCATAGTGTAGGTGGAAGTATGATATTTGGTAATAGTGCTGAGCTGGTATCGGCCAGTTCTACTTTTACTCTCACTACTACTGGGGCAGGACGAACGATTGATGTTAATGAAAATAGTTTCCATAATCTAACCCTATCTGGATCAGGAAGTTGGAATATAACAGATACAACGCTTTCTGTTAATGGTTCATATTCTCAATCAAGCGGTAGCGCTACCTTACCAACTGCTACCACCACTATTGGCGGTGCGTTTAATGTAACGGGAGGTTCGTTTACAGTTAATGGTAGTCCAATTGTATTTACTAGTACAGGAGCTGGAAATACAGTCAGGTTCAATGGCTCAAATGTAGCAAATCTTTACTTCAATGGTTCTGGTTCATTTAATATGACCGACACTAACGCAACCGCAACTGGTCAGGTGATGATAAATTCCGGTACTGTTACTCTGCCGACCGGTAGTTTATCTATTGGAAGTAATTTTATTAATACAGGTGGTGCAATCACACACAATACATCAGATTTGATTCTTACTGCTACCTCAACTGCTACATTGCATGCCAGCTCGTCAGACTTGTACGGTGTTAAGTTTGTAGGAAACGGTACATTTACTATTTCGGATGTTAATCTAAGTTTACTGGAATCACTAACTATAAGCACTGGTACAGTAATAATGGCTACAGGTACCACTTCAATTGGCGGTTCATTACTCGCTTCTTCAGGAGTGTTTACTCATTCATCTGGTACTGTACTTCTTAACTCAACTACTACCGGTAGAACAATTAATGTAGGTAATAACGCTTTCTATAATCTACAAATTGGTGCGCCGGCCGGTGGTTATACTTTTGAAAGTGCCACCACAACTAATAATTTTACTATCGCCAACGTCAGTAGTTTAACTGTACAGTCTGGAGCTAATATTACTGTTGGTGGTGTATTTACAAATTCTGTAGGTGGTGCAAATACAACTTGGACTGGCTCAACTCTCAGGTTAAATTATGGTTCATCATTTAGTGTTAATGGACGAACTACTACCGGTGATGCTTATGGGACTTTGATTGTAGGTGATAATACAGACGTAAGGATGTGGTACAGCAGTGCGTCTAGTACCACAGTGTCAAGTTCTGGTTCACTTTACTCTCAGGATCATGCCAATGTAAATGGAAATCTATATGTGTACGGTGATTTTTCTATCAGTACAACCACTGAATATTGGAATTATGCTACTGATTTTGATGGCACTAGTTTGTTTGGTAGTGAAAGACAAGTTAATGTTTATATGGCAACTTCAGCCACCACAACTGTTAATAGCGGGGTTCTGCAAATTCTTGGGGGATCAGGTAATGTGACAAATATTCAGGGTCAAGATAATGGTAATTACACCATTAAAGTACTTGGCGGTGAATTAAATGCTAACCAATATGCTTTCTATGATCTGGATATTAATGGTTTACAGCTAGCAAATATCTCCTCGATTACTAATTTGTCAGACGGTTACTTTGATCTAGCGGTTGATACCGGAGCTTTAATTACACTGTCTTCAACTACATTAAATGCTAATCCTTCAATGATATTTGATAATGTTGGTTTCCACGCTACTACAGGTATCTCTGGTTATAACGTTTCCTTGGTAGGGGAAACCAGTAATGCGTGGCGCTTCACCAATAATTACGGCAATATCGGCGGTGAAGGTTTTGATATTGATGGTCTAGATGCCTGTGGTTCAGTAAGATTTGATGATAGTTCATGTCTTATTACCGAACAAACACATTATCGTTGGCGTAATGATGATGGTGGAGAAGGTGGTGTGGCCAGTGAATGGTATGCTGACACTAGTTTTGATTTGCGAAAGCGTATACGGGTTGAAAACAATGACAATCAAACTTACGCCTCTACTTCAGTGAAGGTTACTATAACATACGATAGTGATATGAAATCAGATTTCTCCGATCTTCGTTTTACTGATGATGATGGTGTTACTGCAATTCCATTCTGGGTTGAAAAGTACACTGCTAGCACTGAAGCCGATGTCTGGGTATTGATCCCAAGCCTTCCGGCTAATGGTCAAGCTGTACTGCAAATGTATTATGGTAGTACAACTGCTTCATCTATTAGTGATGGTGAACAAGTGTTTACAGCTTTTGATGATTTTGAAGACAATGATATTGCTGAGTATAGTGGTGATACAACTTTATTTAATACAGTTGGTACACCAGTATATGGTGGTAGCTATTCACTCAAGCCTACAAACACAAGTGGTAAAACCACTGATGGTATCTTTAGGTTTGATCAAACCATCAGTCAAGGAGAAATTATCCGTTATATGCAGTACGTTAACACATCGGGCACAAGTGATGAACCTTGTACACTGTTTGGAGTACAATCACCAGGAACTAATAATCAGAACTATGCGGTTTGTTTGGAACAGTTTGGTACGGACAGAATTTCACTATCAAGGAATGTGGCAAATAATGATACGTCGGGAACAGTACTAGCAACTTCAACCGTTACCTATTCGACTGGTTGGTATGAGGTGGTCGTTGATTGGCAAACTAATGACGATATTGATGTTTACTTATATAACAGTAGTGGTTCACTGGTAACCAGTGTTTCAGCTAATGATACTAATTACACTTCTGGTGGTTATGGTTATGCTTTTTGGTACCAAAATGGAACTTGGGATAGTTTTACCTCTAGACCAAGAGTAGATACAGCTCCGACAATTTATGTGGGATCAGAACAGACTACAGGAGGTGCAACATGGGTTGCTGTCCAAGATACAGCTGGATCAGCTGATGTTGGTGAAAATGTTAGATTACGTGTTTCTATTGAAAACTCAGGTCTTGATATTACTAGTCAACAATTCCGTTTAGAGTATGCTGCTAAGGATTCTGCGCCAAGTTGTGGTTCTGTTGATGCTGTCAACTATGCTACCGTACCGAATCAAGCATCTTGTGGTACATCACCAGTTTGTATGGCCACTTCTTCGCAAATAGCTGATGATGATGCTACATCAGATCATTTAACTGATGTGAGTGGTGAATTTGTGACTGGTAAGATGGTTGAAAGTCCTTCAAGCGAAACTACAGCCACGGATGTCTTACAAAATTATTATACAGAACTTGAGTATGTAATTAAAACCACCATTAATGCCGACGATTCTTATTGTTTCCGAGTAACAAATGCTGGTACTGAGCTTGACTTCTATGCCGAGGTAGCAGAGTTGTCTCCTAGGTTTATACCTGTGTTTGGGGCAGTGTCGTTAAACGGTGGTCAAGACATAAGTTTAACACCAGGTACTACAACTGAGGTTTATGCAACAGGAACTGTGACTGATATGAATGGTTATTCAGATTTGGCACATGCCACCACCACTATTTACCGTAGTGGAGTAGGACCAAGTTGTACACCAGATAATAATAATTGTTATGTCCTTAGTACCACCAATGGTGCCTGTAGCTTTACGGATTGTTCAGGTAATACTTGTACCTTGTCTTGTTTGGCTGATGTGTACTTCCATGCTGATGCAACAGATGCTGATACATATGAAGGACAAGAATGGTTGGCTTATCTAGAGGCTGAAGATCAAACTGATGGTTATGAATTTGCCTCAGCACCCGGAGTCGAACTCCTCACTATCCGTGCTCTTGAAGTTGATTCTTTGATTAATTATGGTTCTTTACTCGTTGAATCTGATACAGGGTCATATAATCCAACTACAACAGTGACAAATCTTGGAAATTCACCAATAGACATCGATGTTGAAGCGACTGATTTAAGTGATGGTGCTACTTCATACATACCAGCTGATCAGCAAAAACTTGCTACTAGTACCTTTACTTATAGTGCTTGTGTGAGTTGTTACACCTTGTCATCAAGTACACCTACGGCAATTGATTTAAATCTAAGTAAGCCAACAACCGTGGCACCACCAGTTGAAACCGAAGTTTATTGGGGTATAGCGGTACCATTTGGCACTAGTAATTCTACACACACCGGTCTCAACACCTTTACTGCGGTTGGTATATAGTTAAATGATATGATGTCTTAATCAGTATGAAAGAAAATACCCTCCTCATTAAAATCTCAGCTTTTCTTCTAAGTTTATGTTTACCGTTATCAGGCTTTGTTTGGGCACAATCAAGTGATAAAGAATCACCTGAGATTTCTAATGTTCAAGTTAAAGATGTGACTGAAACTAATGTCACGATTACTTGGGAAACTGACGAAGAAGCCGATTCTTTAGTTAATTTTGGTTTACAGCCAGATTTAGGAATTGTTCGTGTGCCAGTGGCGGATAAAACTAAACATTCTATTACTCTACAAAATTTAGAAAAGGGGAGAGTTTACTATTTTCGAGTAGTTTCAGCTGATGCTAATGGCAATCAAGGTATTTCCGCGGATTACAAGGTTCAAACCAGTGGTACAACTGATAATGGATCGAGTCAGAGTACAAGTGAATCAACTAATACCACCACTCAAAGTTCACAAGCACCAACTACGGAGGAGGTTATGGAACAAATAAATCAAATAAATGACCCAAAGCAACTCCAGGAAATTGTAAATGAGGTTATTAAGGCTATTCAGGGTATTACTGAGGATTTGACTATTGTTGGACCGCCAACAGTTATACCGGAGACAACTACTGCTATTGTAAGATGGACAACAGATCGTGACGCAACCTCAGAAGTTTTCTTCTCACCTAGTGCTGGTTTTGATGGTACAAATTACGCTTACTCACAAGCTTCTACGGGTGGCGCTACTACAGATCATGAAATAAAACTAATTGGCCTCGAACCTTTTACTGAATATAGCTTTAAAGTTAGTTCTGAAGATTCATATAGTATTAAGGGTGAGAGTCGTAATTTTACCTTTAAAACTAAGGCTTCTCTGCCTGATATTAAAAATTTACGAGTGGTTAAGGTGGAAGAGAATTCTGCTACTCTGGCATGGGACACAACTGTACCCGCAAAAGCTTTGGTAGAATACCAAGATTTGACGACTGGAGCACAAAATTCAGTAGGACGCCCAACGCTTACTACTACGCATCAGATGCGCCTATCTGACCTTACTTTAGGTACTAGATATGTGGCCTTTGTTATTTCGGAAAACTCAGGAGGGGACAGAGTTCGTAGTCAACCCATCCAGTTTGTAACAGTGCGCGATATTGCTTCACCTATAATCTCTAATGTAACTAATGAATCTACTATTTTTCCTGGTAGTGAATCAAGAATTCAAACTATTGTTGAATGGACAACCGATGAGCCAGCGTATTGTCTAATGACATATCGCGAAGGAGTGGCTGGTGGTACAGAGCCGACTGTGAGAGAAAAGGAAAAGGTTGAGTACAATACTCGACACGTGGAAGTGGTGGTGGATTTTGCACCAACCACTGTCTATCAGTTTTGGTTAAATTGTGATGATGAAGCCGGTAATAAGGTTCAGTCAGAGAATTTCGTACTATTTACACCAATTCAAGAAAAAAACATTATTGATCTTATTATTGAGAACTTCCAAAGCACATTCGGTTGGGTTAAGAATATAGGCGCTTAAACTACAAATTTACATCTCTCGAGATACATTTAGTTGGGGATATAAATACACACTTTATCTTCATGAAGATGTCATAATAATGATATGGCTAAACCCCTGATTGTTTGTCGTGATTTGTCCATCATTTATAATAAAGGTAAATCTAACGAATTTCGGGCTCTTAGTAATGTAAATACTGATATTTACGAAGGTGAATACATTATTCTTTTCGGCGCGTCTGGTTCTGGTAAATCAACATTGATGTATGCAATCCAGGGTTCGCTACCTCCTGGTGACGGCACTTTACTTATACGTGGCGACGATATTTATTCTTATCCACCAGAAGAGCGAGTTTATTTTCAGCGGTACGTGATGGGTATTATCTTCCAATCCTTCAATCTTATTGGTTCATTGTCGGTTCTTGATAATGTGGCTTTACCAATGATTTTTTGTGACGCCGATAAAAGTACAAGAAATCGTCGAGCTCAGTCCCTGCTAGATCGATTTGGTGTCGGTCATGTCTCACATAAAATTCCTGCTATGCTATCCGGAGGACAACAACAACGTGTTCGGTAGCTCGTTCGATGGTAAATGATCCAAAAATTCTTTTAGCTGATGAGCCGACCGGAAACCTTGACTCAGTTTCTACACAGCAGGTGATGGATAAAATTGATGAAATTAACACATTTGACCGTCGAACAGTGATTATGGTTTCTCATAACGCTGCTCATCTTAGTTATGCGCACCGTGTTTATTATCTGAAGGATGGTCTAATTGTACGTGAGGTGGTAAATCCGCAGAGAAAACAAATAAAACCAGTTAGAGAAGGGGAGACTATTGTGACTGAACTCGAACAGTTAGCCAGACTTTTTCCTTATGATTCCGTTGATACACTTCGTGTAAAAAGTATGGTTAATTTTCTAACTCAAGATTATACTTATCGCCAGCTTACTAGATTAGAACACGCTATTGTATTGTTTATTAAGGGTAAAATTGATAGAGAGGCTTTCATAAAAAGCTTAATTTTACCCTATGAAAAGGGAGGTGTTGAGGTTCCTGAGGCAGAAGCAAAGAAAATGGCTGGTATTACTGAGAAATTAATTAGTCAATCGGATGATATTAGACGTTTTCGGGCTAGAAAGGATAATGATGATATTTTTTTCAGTCAGGATAAGTTGGCAGAGCGGTTACGAGACCATTTGGTTGGTATGTTTCATATAAGGTTAACTAAGGAGCAAAATAGCAATTTGGTGGAACTAATCGCTGATCGCGTTACTGGTGTGATTGAAGAGGATCAATTCAATCAAACACTCATGCAAACTGTTAAAAACGATGGACTTGGACTTGATGAAAAGGAGGCGGATGAACTGACACGCTATTTTGAAAAAATCATCGCTCAAGGCGTTGATGTTAGCTATAAGAGTTAATTTATGCGAATTCAGGACCTAGCACAATTATCAACCAGAATGTTCAAAACGAACCCACTTCGTACTTGGCTTACTATTCTCGGTATGGGAGTAGGAACTGGAGCTGTGGTGGTGTTGGTAGGTTTAGGTTTTGGTCTACAAAAAATTATTTTGGAGCAAATCGTTTTTGGTGAGACTCTGTTATCGCTTGGTGTTTCAACTACTGGAAGTCAAAGTTTAAAATTAGATATCGAAACAGTTGAGGAGTTTAAGAATATGCCTGAAGTGCTAGATGCTTCTCCTTTGGCTCGTTTTCCCGCATTAGTAACCTACAAGGGTTTAACCGGAAATGTTTTTATTCAGGGAGTCGAACCTCCGTATCTTCGTTATGCTGGTATCACAGCTTCAGCTGGTGAGGTATTTACTGATGTCGATGCGGGCGATACAAATTCTGTTATGCTGTCTCCCGCTACACTAAAATTATTCGGTATAGAAGATCCTGAATCCTTTGTAGGAGAGAAGGTCTCGTTTAGACTCTTGGTTCCAGCAACAGATGGGTCTGGCGATATTCAGGAAATACCGATAGAAAAGGAATACACAGTCAGAGGTATCACTAAGGAAGAGGGTGTTTTGAATGCAATGATGATGCTTCCAGAATTACGTAATTATGTGGGAATTGAGGAGTTTGAGCGTATACAGGTTAGAGTTGACTCAAATGAAAATTTACCATTAGTTGAGGCTAAGTTAATTGAGTCAGGTTATCGGGTGACTGCTTTATCAAAGACAGTTGAGCAAGCTTCAAAAATTTTCCAAGGAATTCAGGTTGTTTTAGCTACTTTTGGTGGTATTGCTTTGATTGTATCAGCAATTGGTATGTTTAATACTATGACAGTAACCTTGCTTGAAAGAACTAAAGAGATTGGGATTATGCGCACAATCGGTGCCTCACCTAGCGACGTGAAGAACTTATTTATTTCAGAATCAATTGTCGTAGGTTTTTTAGGAGGTGTTAGCGGTATTGTCATGGGTGTCACTATTGGCTTAACTGTTAACTTCTTCTTGAATCTTGTGGCTAGTCAATTTGGCGGTCAGGCAGTAGCATTGTTTTCATTCCCACTAGCATTCTTATTGTTTATTATGCTCTTCTCGGCCGCAGTTGGATATTTGACCGGAGTTTTTCCTGCCAAAAGAGCTGCAACCCTGAATCCGCTTGATGCGATTCGATACGAATAATGTGTATAACTATTGACCAATAGCGATAACTATTAGTTACAATATTCTGGTAGTTATATTTTATTAATTTATTAAATTTTATGTTGTACAACTTATTATCAGAAAATAACAAATTGCAAACAGCAGGGAAGATTACAATCTTCACAGCTGTTTCAGGAATGCTTATTTTTGCCTTCATTTTTCTTTTTAATGCCGGTAAAACTGAGTTAATGAAGGTTGAGGCACAGTCTGCTACTACCACGCTTACTGTTCTCAACACTCCTCCACAATGGTTGACTATGGCTCATGAGCAAACTGAGTCATCTACCTCCACTCCAACCAACTCAACCACCAATGTCACCTGGGCTGCTTTAGCTGAGGATTCTAGTAATGCTCCGTACTTCCTCATTGTATGTAGTACTAGTGCAACACCAACTGCTAATGCCGCACCCTCACTTTTGGTGCTAGGTTCAGCTCCACCAAATTGTAATGGTGGTACACAGTGGGGTGTATCAGCTTCAACAACTTCAAATACAGTAGCAACTGTCTCTACTACTACTCAGGAGGCTTTTGCAGAACAAAACGATTGGTATGCTTGGATCTGCGATGATGACCCTGTAAATCCTCGTTGTAATAACACTTACTCACAAGGACTTTCTGCAACTAATTCATCACCATTCTACGTAAATCATCGTCCCGTTTTCACCTCCTTTACAAATGATTCTGTTAAATATCCAGGTGAAGTTCTGACTTTTTATTCAACTTCATCGGATTCTGATACTGTGACAGAGTCTGACCCTATCAAACTTATTGTTTGTAATGAAAATGACTTTAGTACTACTACCTTGAATTGTGGTCCAGGTGGAACTATAGCTAGTACAACCATAACTGTTCACGCCAATGCCACCACAAGCTATACTCTACCTAGCGTTATTCAAGATGATGTTTATGATGCATGGGGTTACGTAATAGATGGTCATGGACACACTGCGTCTGGAGGTGCTCATGGAACTAATGTTGGCTTCACAGTCGGTAACGTTGCTCCAACTATTGCTTCTGGTGATATAGATCTTAATGGCGGAAGCAACATCACACTAACCGTCGACGGTGCTGAGACGACCGGATTTACCTTAGATTTTGAGTTATCCGATGCGAATAGTTGTGTGAATGCAGCTAGTTCACCAGAAATAACGAACTACATAGTATCTTTACATAGAAGTGGTGTCGGTACCTCTACATGTACTGGTTTATATAGTTCCTACAATCCTAACAGTTGTTATCCGAGCAGTGGCTTAGCTACAACTACTTGGAATCTGAGTTGTACCGCTTCAACAACTAGCTGTACTGGCGCTACTGATCCAACCAAAATCTTCAATTGTACCTTCCCGCTTTGGTATCTGGCTGATCCGACTGATGCTACAGCCTTTTACGCAACTAACACTTGGGTAGCAGCTATATCAGGTATTGATGACAATAACGCTACTGGTACCATGACTATAGGTTCAAGCCCGGTTGAGTTGATTAGTTTCCCAGCAATCGATTTGATTACAGCAGAAATACCTTATGGGACACTTGAACCAGGTGATAACACTGGTAGTCTAACTGCGACAACAACGATCAGATCTGTTGGTAACACTGGACTTAATCAAAATATAGAAGGTGAGGCTATGTGTACAAACTTCTCAGTTGGTAGTCCGTGTGTGAATTCGTCTACATCTACCATTCCAGACTTTAAGCAAGAATTTGCCACAAGCTCTGTGTCCTACGGCAGTGGTATGGATTTATCATCTTCTACACCACAGTTGTTAGCGTTAAAAGTGCAGAAGACAACATCTACCACCACACCTAATACTGGTATTACTTACTGGGGTATAGAGGTTCCCTCGACCATCACTCTTGCTGGTGCGTATACCGGATTAAACACCTTCTATGCGGTTGCTTCTGACGCTTCAGATTGGTAAAAAAAGAAATTAATTAGAAAGTATTACAACCACTGTTATCCAGACAGTGGTTGTTGCTTTTTATTGTTTTATTATTGATAATTATTAGCGTGTCGAAAACTAGTTTTTTTAGCAGTCTACATAAGTTGGTAGCTTTCTGTCTACTCTTTTTCATTGTCGGTATTGAAGTAGCACAAGCTGGCTTTGGTATTACTCCACCATATGTTCGTAATACTAGTTTAATTAGAAATTCAACTTACGAACAACAAATTCTTTTAGTGCGTGGAAATCCCGATGTTCCTCTTAAGGCGGAAATTACAATTGATGCGCCAGAAATACAAAGCTGGATAGAGGTTGTTGAGGGTAATAATATACAGCTTCCTAGAGGAGAACAAAAAGTACCCATGACAGTAAGAGTAAAGGTACCTGACGATGCTGAATTTAAGGACTACAAAGGAGTAATGCGAATTAAGACTCTCCCTGATGACAGCCAAGTTGCTCCTGGTGCTGTTAGTATTTCACTTGGTGCACAAGTTGATATCAATCTCACTGTTATTGATAAGGAGATAAAGGATTTTAGAGTTAGAAAAGTATCTTTGTCCGATTTAAACGAGGGACACAAGTTGGGTTGGTTGTATTTTCCTGGAAAAATAAAATTTGGTATGCTTCTTGAAAATACAGGAAATGTTGACATTTCACCTTCGAGAGTGGAGTTTAGAATTTTTGATTTTTCCGGTAATGTTCTGCTAGAGGAAACAGAAAACAAAGGAAAAATAAAAAAAGATTGCACCGTATGCAACAGAAGAAGTGCTTGCAGAAATACCAACTCGACTACCCGCAGGCAACTATATTGCTAAATATAAAATTTATAATGACGAAGAAGTAAAACAGGAAGGTGAGGTGAGTCTAAGTATCTTGCCATATGGTACTCTTCAGGAAGCTGGCTTTGGATTCAACGGTCTTTCTGTTGCGCATAAAATATCCGTTCTTCTACCGATATTTGTAGTTATCATTTCAATTATTTACATCATTCATAATCGTAGAAGAAATAGAAAACAAATTAATTAACCATATGAAATTAATATTTCTCGCTGGTATTAATTTGCTACTAATAGCCTTTGCTTCGTTTACACCGACTGAAACAGAGGCAGTTACTGAGGGGTCCTCCACCACCACTGCTATCGTTAGTATTTGTGGTAATTCTCTAGTTGACAATAATGAGGAGTGCGATGTTCCTGGTGAGACGGGGGAGTATAGTACAACAATCGCTGGCAGACAGTGTACTGCTAATTGTCAGTGGGGTCCGTATTGCGGTGATGGTATTCTTCAGGTTTCACAAACTGAAGAGTGTGATGATGGAAATAATGATAATGGAGATTTCTGTTCAGCTATCTGCAAAATAGAGCCCGCTGGCTCTGGTGGCGGTGGTACTTCCGGTGGAGGTGGTGGAGGTGGTGGAGGTTCTACTAAGGATTTTGGAGAATCCGAAATTAGTGTTAAAGGCACTGGCTATCCAAATAGGACAATTAATATTTTACTTGATAGTGAGCAGGTTGGTACTGTGAAAGCAAATGCTGAGGGTAAGTTTGATTTTGCTACAGAAGCGTCACCAGGCACTGCGTCATTAAGTTTTTGGGCTACTGATAAATTTGATACTAGATCCATAACCTTCAATACCACTTTTGACGTTACTCAGGGAGCTATAACTAACATAACAGGTATTATATTGCCCCCAACTATAAAACTATCTAATCAAAACGTTAATCCTGGCGATATTGTAACGGTTAGCGGTCAGTCAGTTCCAAATGCAGTTGTAGAACTTCATGTAAATAAAAGTGAATTGATTGAAAGGGCTACTTCTAGTTCTGATGGAACTTGGAGCATTGCGCTTGATACCAAAAAGTTAAAAGTTGCTGAGCATACTCTTAAGGCTAGATCAATTTCTGGTACACCACCGATTACATCACAAAGTAGTTTCAGCACCGCCTTACAGCTCTTTGTGGGTGTAAATGGTAAAGTTACGACTAGCTCAGATTTAAATCGTGATGCAAAGGTTAATTTAACTGACTTCTCTATTTTAATTTTCTGGTGGGGTTCTAATGGAGGTAATTCAAATCCATCGGCTGATATTAATGGTAATGGAAAGGTTGGTATCGAGGATTTTTCAATTTTACTATTCAATTGGACAGGATAAGGATAAAAAAAATATTTTTTATAAAATATTTTTGTGTATAACTTGTCACTAAAATTTTTATCGCAAGTTACAATACAAGAGTACTTGTTTTGGAGGTGAACCTTTAGATTCACTGCAGGCTTTGTCGCGGAGCTTGGGTACTTCAGCCGAGTATTACAAAATCAAGTATGTTTACAGTGCATTATAAGATGCACGGTGTGGAGACTGTTCATCGCATGGTTTAACCATTTGAACAGACGTGGAGTCGCGACATGTCAATTCAAACTGTAGACTAAATACAACGTAGAGCAATATGTTAAGAACGCAAAATTCGTTCTCATTGCTCCAAGCTACAGCAGCAGTTTGTACTTTCGCAATCATTTTATGGTCGCTAGGAGTACCAACTATCCGCTTTGCGGAAGCTGCAAATGTCAAATCATTTAGCGACACTCTTTCTGACTCAGCACCATCAACCGTATCGAACCACACGATTACGTTTGTAACACCAACCGGTCTAGCTGCAGGTGAAACTATTTCTCTTGAATTCGAAACTGGATTCACTGGAATTGCTTCATTAACAGCTGAGGATTTGGACTTAAGTGTGAACGGTTCTGATCAGAGCTTAATTGACGGTGCTGCTAGTGGCGCCAACTGGAATGTTACCGCTGCTGGTCAAGTTATTGACATCACAAGTGGTACATCAACAATTGGTACTAACGCAACCGTAACTATCGAAATTGGTACAAACGCAACGTTTGCTACTTCTGGTGACAGTCAAATCACCAATCCCGCTGTTGGTTCATATTGGATCACAGTAGATGTGGGAAATAGTGATTCTGGTCAGTCAATGGTTGCTATTGTTAACACAGTTACAGTGACAGCCTCAGTTGATACCATTTTTAACTTTACTGTTAATGGTGTAAACAACGGTCTATCTGTTAACGGAGCAAGTACCACTGGTACTTCAACATCAACAGCAATTCCATTTGGTCAATTGGTAGCAGACACTCCTGCAACTTTGGCTCAAGATCTTTCAGTTAGTACCAACGCCGCCAACGGCTTTGTTGTAACTGTACAAACAGATCAACAGCTAAGTTCAACCAATGGTTCTGATATTGATGGATTTATTGACGGAGCTTACACAAGCTCACCAACACAATGGGTAGCACCATCGCAAACTCTTGGTCAAGAAAATACTTATGGTCACTGGGGTATTACTTCAAATGATGATACTGTAACTTCTGGATTAACCGATGAGTTCGATGTTAGTGGAAACGGCGAAGATTACGTTTCTGCTTCAACTACCCCAGTTGAAATCTTCCGTCACAATGGTCCAACAAACGGTACTCTTGATGGAGTTGGTATAGCCAGAGTTGGTTATACCGTAGAAACTTCTGGTCTTCAGGAAGCTGCAACAGACTATACAGCTACGCTGACATACGTAGCAACGCCAGTATTTTAAAATATTCGGCTCTAAGCTTGGAGTTAATACAAAAAACCCTATCTCCCACCACGAGACGGGTTTTTTGTTTTTCTGTGTACATTTGTATCAAGCTACGAAGTACTCTGTTATACTTTTTATATGTTTAGATTCCTGTTTATTTTGTTGGGTGTTTTTTATTTTTATACACCAACAGTATCTGCTGCTACCTTATACATGGATCCAGCTTCTACTACTATAAATCGTGGCGATGCGGTGACCGTAGCTGTACGTTTATTGCCTGATAAGGAGCAGGGTGAATGTATAAACGCAGTTGACGCTGTTATTAATTATTCAGACAATATTCAGCCAATTGATGTTTCAATAGGAAAGTCGATTTTTAGTATTTGGGTGGAGAGGCCTGTAATTGATAAGGAAAACAGGAGAATCACCTTCGCTGGAGGTATTCCTAATGGTTATTGTGGACGAGTGGATGGCGATCCAATGCTAACTAACGTTCTGACTGAAATTATTTTCCGATCACCGGGAATGCAGGTTGGTCAGTCTGAGAGTGGAGACATTGCATCAATTGAATTTGCACCAGAGACTCAAGCTTTGCTTAATGACGGACAAGGGAGTTTGGCTCAGCTGGCAACCTTTAACAGCAGTATTAAACTAGAAAAAAAATGCTGGGGCGACTATAGTTGACGATTGGCGAAATTTTGTAAAAACCGACGACTTACCACCGGAACAGTTTAGTATAAATCTAAACAAGGATACTAACGGTATAAATTTTAATGGCAAATATTATATCGATTTTATTACTACTGACAAACAAACTGGAATTAGTCATTATGAAGTGATGGAGGAACCAATTTCAAAATTCTATAGCTTTGATTGGGGTGGTGTCGGAGTTCCGTGGATAGAAGTCGATAGTCCTTATGTACTAAAGGATCAATCGCTCAATAGTATTGTTAGAGTAAAGGCTCTAGATAAAGCTGGTAATGAATATATAGCTACTTTAGTTCCTGAAGAATCACTACGAACTATTTCACAAAATGAAATCATCACCTATTCTATTGCGGGTACTGCGCTATTAGTCATTATTATAATAATAATTTTCGTCCTTGTTCTACGCCGAAGACGAAAAAGGATGCAGCAACAAGATGAGGTTACTGATAATATTGATACTGATTAATTATGGATTTTTCTCACCTCAAAAAAATATTGATTTGTTGTGGTTTGATTTCCGTACTGCCATTTCCTGTATTCGCAGCTTCACTATCAATTTCACCCAATACGGGTGTTTACGTATCAGGCAAAACTTTTACAGTTAAGGTAGTGATTAATACTGATGGAAAATCTGTTAATGCCGCTGAAGGATCATTAAAGTTTAATCCTCAGGAGATGACTGTTGTATCAATTGATAAATCTTCATCAATTTTTAATCTTTGGGTGACTGAGCCAACCTTTTCAAATTCTGCTGGAACTATAAGTTTTAGTGGTGGAATGCCCTCTGGTTATAAGGGAACATCTGGTAACATTTTTAATGTCACTTTTCGTACAACATCGGCCGGAACGGGTAAGTTGTCATTTATGGATGGTTCGGTTTTGGCTAATGACGGTATGGGTACTAATATACTCTCCGGAATGAGTGGAGCCAATTTCACAATTCAAGCTCCTAGTTCTGAACCAACACCAGAGGTTATTGAGTACGTGGCACCAGCCAATACACCAGGTGCACCTAAGATTGAGTCTAGTACACATAAGGAAGGCGAGTGGACAACTGTCAAAGATGTCAAATTAAATTGGTCTTTACCAAGCGGAGTTGTGGCTGTAAGAACCGCATTAGATAGTTCACCGAACACTATTCCAACCAAGGTTTACGAAAATCCAATTAGCGAGATATCTTTAAATGACTTAGATGAGGGCACTTCTTATTTTCACCTGCAATTCAAGAATAGCGAAGGGTGGGGGCGAGTATCTCATTTCGCATTAAAAATTGACACTGAAAAACCAGAAAATTTTGAAATTAAGGCGATTGAAAACACTGATTACACCAATCCAGTGCAGATCGTCAAACTAGATGTTAATGATAAAACTTCAGGTGTAATAAAATATAAAGTTAAAATTGACGAATCAGAACCTTACGAATTTATTGATGAAAAAGAAACTCGAAGCCTAGAATTACCACCACTTTTGCCTGGTTACCACTCCTTGGTTATTGAGGCGATTGATAGAGCTGGAAACAGTTTAGTATCTACTCACAGTTTCACCATTCTGGCATTTGATAAACCAACCTTTACAGAATACCCGAGTGAAATAAATGAGGAGGTTATTCCAGTAATCAGAGGAAACACTAGACCAAATTCCGAAGTTGAAATTTTTGTTCAAAAAATTGGCGCTGAACCAGCTTCATATATGACTAGTGCCGACGACAAGGGTGTTTTCACTTTTATACCGGAAGGCACGTTTACAACTGGTGTTTACGAATTAAAGGCTAGATCAAAAGATCAGTTTGGAGCCCTCTCTGATTTATCAGAAACTATCAGAATTGCCGTTCAACAACCAGGTTATGTTCGTGTTGGTGGATTTTTGATTGACCTATTATCGGTGGTTATTCCTCTTATTGCTATGACTGCACTCATGGTGGTAGCAACTTGGTTCTCTTTAATACGTTTTAGATCTATGCGTAAGAAGGTCTCGACAGAATCGGGCGAGGTGATCGGAATAGTTAAAAATGAGTTTAGTGGTTTACGCAGTATTATCAGTAAATATCAGACAGATATTATTGAATCAAGGAAAACCAAAAAATTAACCAAAGCCGAAGAAGAAATGTTTAATTCATTATCATCATCCATAGATTTGGCACAACAAAAAATTGAGAAGGAGGCAAGTGATGTTAGTGATTTGGTTCAAAAATAGCAATAAAAATGTTACTCTTTAGCAATTACAGTTAAAATAGAATTATGAAAAATTTCCTTACGAATAATAAAAATCTGATACTCGGTACTTTTTATAGGTTTTCTACTTGTTTTTGCGATCGCTTCTTTAGTTACGGAAAAACGCTTGTCTGTCTATAAAACTCTTTTAGATGATAAAATAGCAGAGCAAGTAAAATCTTTAGGTGATTTAGCAATAGTGACAGGACGCGGGGCTTCCAATGATCGAGCTGAAATTTTGGTAAAAGAATGTCGATCCGAGGAAAGGTCAGAATTTGAAGCGCTTTTAGCATCACTTAACTCAGAACTAAACAAATACGAGTTGGGTAGATTAACCAATTTATTTGGCGATTGTGGCCATGTTTTTGCTAATAGGCGGACTAGTATGTACCTACAGATGCAAGATGAATTCAATGAATTGAAAACTCTTGTTGAAATGAGAAATCAATTTGAAGATTTTGACGACAATTCAATAAACTATAGTAAATGGGAAGAGTTGGTAAGGAATGAGGAAGAAATTAGCAAGATTTTCCAGGATATGGTGCGTGTTCAGGGTGAAATAATAAATGTTTTACTTTCGGGTAAAAATGTTAATTCCGAAGAGGTAAACAATCTACTGAAGGAAGCTCAAGAAATAAAAAATAAATTAGGTGAGGCCACCGAGAAGGCGTCGAGTATACGTGTTTCACTCATTTCAACATAATGAACAGAAAAACTGTATGGAATAAAATATTTTCTTACAGAAGTGGCAGTACCACAGTGCGTTATATGTTTCCATTTATGATTGGTACACTGGTCTTGTTTTTTTCTAGTGTTATTTCATCGGATAAATCTTATATCAAATTAGTTCCATCAAAGGAAATCGTCGCTCAGGGTGAAGAGTTTAGTATTGATGTTTACGTGAGCGCTCATGTTCCAGTTAATGCAATAAGTATTAATGTAGGGTTTTCCTCTGAAATGGTAGAAATTAAGAATATAAATACTGGTAATTCAGTTTTGACCATTTGGACACATGAACCTAAAGTTGAAAATGGTAAAGTTGTGTTTAGCGGAGGAACCTTTAAGCGCGGTTTTTTGGGAGAACACCTGATTGGTACCATCAACGCTAAGGCTAAATATAACGGGAACACAGAATTTTTTGTTGAGAGCGTTGAACTTTTGGCAGGGGATGGTCTAGGTACAAGTATAGTAATTGATAAAAATAACACTAACTCAAAAACCAGTTTCTATTTTTATGATCAAGATGAGGATCCTACCAAAATTGCAGCTAGTGTGAAGATCAACATAAATGCCGATATTGATGGTGACGGAAAAGTCACTTTAAATGACATCGGCGCGTTTTTTGGCAAGTTGGAACTCAAAGCAAACTACCTATGATTTTAATGATGATGGAAAGATGAATTTTGTTGATTTTTCCATAATTCTTACAAAATCCTTCCTTGATTTGGCTAGATAGATGTTTGTTGATAACTAATAGCAAAATAGCTATTTACATTGCTATTATTATATTGTGATGGGTTTACGTTACTCTCTGCTACAAATGGCTGTCGTCTGATGAGTAAAAAACTTATTAAAAAACCGAAAACAGACATTCGTAAAACAAACGCTTCTTTGCGTCGTGCTTTTATTCGTTCGCCTGGTTCGAACGAAAACATAGAGCCTATACAAAGATCGATTTTGTATCACTACGTTTATAATAGCGCACTGAGTTTGGTGTGTGTGTTTGTACTGCTAGTATCTTTACTAATGCAGGGTTTTTATGTTGCTTATGCTAGTGAAGTCGAGGAAGGTGGGGTGAGTGCAGATACTGTTACTGAGACTTCAGTGGAGGAATCACCAGTATTTAATGATGTTTCCGCAGAAATAGTGGGTACAAATGATGTTACTCAGATAGAAGAGGAATCACAGTCAGATATTAACGAAATAATAACCGGAAATGATTCAGTAACCGATGATGCTACCGAAGTATCTACATCAACAACAGAAGCAAATACTGAGAATATGATTAACGATCAGGATGTGATTAATGATGATGTCTATGTTGAGGAAGGTAATACCGATGTCGATATTAACGAGAATGTGATTGAAAACGCAGAAATCACAAATAACACAATCGAAAATATTATTTACGAATCATCTACATCCACCGAATCTGCAACTACAACTTACGAATCAGTTTCTGTGGCCGAAAGTGACGATGCTGTGGTTTTTGATAAAGATGATTGTACCAAACTAGAAGACGGATCATTTTATTGTCGTGAAATCGAAGAAGAACGTCTGGAAGATGCTCTTTTTTTCTGCCCGCGATCAAGATGGCGATCTAGAGATATTCTTAGTAAGAGATGGAAAACAAGCACAGATTACAGAAAATTTAGTGGATGATGCATCACCATATTTTGATAATATTTCCAATACTATTGTGTGGCAAAGATTAATCGATGACCGTTTCCAAATCATTAGTTATGATCTAGAATCCGGAGAAGAATCACAATTAACAGATGGTAGTGTGAATAACATGCAGCCCACAAGACAAGGTAAATATACGGTTTGGCAAAGCTGGCTTAATAATAGTTGGAACATTATCCTTTATGACGGTATTGTACAGAAAGAAATAACTAATGATGATAATCATAACCTCGCGCCACATATTCAAGGTTCGTTGGTTATATGGAATAGAACAAACACTAACGGTGATAAAACAATAGAAATGTACAACATTGACAGTGGTAGTTACGTTACTGTGAATGACCCCGATGGTTTAACTGTAGACAATCCGCGCATGGTACTTGTTTATGATTCACTGCATCCAAACGGTGACATTGTCACAAAGGGGTACGATATATTTACTGGTGAGTTTATACAATTGGATACATTACCTAAGCCACTACCCGATATTCCAGACAGCGAGACAACAACTGAAGTAAAAGCTTTAGTGCAATCTAAACCAGAAGTTAAGACCATTATAGAGGCCGATCTACCAGATGATGATTTTATTGATAATGACAACGAAGATCCTTTGACTCTTAATTTAGCTACCAGTACTGAAGAATCAGTGATAACAGAATCATATACAGAGTTAGATATGACACTAGACCTCAGTCAGTCTACAAGTACTGATGTTGAAGTAAATGACAGTCATATTGATATTCCTGATCTCATTATCCCTCCTTATGAGGAAGTGTCTACATCAACCGAATTAGGTGATAATGTGTAAAAGAAAAGCATCATTTCTCTAGAAATCATGTAAAATAAAGGCAATGAGTGTGAAATTCCTGAGCGTGTTTTTTGTGTCTAGAAAACCAGTATCATTACTGATGATATTTCTCTTGTTTATAGAACTTCTGGGATTGGCTTTGATAGAGGCTATAATTTTTTCTCCCAGATTAGCCGAAGCGGCTGTGGTTGTAATTGAAGGTTCACCAAACACTACCGCTACTGCTCATACTTTAGCTGGAGCTGGTACAGTATTCGTTAATGATCAAACTGGATATAAATTTTATGTCACTAGTACTGGTGCTTGTGTTTATAGAAAAACCACCAACGGCGGTACTTCATGGGGTTCTCCCGTAACTGTCGATTCGCAAACAGACTGTATTGATGTTTCGGTGTGGTATGACAGATGGACACCAGATGATACTGGTAATTATATTCACATAGCTACCATGGATACAAGTGCAGATGATCTATTCTATAATAGGTTAGATACTTCAAATGATACTTTATTATTAACCACATCCACCAGTACTACCCTGGGTTCAACGGCCGTTTATGCTGTAGCTACAAACCGTCACACTATTACCAAGGCTACTGATGGGAAAATTTACATGAGGCAGACGACGGTAATGGTACTATGAATGTTTCTTGTAGTACTAACTGTAACGTATCTGGTAATTGGTCAACAGTGGGTACCGCTCCACAAGGTAATGCCAACAGTTGGAGTCTTCTTATGCCATTATCGTCAGGCGACGTAATGCTAATCAATCGTAGCACTTCCAATACCCTACGCTATAGTATTTGGAATGGTACCAATTGGTCATCAATGAATAATATTGATGCCAGTGCAGTTAGAAACACCACCTACGATGTTGGAGTTTCCGCTACACTCGATACAGAGACAGGGGATCTTTATATCGCATATGTGACCGATAATGATACTTTTACGGTAGCTGATCATGATATAAAGACTGCAGTTTATACAGCTGGATCATGGACAGCAAAAGCTAATGTGCATACAAATATCGCCGGTAGAGGAATTTTACAAACCGCCATTTCTCGTGATCAAAACACTGGTGAAATCTATGTTGGTTACAGCATTCGTTCCACTATTGGCACAGTTTCAACAGCTAGAATCTACTGGAAAAAATCTACAGATGACATGGCTAGCTGGGGTAGTGAACAAGGTCCTGTTGATTCAGTAGCTGGTGATTATTACGGTATAGACATGAATATCATGTCTTACGATCGTATATATGTTAGTTGGTTTGATAATACTACTGCCGTGCGCGATATTATTGGAGATACAATGGCTAACATTAGCCCATACGCCACACTTTCTGCTCTAGGTAATCAAAAAAGCCAGGTTAGGTCGGGATCTAACACATTTGAGATTGGTGGTTCTTTTCTCTTGGAAACCATAGCTACACGAACGGTTAGCACAATAGTATTAAGCGAAAATGGTACCGTTGATGCCGATAATAATTTAGCTAATATTAAACTTTTCTATGACTTAGATACGTCTGCTCCTTATAACTGTGTTAGTGAATCTTATTCTGGCTCTGAGACTCAATTTGGTTCAACACAAGCTGGAGGATTTAATGGTGCAAATGGTACTGTATCTTTCACTGCTTCACCACTAGAAATATCTCAGTATAAAAGTATGTGTATTTATGTAGTCATGGATGTATTAAGTACAGCTGGAGACGGTGAAACAATTGAAGTTTATGTTAATAACCCAAAAAATGATATTCAAGTGTCCGGTGGAGTAAATGTTTATCCATACGAAAATGTAGTGATTGCAAGTAGCACAGCTATTGTAAATCAAAATTTAAATCAAAACGCCTACCATTGGCGAAATGACAATGGTAATGAGACTGGTGCCACTTCAGCCACAGGAGGAATAGAAAATACACCTCTTACTGCCATGCAGGCCAACGATAATATGCGTTTGCGTCTTGGCATAGCCAACCAAGGCTCAACTTCTACATTATCAAGTACCTATAGATTAGAGTATGGCACTTCAACACCAACTTGCGGTGATATAAGTAATTGGTTGGTTGTCGGAGCGTCTGGTTCTCTATTTACGACGTATGACACAATAAATTTAACTGACGGTAACAATACTACTAATATTTCTGTTGCTTCTGGTGGAGTATCAGACGGCGAGGTTTCCTTTATTTCTAGTAATGGTGGTATACGCGACACCTCTGCTAACACAGGAAGTTTAACAATAGATGTTAATCAATTTATAGAGCTTGAATATTCAATCATGGCTTCTTCTACTGTTATCGAAGGACAAACCTATTGTTTTAGGATGACACAAAATGGTACACCCTTAAACACTTACGGTAATTATCCAAGCGTTACTATTTCAGCTGACGTTACTGTTTCTAGTTTTGGTAGTTTGAATTCCACTGTCGATATACCCACCAGCAATTCTCATTCTGGCGGAGGTTTTTCTATTATTGAAAATTCATCAAGTCGCAATGTCACCAGTATTACTATTTATGAAGCTGGCACAGTTGAAGGTGATAGTGGAATATCAAATCTTAGATTACATTATGATTTAGACACTACCGCTCCGTACAATTGTGCTAGTGAATCATATAGCGCTTCAGATACTAGGTTTGGTGCCACTAGCACCAGTGGTTTTTCTGAAACCGGTGAAAAAGCAACTTTTACTGGGAGTGTAGCTATAAATACCACTTCCTCGATGTGTGTTTATGTTGTTTACGACATATCTTCCTTAGCACAAAATGGTGAAACTATAGATATTAATATATCTTCTCCACCAACAGATGTTTTAGTGTCAGGAGGAGGGTCTATTGGACCATCTACGGAAATCGATATTGCTAGCTCAACCACAATACGTGGAGGTATTTTAACGCAAACTCACTATCATTGGCGAAACGACAATGGCAATGAGACAGGTGCCACTTCAGCGAGTGGTGGTAGTGAAGATACGCTTATCACCGATTTTGCTCAAAATAGTAATATTCGTCTCCGTTTAGGTGTCACCAATACCGGTTTGGTAAGCACTATAGCAACTCGTTTTCGTCTTGAGTATGCACCAATGATTACTACTTGTGATATGGCGACAGTCTGGACTGATATCGACGCTACAGGTGATGGATGGGAAATGAACGACTCTACCTTTGTTACTAATGGTGACACAACAACAAATATCGCTGTCGCCAATGGTGGCGTGACTGATGAAAACTCTTCTTTTGTAACCAATAACGGTGGAGTGAGAGATACCGAGTCACAAACAGCCACCACCACTTTATCCACAACACAACACTTAGACGTGGAATTTAGCATTAGTTCAAATGAATTTGCGGCTTACGATACTACTTATTGTTTCAGAGTTAGTGCTGGTGGTACACCATTTTTAGCTTATGACACTTATGCACAAGTCACGACCGCACCAAAAAGAGATTTCTTCATACAGAGAGGTTCAACTACAGTTAGCGGAACATCAACTACGCTTTTAGCTGGCACAAACTATACCGCTCCTGCCAGTAACACTAGAGCCTTTGTAATAATTACCAACTCACAAAGTACAGGTGCTGGTAATGATGCAGGCACTGGAGCTGCACAAAACGCTGATGATGTCACAGCATATATCGAGGATGCTAGCAACCTAACTACCAGCTTTAGGATTGCCAGACCACCAGCAGCTACTAGTAATACTAGGGTTGATTGGGAAATAATTGAATTTATTGGTTCACCTGGAACGGATAACGAAATTGTAGTGCGTAATATTGGTACTGTTCAATTAAATAGTTCGACCTTATCGGCAACTGGTACGATTTTATCTAATGTAGATAACGATAACGATGTTGTTGTTTTTGTTACTGGTTCAAGTAACCGTAACGCCTCCAGAAATTACTATGCCAGTCAGATTACTTCAGAATGGGACACGGGTTTACAAGCACCAATTTTTAGGAGAGGGGCTAATGGTGCGAGTATTGCTGATGTTAGTTATGCGGTGGTTGAATTTGTTGGTCTGAATTGGAATATTCAGAGAGCTCAACATTCATATAGTGCAGCTGGTGTAACTGAAACCGAATCAATCACCGCAGTAAATAGCTTGGCCAGAACTTTTCTTCATGTTCAAAAACGAATGGGTGCTACTACAAACGTTGTGCATTATGGACATGAAGTTTGGCTTTCAAGTATTGGGGCGATATCATTTGCTTTGCAATCGGGAGCTTCTGTAGCAGTAGAACAGACCTCAGTAGCGTGGGTGATAGAAAATACTCAAACTGGAGTTGGACAAATGGCAGTACAAAGATCTAACGGCTTAACTTCAGGTGGAGCCACTCCTTTTGCTCTATCAGTCACACTAACCAGTGCTGTATCAGCAACCAACAACACCTCAATCTCTGCCAATACTCGAGCCGCTGGTGCTAACACCACTTACCCAAGACCGATGGCTGGTTTCACTTTGACTAGCACCACCACCTACCAGATTTGGCGAAGTGATACTGGATCAGCTATGACATATCGTACAGAAATTATTGAGTGGCCAGTCGCTGATATGTCTATAAGACAAAATTATTATCGTTTTTATGTGGACAATAATCAACTTACACCGACCGATCCTTGGCCATCAGGTGCTACTGATCTCGGTGAAAATACCACAATCACCGCCAATGATGAACCGTTAGCGATGGGGGAAAGATTAAGGATACGTATGACTATGCAGATAGCAAACGCCAATATGCCGGCCGGATTTCAAGACTTTAAATTACAGTATGGACTTCGTATTTCTACATGTTCCGCCATTGCTGTAGATGATTGGTTTGATTTAGGTGACTCATCAAGTTCAACTGCATGGCGTGGTTTTTCTGCCACCGGCACCACAGACGGTGTGGATTTATCAACCAATCCTCCAACTGGTGGTGATCTACTCATATCTGTTTCCGATCGCGCTGGATCTCTGATTGAGGAAAATCCATCTCCAGCTAACCCTTTTACTGTGTTGGAAGGAGAAAATGTTGAATATGATTGGTTTGTAGAACACAACGGTGCAAACGCTAAAAGTACTTATTGCTTTAGAATGGTTAAAAATGATGGTAATACACTAGATGTCTATAATAATTATCCGCAAATTCGAACTGCAGGTTTTACTCCCACCATTAAAAATTGGCAATGGTATGAAGATATAAACAACGAAACTCCATCTGCCGATCTTGCAGGCGAATCGATTGCACCAAACAATATTGATAATGTCGATAAGGCGTTAAATTTGCGCGTCGTGATTGCTGAAAAGAGAAATGTTGATGGTAGTAATATTAAATTTAAACTACAGTTTTCTGAAGATGCTACCTTTGCTTCATCTAGTGACGTAGTTGCCACCAGTAGTTGTACTGATATTTCGCTTTGGTGTTATGAGGATGCCGGTGCTGGTATAGATAACCAAACTATCACTACAACTGTTGTTAGTGGAGCTGATAGTTGTGTCGGAGGGGTAGGTGCTGGTTGTGGTACACACAACACCTATGCTAGTTCCAGTAGCACCCATTTCCATCAAGCTAGCACTACACAGGAATATAGCTTTTATATTAAAAGCAAAGCATCTAGAGTAAACGCAGTATATTACTTTAGATTATATGATGTAACAAACGATTTACCGGTTACTTTAGCCCAAGGAGCAACCTACCCTTCATTAGTAATTGAAGGTGCTAGTTTGGTTTTGTCTGTGTCAGGTTTACCATCTGGTACCACAACAGCTGGGGTGGTAACAGATACCGTCACTACCGCGGATGCTATTGGTTTTGGTAGTCTTATTTTTGGTGATGAATATATTGCTGCACACAGAATAGCGGTTGAAACTAATGCCACGGAAGGTTATCAGGTTTTAAAGTTTTCTCGTCAACAATTACAAAACTCATACGGGGAAAGCATACCATCAATTTCAGGCACGAATGCTTCACCTACGAGTTGGTCTACTGGATGTAACGCTTCTTCGACTGGCTGTTTCGGCTATCACACTACTGACGCTACGCTTCGTAACGGTTCAACTCGATTCGGGGCAGTTGATACTTACTCGGGTATAGATACAACTCCATCAGAAATTATGTATAGTTCAGCTCCAGCTACCGATACTCATGATATAGTTTACAGAATCAAAGTAAATGAACTGCAAGAGGCAGGTGATTATGAAACAGAGGTTGTTTATTTAGCAATACCATCCTATTAAGTACAGTGTTATGTTAAAAACTTTCAGTAAACATTTTCTAATTACATTAACGATATTTCTGTCTGGTTTTAGTTTTTCCTATGCTGGATCAGTATCTGTAACCCCACTCATTATTGATCACACTACTGAAGCCCGCGACATCTTGAGCGATAGTATAACTATTAAAAACAATCACTCCACTCATTTGCGAGCTTATGCCTCGGTGCATGAGATTGAACTTGATGGAAACAATGAAATTAAGGCTTTTGTTCCAGCTTCTATGAGTGACAGAACTGAGTCTATAACCAGTTGGATTGAAATTTCTCGCGCTCGAATTGATTTGCAACCAGGTGAAGAGAAAGTTCTGCCTCTAACAATTAGGATTAATCCCAATGCTAAATCAGGTGAGTATCACGCATATATTGGCTTCGGTATTGGACCAAATCAAGATGAAGCTGAAAAGAAGGTGATGGAAAATCAAGCTGCTGGCGTGATAATTAGAGTATCAATTAATGATAAGCAAGTGGAATTACTTAGATTAAACGGTTTCAAAGCAAAACCTTTGGTGTTAGAAAATACTGACTCTAATTTTACATTCACACTTGAGAATCTTGGTGAACTACCACAAACACCATCTGGTGAGATTATTATCTATGACTCACGAGGAAATGAACTCACCTCTGTTCAGGTTAATAAGGAAAATAAAAGTATCGGACCTAACGAAAAAGTTGAGTTTTCTGCACCTATACCTGAAATAGATCGTTTTGGTAAAAATAAAGCCTATTTGTCATTAACCTACGGAAATGAGAATTTAGCCAGTTTATATGATATAAACTTTTACTACTCTATACCTAAACTTCATTTAATTGTAATATTAACGGTATTAATAATTATTCCGCTTTTGCTGACTCTAGCTCTGCGAAGGCTTATCAAACCAAATAATTATTATGCTTCCACTAGTGATGAAGCGGTCGAAGTCCCACTTTTTGTCAGAAAACACCATGAACACGAGGAGTATGAACATGATATTAATCTCAAGAAAAATGATACGTAATTTCTCCGTTGTCATTGCTTCTTTTCTATTTTTCTTTGCCCCGAATCTGATATTTGCCCAAGAATCATTAACATTAAGTGTTTCTCCGACTTTGTTTGATATGTCCGCAGAGAAAGGACAGGCTTGGCAGAGTAATGTTAAGGTAATCAATGTAAATAATTATGATCTTACAGTCTACGCTAGTGTCGTTAATTTTGTACCCAGAGGGGAGGGTGGTGAAGTAGGCTTTGTTCCAATCGATTCAGAAAATGGTGACAACTCAACATTAGCGGAATGGATTACTATCACGAGCGAACCAATAATTATTCCTAGTGAAAAAACGGTCGAAGTACCATTTTCAATAAAAGTACCCGATGACGCTAGTCCAGGTGGTCATTACGCAGCTATTTTAATTGGTACCAAACCACTTCAAGACGATAAAAAACAAACTAAAGTTCAAACTTCACAAATGGTTACATCGCTCATTTTCACCAGAATTGCTGGTGATATTATTGAGTTAGGAGACATACGTGAATTTAGAACCACTGAAACACTTCTTAGTAGACCTGAAGCCACTTTTGAATTAAGATTCGAAAACAAGGGGAATGTTTTTTTGCAACCACAGGGTGAAATAAAAATTACAAATATGTGGGGTGAGGAACGAGGTATTATTCCTATAAACCAGAATTCACAATATGGAAAGGTGCCTCAAAAAACCGGTGGTAGCGACGGTATTAGAAAATTTACTTTTACTTGGAAAGGGGAATGGTCTATAGCCGATATTGGCCGTTATACAGCCACTGTGGCCTTGGGTTACGGTACAGATAATAGACAATTTACTAGTGCTAAAACCACCTTTTGGGTTATTCCCTTCAAATTGGTATTTGGAGTATTGTTTGGTCTAATTATCTTTGGTTTTCTAGTAACGTGGTTAATTCGATTGTACGTCAGAAAAATGCTAACCATGGCTGGTCTTGATATAGCTGATTATCAAGCTCTGAAAGCAAAAGAAAAGAAATTAACCTCTAAATATTTAAATAAAAGTGGCATCAAGTTCCATACTCCTGTGAAGGTTGGTATTCTAGATCTAAAAGAGCAACTATCTACATCTAGGAGTTATGCGGAATACTTGAAAACAGCTTGGAATTTTAGTGTAAAGAATCGCTTATTCTTCCTAGGTATAATTTTGATAATTGCCTTTATGATTGTAATTGTTTGGTACGTTACAAATGCCAACACTTCACACCGAGCCTTCGAAGTTACATATATAAATAGTGATAGTAAAGTGAGTGTCAATTCCGAGGAGATTATTTACAATGAGTTAAAAAATTCAGCTGAAGAAGACCTTATAAAAACAGATACTAATAACGATATCTCTTCAACCACCGCTAGTCTGAATATTGCCTTAGTAAATCGTAGTGGCATACCTGGAGTTGGAGCTGAAGTTAAATTAAAATTAGAAAAAGCTGGTTACAAAGTTAGCGAACTGGAAGCAGATTTTACTTCAACACAAAAGCGAACAGTTATTATCTATCAAGAAGATTACGATACTGATGCCTTAAAAATTAGTGCTGACCTAAGTAACGCTTTGATTTCCCTTAATGATGGTACAAATGAAGATAAGATGGAAGAACCAATTATCATCTACCTAGGCAGTGATATTGTTACTGAGTAGTTATATAATGTAACCAATAAGGTATGAACAAACACTCTATACTGACCGCTATTCTTCTCATTACACTACTAGTAGCTGGAATGATTTATTATACTCATTTAAAAACGGGGGAAATAAAAAGTCAAAACCTTCAAATTAAGTAATTATGAAATCAACACTTAGAGAAAATTATAAAATTTTGCTATTTCTGTCAGTAATATTAATAACGATGGCGGGTTTAACACTGAAAATTATTTTTGATAAACACACATTTGTTAACGAATCAACCAGAGAAATTTTTTCCGATAAGGAAGATGATTCTACTTACTATACTGATTTGGCAGGCAACAAGGTTTCACTCGAGCAATATTTAGGTAGAATCATGGTGGTCAATTCATGGGCTAGCTGGTCTCCATTTTCAGTTACAGAATTGACCTCATTACAGAAATTAGCTGAAAAATATAATACAAACGAAGTAGTGTTTTTAGCTATTAATAGAAAAGAGTCAAAAGATCAAGCGCAACGTTTCGTTAACACTTTGCCAGAATTGACATCTATAGAGGTTGTTATCGATGTCGATGATCATTTCTACACTAGCGTTGGTGGATATGCTATGCCTGAAACCATAATTTATGATAAGACAGGAAATATTATTGAACACATTCATGGAACTTTTAAGGAGGAAATAGTAGGGGGTAGGATTGATGAATTATTAAATAATTAAACAGTTACAGTATGGAAAACACGAATCACGACCCATTCTCTGAAGTTAAAAAACATATAATTAAAACTGCGGAAAACTTAGGATTGAGTGATGATAAAATTGAAAAATTACTTAAGCCACAGTATGTACGTAATCATAATTTAAAAGTTTCCACCAAATTTGGTGAAGAGGTTTTTAATGCTTATCGAGTTCAGTTTAATAATGCAAGAGGTCCATTCAAGGGCGGTATTCGTTTTCATCCTAAAGCTGATGAATCAGAAGTTAGTGCTCTAGCTGCTACTATGGCTATTAAGTGTGCCGTCGTTGATATACCTTTTGGTGGTGCCAAAGGTGGTGTGGTTATAGATGCTAAAAAGTACGATGATACTGACCTAGAGAAGGTTTCGCGTGCCTATATCAAAACTTTTCTTCCTTATATCGGTGTTGATGTTGATATACCAGCTCCAGATGTTTATACCAACTCAAAAACTATGGCCTGGATGCTTGATGAATACGAACAGATCACTGGTGTTAGTTCTCCGGGTATAATCACCGGAAAACCAATTAGTATCGGTGGTAGTAAGGGACGCGATATCGCCACAGCCCAAGGTGCGGTTTTTGTATTAGAGCAATATATTGAAACCACTGGTCGATCACTCTCAGGTTTAAAAAATTGCCATTCAGGGGTTTGGTAATGCTGGGGCAACAGTAGCAAAATTACTACATGCTCGAGGAGCAAATATTGTTTCAGTTTCTGATAGTAGTGCTACATTAACAAATTATAAAGGTATCGATCCAGAACCACTAATTGAAGCTAAATCAGCTAATAAATCCTTGTTGGAATTCGCTACCGAAAATAAACAAGAACATCTGACGATTGCAAATGATTCAAACGCAGTTTTGTTCACTGACGTAGATATTTTAATACCAGCTGCGCTCGATAATGTCATCAACAGTCAAAATGCTGATAAAATAAAAGCCTTTGCAATCTTAGAATTAGCTAATAATCCAGTTAGTCATGAGGCTGAGAATATTCTAACCGGAAAGAGTGTAGACATAATACCGGATGTTTTGGTTAATGCCGGAGGTGTAGTTGTTTCTTATTTTGAATGGGTACAAAATAAACAACAATGGTACTGGGATAATGAAACAGTCATTAACAGATTAAAGGATAAGATGCTAGACGCATTTAAAACCATCCATGAGCAAAAGTTACACACCGAAACTTATCGAGAAGCAGCTTATAAAATCGGTGTTAAACGCATTGCTGAAGCCATGAGTCTGCGCGGACAAATCTAATTAGATAAAACTGGGTATACATCTAGATTTTCATTTTTTAGATGTTATAGTTAATAGTATGTCAATCGGTAGGGTGATTGAGTATGTCTTTTTCTTTTTGATCTTGGCTGGATCTGGTTATTTGTTGTGGCAAGTTTTCTCACCCTTTATTTCAGCCTTAGCACTAGCGGTTATTATTGTAACTATTTGTTATCCGCTATATGAAATTATCCAACGTTATGTGTACAGAAATAACAAGTCACTAGCTTCTGCTTTAACCACTTTAATTGTGGTTTTAGTAGGTATTATTCCTCTAGTTTTTATTTCCACGATTTTTGTTCGAGAACTTGTAAGCTTCTATCAAACTCTTGGCAATGGACAGGATTTATCAATCGAACAACATATTAATACGATTGAAAACACGATAAGGGTTTACGTACCAGAATTTGAATTAAATTTGACCGAACAACTTAAACAAAGCGCCGAATGGTTTGTTTTCAATCTAGGTTCGATTTTTGCCGGTACGATCTCAACTATCTTTTTAATCTTCATTGCTCTTATTGGTGCTTTTTATTTTTTCAGGGATGGTAAGGAGCTTCTAGGATTTATTACAAAAATCAGTCCCTTACCCGACAAAGAAGACCAAATTATACTTTCACGTCTAGCTAAAGCTGTACGTGGAGTCACGATGGGTGTTGTTCTAGTATCTCTAATTCAGGGTATTTTAGCTGCTATTGGCTTTACTATATTTGGCATCGAGCGAGCGGTCTTATGGGGGGCTGTAGCTGCAATTCTATCTATGATACCTGGTGTTGGCACTATCGCTATTATGGTACCAGCTATAATCTATCTAGCAGTGACTGGGGATGTTGTAAATGCTGCTGGTTTGGCGGTATGGGCGCTACTTATAGTTATACTTATTGATAATATGTTAGGTCCACACCTAATGAGTCGAGGTCATAACATGCATCCTTTTCTAATATTGTTGTCAGTTCTTGGCGGTATTTCACTTTTTGGACCAATCGGTTTCATTGTTGGTCCTGTCATTGTAACGCTTTTTATCGTTTTGCTAGAAATTTACGATCAGTATATAGTAAAAAGACAACAGAAAAGCTAAAAAAATAACATGTTGCAAAAAAAGCAAATTGAAATGATATTGAGAGTTAACGGGGTTGACCTTTCCTCTCCAGAGGAAGAAATTAGATCCGTGCTTTTAAGTGCTTCGTTTAAGGGTTCAGATGTAGATACAGCCATTATGATTTTACGTGAAAATAATACAACACATGTTTCAAGAATAGAGGGTTTACATAAAGTTTTTAGAACTAACCAAAGATTGAATGCAGATGAAGTTTCAGCATTATTAGGAATAGATGTGTCAGTAGACGAATTACCAAGAGAAAAATTGCCAAGCGCCAAAACACCTCATCATGGATAAATAATGCATCTATAGTTTTGGCAGCCATTGGCTTAGCTTCCATTGGTGTGGTGTTTGCTATGTATATATACGATGTAGGTCTATTTTATAGCCATCCCGTAACCCTAAAATAAGCCTTTATCATGCCTGTGAGTTTATGGTTTGTCGGCATAATTTCCCTTAGCAGTTTAACCCTAGCTTTTTTGAACGTTGATTCATTTAGTAGCGTTAAGGAGATAAAACACGGGGAATTTAGTGCCGTTCAGCAAAAATTAGATGTTGAAAAAAAATACAAGGACACGATTTATTTTGTTGGCGATGTGATGCTAGCAAGGCATGTTGAACATCTTCTCAACACCTACGGAACGAATTATATTTTTGAAAACCTTGAAATTCCTAATATTGAAAATTCATATTTAGTTGGAAATTTTGAATCCAGCATAGCACCAAAACACGTAAAGACTCCTAATTTTCATTTTCAATTTTCCACCAATCCAAAGTATATTAACACTCTTAGCGAGTTTGGTTTTACTCACTTATCATTAGCCAACAATCATTCCTTTGACTATGGTAGGGAAGGTTATTTGCAAGCAATTAGTAATCTTGAAAAAAATAAAATAAATGCTTTTGGTCATCCAACACAACTAGCCACCAGTTCGGTTACATTTCTTGAATTAGAAAAACATAAAATAGCCATCGTTGGTATACACACATTATTTATTGAACCAACAGACACCGATCTGGAGCAAGTTTTTGCTTGGGCCGAGGATAACAGCGATTTGCAAGTTGCTTACATGCACTGGGGAACCGAATATTCCTTAAAACAATCAGATACCCAACGTGAGTATGCCAAAAAATTAGTCGAAGTTGGAGCTGACTTAATCATTGGTCACCATCCTCATGTAGTACAAGGTATTGAAAGAATTAATGACAACCTAGTTTTCTATTCACTTGGTAATTTTGTTTTTGATCAATATTTTAGTGAAGAAGTGCGAGAAGGTTTGGTATTAGCACTGACAGAGAAAGAGGGAAATTTAGCAATAGAATTTTTGCCAATTTCCAGTAAAAACAATTTGGCACAACCAAATTTTATGACCGAAACTGACAGTGTTAATTTCCTTAATTTACTTGCAAAAAGAAGCGACTCGAGTCTTTTTGAGAGCATAAATAATCGAAAGATCTCTCTAGAAAAAACACTTGCAACTTCCACAGAAACCGCTATTATGGCAGAATAGTGTTATGTTAAACAAATTTGAGATGGTCGGTATTGGTCTCAGCATAGTTTTTATGGCTTTGGCTTTATACCTAATAAGAATTGAAACCACTATTTTAGGGGATAATGAGAAGGCACAAAAAGCAGCTGTTCTTGATTCTAAAGTGGTAATTGTTGGTGAAGGAGAAGATATTAACAGTGAGCGAGAAGAAGCTCTCCTTGAAGCGACTGATGCTCAAGGTAATTTAAACAAGCTTGTGATAGACGATATTGTAATTGGAACCGGCGCCGAAGTTAAGAGTGGCGACACTGTGGTAGTTCATTATGCAGGTACCCTACAGACTGGAGAGGAATTTGATAATTCAAAAAAAACGCGGTGAACCTTTTGTATTCAAAGTTGGACAAGGAATGGTTATTGAAGGTTGGGAACAGGGAGTTGTTGGTATGAAAGTTGGCGGACAAAGAATTTTGGTTATTCCGCCGGAATTGGGTTATGGAGAGAAGGGAATTGGTCCAATTCCTCCAAATTCAACTTTGGTTTTTTCCATCGAACTATTAGAAATTAAATAAAATAAGAAGTAATCAATGTCGGTATCTACCGACATTGATTTTATTGTTATGAGCAAACCTGTAACTTTTCAAGTCCTAAAGAAAAATCCAAGAAATCTAGCTAGAGCTGGTGTTATTAAAACTCCACACGGAAAAATCGAAACACCAGCTTTCGTTGTGGTTGGTACTAAAGGTACAGTAAAGGGTATTAAATCTGATGATTTACACAAATATGTAGGTAATCAGGTTACTTTGGCTAATACCTATCATTTATTTCTACAACCAGGGCATGAGATTATTAAAAAAGCAGGAGGTTTACATGAATTTGCAGAATGGCAAATGCCAACCATTACCGATTCTGGTGGTTTTCAAGTTTTTTCATTAGGGGCTGCTTTTGGAAAGGGAGTGACTAAATTTGCCACTGGTGATATTTCACCAGAAACACAAAATCAATATCACGGACTAAATGTTTACAGTCAAGAGCTAGCTAGTAATCATGGAAAACTTTGTATAATTGATGAAGAAGGAGTAACCTTTACTTCACATATTGATGGTTCTATGCATCGCTTTACAGCCGAGCGATCTATCGAAATTCAGCATGCAATCGGAGCTGATATAATTATCGCCTTTGATGAGTGTACCAGCCCAACAGCAGATTATTCTTACCAAAAGGAAGCCATGGATCGAACCCACCGTTGGGCTAAACGAAGTATCATGGCACACAAGCAAAACTACGAGGCCTTAAAAAAACAAGGTCTATATGGCGTAGTTCAAGGAGGTCGCTTTTTGGATTTACGCATTGAAAGTGCAAACGTACTTTCGGCTATGGATTTCGACGGTTTTGGCATTGGTGGCAGTTTTTCCAAAGATGATCTTAACGAATCACTTAGAGTAGTTAATGAAGTTTTACCTGAAAACAAACCACGTCACCTCCTTGGTATTGGTGAACCGGAAGATATTGTGCTGGGAATTCTGAATGGTTGCGACACTTTTGATTGTGTTAACCCGACCCGTATCGCTAGAACCGGAACAATTTACGTTGAGACTGGACAAACCAAAACCACTGCCTGTGGCACACTAAACTATCCCGTACTTAAAAAAATAAATCTCAACAATCAGTGCTACCAAAATGATTTTTCCAAAGTAGATGAGTTAAGCGACGGTCATATTGCTCAAACCTACACCAAAGCCTATTTAGCCCATTTATTTAAAGCCAAAGAAATGTTAGGTCCTCAGCTAGCGTCAATTCACAATTTGCATACTATAGTTAATTTTACTAAGAAAATGCGTGAACAATTACTATAGTAAATTAACCACTTTTTTTATCTTGATAATCACGTTATACTCGAACAAATGAAATTCAAGCTCGAAACTGACAAAAAGCCAGCCGGTGACCAACCTAAAGCCATAGAACAGTTGGTGGATGGGCTTAAAAAAGGTTATACACACCAGACACTTTTGGGTGTAACTGGTTCAGGTAAAACCTTTACCATTGCCAATGTCATAGAAAAAATCCAAAAACCAACGCTGGTAATTGCGCACAACAAGACCTTAGCCGCACAATTAGCACAGGAGTACAGAGACTTTTTTCCTAATAACGCTGTGCATTATTTTGTGTCGTATTATGATTATTATCAGCCAGAAGCTTACATGCCCACCAGCGATACTTACATCGAAAAAGAAGCACAAATAAACGAGGAAATTGATCGGTTACGTCACGCCTCCACACAAGCTTTACTAACCAGAAGTGATGTTATTATCGTAGCATCTGTTTCTTGTATCTATGGACTTGGTTCACCAAAAGAATATTTAAAGAAACACATCAAATTCACACGAGGTTTTAACACATCACGTACAGAGATACTTCGCACTCTAATTGACATGCAATTTGAGAGAACAAACGCTGATTTGGTCCCAGCTCATTTTCGAGCAGTCGGTAATTTTGTAGAGATCATGCCAACTAATGAACGAGTTATTTACCGTTTAAGTTTTACCGCAAACTCGGTCTCAAACATAACCAAAATTGATGCAATAACAAGACAAATCCTAGATGAACCGCAATCATTTTTTCTTTTTCCTGCAAAACACTTTGTTACTCCTGAAGAAGAAAGGAAAGTTGCTATAACTGAAATTAAAGAAGAATTGGATAAACAATTAAAACATTTCAAAAAAGAGGGTAAGCTTCTTGAAGCTGAACGTTTACGCAGGCGCACAGAACATGATTTAGCTCTGATCCGTGAGGTCGGATATTGTAACGGTATTGAAAATTATTCTCGTCATTTCGATCGACGTCAGTCTGGCGAGGCTCCATACACATTACTTTCATATTTTCCACACAAGGAAAACGGTAAGGCGGATTTTTTAACTGTTATTGACGAGTCACATGTGACTATTCCGCAACTGAATGGTATGTATGCCGGAGACAGATCAAGAAAAAACACCTTGATTGAATATGGTTTTCGTTTACCCAGCGCTATCGACAATCGCCCTTTAAAGTTTAATGAATTCGAAGACCAAGTTGGACAGAGAATCTATACCTCAGCTACTCCTGGTAAATATGAATATGAACAATTAGAAAAAACTAAAATAGCGATGGTAGAACAAGTTATACGACCAACTGGTTTAATTGACCCCGAAATCAATATCCGTCCAGTAACAGAAGCAGGGGATTACAAGGGACAAATCAAAGATTTTATTGACGAGGCTGTGAAGGTTATAGCGGGTGGAGCCAGAGTTCTAACTACCACCCTTACCAAAAAAATGGCTGAGGATTTAGCTGAATTTTTAGCTGAAAGAGGAATCAGTACCAAATACATCCACAGTGACGTTGAAACCATTGAACGAATAGAGATTTTAACTGATTTCAGAAGAGGAAAATTTGATTGCTTAGTCGGTGTTAATCTTCTTCGTGAGGGTTTGGACTTGCCCGAAGTCGAACTAGTAGCCATTCTTGACGCTGACAAGGAGGGATTTCTGCGTAGTGAAACTGCTCTTATACAAACAATTGGTCGAGCCGCGAGAAATGTCAATGGTCGAGTTATTCTTTATGCCGATGAAATGACTCCTTCACTATCTAAAGCAGTCAATGAGACAAATCGTCGACGAACACTACAACTCGAATACAACAAAAAGCATAACATAACACCAAAAACAATTGCTAAGGAGATAAAGTCAATCGCTGATCAATTACGAACTAAACACGACGAAACAGTTGATTCACTTTTAAAAATTGACATTGATTTACTTAAGCAAAATCCTAAAAAAATTCTAAAAGAAAAGAGAAAACAGATGGAAGAAGCTGTGGCCATTCTCGATTTTGAAACCGCAGCGATAATCCGTGACGAAATGAGAATATTAGAAGCAACATTAGATAAGAATAAAAAGAAAAAAACAAAATGAGTTAATATCATGGTTTTTTAGGAAAAAATCATGTCATAATTATCATAAGTTTAGAGTTATACTTATGATAAATAAAAACAAACTTTTTTGGGTAAAAAAATGCTAGTAATAGGTGATGATTCAGCCTTTATTAATTCTATAGAACTCATGTTTCTCTATGCTGGAATAGACATCTTAATATTTAATGATTTTAAAAAAGGTGCACTGGCTATAAAAACCCAAAAACCAGATCTGATTTTGCTTGAATCCACTTTAGATGGCGATTTGTTACAAAATATTATCTTAGAAATAAATGCGCAAAATGATTGTGACATACCTTTCATATTAATAGCCGACACCAACACCGATTCAAATAACAATATAGCTGTTACAAAAATTATTCAAAAAACCAATATTGATATAGTCAGTCTAATACGCACTATCGAAAATTTACTAAAAGATAGCTCAAATATTCACAGTCACGAATCTTTGGTTATAACAGAAAAAAAGGCCGAAACAAGCTCTGTACCACAAAAAGAAATACGAGTTTTGGTTGTCGAGGATGATCCTTTACTTAGAAATCTTCTATCAGTTAGATTAACCAAGAGTAAGATCCCTTATTATTTTTGTCACAATGGCAACGAAGTTCTTCACACAGCCTTACACTACAAACCCACATTGGTAATTTTAGATTTAATGCTACCTGGAAAAAATGGTATTGATGTTCTAAATGAAATGAGACAGCGACCTGAGTTTAGAGAAACGCCAGTGGTGGTTTTCTCAAATAAGGACAACGATGAGGATAAGAAAAAAGCTAAAATGCTCGGAGTGGACGATTTTTTAATAAAAGCCATGACAGATTTAAACGATCTTGTTACCCTGATTATCAACAAACACAGTAGTTGATAATACACTTTTATAGTATTTGATAAATGTATAATAGATAAATGCCGAGAGTTTCCAAAAAAGAAACCGTAAGGGAGAGTGAACACAAAAAAACACTGCTTATTAAGCGACCTTCACGTTCAAAAAAACCCAATAAATCTATTTCTGAAGAGGTGGATAGTATTCAAATAAAAAAAGTTTCTTTACTTGAATTAAAACCAAAGAAAAAAAATACAAAATCAAAAAAAACAACTAGTCCAGACGACGGCTCCTTGATTTCATTACCCAAAGAACCACCACTGCGATTAGTTAATAAGGCTGATTATTTAAGCTATATTTCACACAAGAAAACCCCCAAAATTGTTGCTGGGATTGCGAGTTTTTCTGGGTATTCTTTTATTATTACCGGCCTATACCTAACTATAGCCACCTCCGACATCAAACCACAGCCAACCGAACATTTGTTAGCAACAACAGCTTGTGTTGACTCTGGTTGTTTGGAGTCCAGTTCATTTACAACCACCGACACAATGACTGTTGACACCTCTTCCACACTAGATCTTAGTGAGAAAGTTGTTCCAAACATAACCTTTCCAACTGATTTTCCAAAAGAACCAAAAGAGAATTTTATTTTTACGGTAGATGTTACAGACATAACTGACGTTGACTTATCAATCTATTCCGTCGATACAGGTGAGGATATTGTATTATCACTCAAAAATCAGGAGGGAACAAAATACTCATTTCTGGTCCCCTATGATATTTTGAAATCCGCAACCTACAATTTTAAACTTAAAACTCTTTCGGTTGATGGTTCTAAATATTACTTTACTGGTCCAAATTTCACTATTACAAAGACCGACTCAGATTTTTCCACAATATCTACACATGAATCTGATTTGTCGTTTGAATTTACACCAGATTCAACACCTATCAGTACCGACAAGCCCCATCTACAACTTGAAAATATAATTGAGGGCAAATATAAATTTATAACCCATAATGCTACAGACTATCTTCGTGTGGAAATGTATGCACTACCAACCTTCTCATCTACACCAATCTTTCTTGGTAAGGCTACCAAAAAGGGGGATATTTGGGTCTATTTCCTAGATGGTTCATTATTACCCGCAAATACTTACAATGTGTTTGCAAAGGTTGTTAATTCTGACACAACACGTAAAACTGAACCTATCAATATTTCTATAAGAAAAACGGGAATTGCTTTGACCAAAACATCAGCTAGCGACGCAGAAATTATTGAACCACTGATACTAACTGAAAAAGTGAAGGAAAGCTTAGAAGCTGATTCTAGTAGTATTGCTGATAATTCAATAGAACAACGTTCGGCATATTTTGACACAGAAGAAGAGTCAAATGAAACCTTAGAGGAAAGCATAAACAAAACAGAAGATTCTGTATTTGACAACTCAGAACATAATAAAACAACTCTAAATACTGAGGAGCAAGCGCGGAAGGAAGCCAATAAACTCTTGAATGCAGTTCATGATGAATTAAATCTTCTCCTACAAAAATATGCATCAAGCGTTCAGGGTAATGATGACAACATCAAGCGATTAGCGTTGAACGAAGTAAATCGTCTACGTGACTCATTAATAATTAAAGCAAAAACACAAATCGAAACAAAGGACATTTCAGACAAAATTTCTTTGATCCTAACTGATAAGTTTACTGAATTATTAGAGGAGGTAGAAAAATACGAATCTCTATTACGAGAGAGAAGTGAACTTATCGCCAAAGACACAGATGGGGATGGAGTTACTGATTTTGACGAAACTAATCTCTATAAAACTGATCCTAATTTACCAGACACAGATGGCGACGGGGTGATAGATAGTGTAGAAATAACAAAGGGATTTAATCCACTTAGCAGTGATAGTGAGGCAGTTATTAATTTCCAATCACCAAAAGAAGTTAATTATGTGGATGAAAATAATTTACAAATTGAATCCATTACACCTGTAGTGGAAATTTTTGATAATGACATAAATAAACCTTTAATGGCTGAAATTAAAGGAAAGGCACTACCCAATAGTTTTGTTACGCTCTTTATTTTTAGTAGTCCAACCATAGTAACCGTTAAGGCTGATAGTGATGGTAACTTCGTTTACACTCTTGAAAAGGAGTTAGAAGAAGGGGAACACGAAGTATATGTAGCCATGACCGACAATATCGGGAATATCGTCGCTAGAAGTAAGCCTTTTCAATTCGTAAAAACCGCAGAGGCGTTTACCCCAGTTGATGCAGAAAACCAGGATGTTGTCGAAACTAGAGACATATATCAAGAGACTGAATTAAACTCCTACAACACAGTGGCAGCAATGGGAGTCATCTCGTTCGGACTTATACTGCTCATGCTAGGACACACTTTACGCACTCGTCCTGAAGAGGAAATTAAACAACATGATTCAGATTCTTAAATCCGGTCTAAGAATAATCAAACAAAACAATCAATTAATACTCGTAGTAGTATTAATCGTCATTTTTCCCCTCCTTTTCATTTACACTTTTCAACAATTCGTCTACGTATCAAAGGCCAACACTAATACAGTTCTACAAGAAAAAATCAACATACTTCAGGACACCATTGAATTTGCCGTTGACAGTAATCTGATCACTGACCCAGCGGTTATTTCTAGTTTTCTAGGTGATCAAGAAGACTTAGAGAAAATTCGAATTGTTAAACAAACAGGGGAGGACTTAGTTATAATTTACGATCTTGATTCAACAAAAATAGGCACAATTGAACCAAACCAACAGCCATTTAGAGCTTCATTGCTGGGTAATGGTGAGACCATGATCTTCAATATTAAAATTGATGAGAAACCAGTTACGCAGGCCTTTAGATATGTAAACAATGAGAATGCGGATGACGTTTACATATTTACTCAACATGATTTTTCAAAAATAAATGCACTTTTAGATGGAAGAATTCTCAAGTCCTATATTATTCTCTCATTAATATTTCTTTTCATAATTGCTTTAGCTTATTGGATAGCAAACCAAATAAACTATCACAAACTTTACAATACGACTCTTAACAAACTTAAAGAAAGGGATTTAATTATTGATGCTTTAGTCCATGAATTTAGAGCTCCACTTACAGCTATTAAGGGTTATGCGAGTTTATTAGAGGAGAGTCTACAAGGTGAAGAATTAAGTTTTTCCACCCGTATTAGAGAAGCATCTACTCGTCTGGTAACTCTGGTTAACGACTTTTTAGAGGCAGCACATATCCAATCTGGAAAAACAAAAATTGAAATTGCCGAATCTGATGTCGTATCTATAGCAAATAAAGTTATTTCTCAAATGAAACCTTTAGCTGATGTTAAAAAGCTTCTGTTAAAAACAACACAAACTAGCGATAAAATTTTACTAAAAACAAACGCTAAACGACTAGAACAAATACTTATTAATATCATCAACAACGCTATTAAATATACCGATCAAGGTGAAGTTTCGGTTGATATAAATACAAATATAGTCTATACAACCTTTACAATTGCTGACACAGGAAAGGGTATTAGTGCCGACGATCAGAAGAAAATGTTCACACCATTTGCAAGATTTGGAACTGACGATCAAATAAACAATATTACAGGTTCTGGTTTGGGTATGTGGATCACAAAACAAATAGTTGAACAATTAAAAGGTGAAATATCAGTTGAATCAATTAAAGGGGTTGGCACGCATGTGATAATTAGGTTTAAGAACGACCTTAATTGATATTTTTTGCAAGTTGCTATAAAAACGTTATACTGTTTGTTTGGATAAAATATGGCAAAAAAACCAGATAAAAAAGAGGAAAAAACCAAAACAACCTGGCAAGTAACCGGTTCTTCAAAAAACCATGATCAAATTATTGTTCGTGGTGCTAGAACCCATAACCTGAAAAACATTGATGTCTCCATGCCTCGTGGCAAAATGATTGCCATCACCGGACCTTCTGGTTCTGGTAAGTCATCCTTGGCTTTTGATACAATCTTCGCTGAGGGACAAAGACGTTATGTTGAATCATTATCCCCCTATGCTAGACAATTTTTAAATAAACTACAAAAACCTGATGTTGACGAAATTAGTGGACTTTCTCCGGCTATTTCAATTGACCAAAAGTCTGCCTCACGTAATCCAAGGTCTACAGTCGCCACTATTACAGAAATATATGACTACCTACGTATATTATATGCTCGTGTTGGACAACCTTATTGTTTAGATGTTGACGTTCCGATTCAAAAACTTTCACAAGATGAGATTCTTAATATAATTTTAAAATCTATTGAGACTAGAGAGGTTAGGGAAGCAACTGAAAAACAATCACAGAAAGTTTTAGGTATCCAGTTATCAAAAGGTAGAGTAGCAGTTTTTGCTCCAGTTGTTGTCGGCAGAAAAGGAGAGTATTACCAATTGCTATATGATTTGCTGGCCAAAGGTTTTGAAACAGTTAAAATCGATGGTGAGATTAAGCAACTTCGCGAAAAAATAATACTCACAAAAACTAAAAGGCATGATATTGATGTCTTGATTGACGAAATTTATGTTAGTGAATTTACTGACGATCCTCGAAGTTCAAGAGAGCGCCTTTCTGAAGCCGTTGAATTGGCTTTAAATATCGCAAACGGTTTGGTTAAGATTGAAAGTCCCGATGGTTCGATGCGAACACTGTCAGCTAAATTTATTTGTCCAATTGATGGATCTTCTTTTCCGGAAGTCGAACCAAGACTATTTTCTTTTAACTCTCCTTACGGTGCTTGTTCTGAGTGTAATGGTCTTGGGGTAGTGGGTATTTTCCAAACCGACACCTGTCCTTCATGCCAAGGAGCCAGACTTCGACCTGAAGCTTTACGTGTTTATCTCGGTGGCAATGGAAAAAACTTAGGAATAAACATAGTGGATTTCACAAAAATGACAGTGAAGGAAGCTACTGAATTCATTGACCAACTGCAACTCACCAAAAAACAACAAGATATCGCCTGGCCCGCCTTACGTGAAATTATTGAGCGACTACAGTTCATGAATAACGTTGGTATCGAATATTTAACTCTAGATCGTCGCGCCAACACTCTATCAGGAGGAGAAGCTCAACGTATCCGCCTAGCTTCGCAACTTGGTTCTGGTTTGGTGGGTGCACTGTACGTACTTGATGAACCAACAATTGGATTACACCAAAGAGATAACGATCGATTAATTAGAACCCTAACTGAACTCAGAGATTTAGGTAATACCATTATCGTAGTGGAACATGATGAAGACACCATTTTTGCATCTGATTACTTAGTTGATATTGGACCAAAGGCTGGCGTGCATGGTGGTACAGTGATTGTTTCTGATTATTTGGATAAATTATTATCAGCCAAAGACAATCCATCAAAATCAGTTACTTTGGATTATTTGCGTGGTACCAAAAAAATCATTGTGCCAGAAAGAAGAACTTCAGAAAAAGGCTCTATCAAGATTCGAGGTGGTAAAGCGTTTAATATAAAAAATTTAAATGTTGATATACCACTCGGCAAACTTATCTGTGTTACCGGTGTTTCCGGATCCGGTAAATCAACTTTTATGTACGAAATTGTAGATAAAAATCTAAAATCACGTTTAGAAAAGCGCTACCGTACGCCACATACCTACAATTGTAAAACTTTTACTGGTACCGAATATTTGGGTCGATCTTGTTTAATCGATCAGTCACCAATTGGTCGTACACCAAGAAGCAATCCAGCCACATACACCGGCTCATTTACTCATATTCGTGACATGTTCGCTGCCACCAGCGAGGCCAGAGCTAGAGGTTGGAAGCCAGGTCGTTTCAGTTTTAACGTTAAGGGCGGACGTTGCGAAGCCTGCCAGGGCAATGGAGAAATAGCTGTTGAAATGCATTTTTTACCGACGGTTTATGTAACTTGTGATGTTTGTGACGGTAAACGCTTTACCAAAGAAACTCTAGAAGTTACATATCGAAAGAAAAATATTGATGAGGTACTACATATGACTATCGAGGAAGCCCACGAATTCTTTAACGATGTTCCTGCTATACAAGAACGATTACATACGTTACTTGAAGTTGGTCTTGGTTATCTAGAATTAGGACAAAGTGCTACCACCTTATCTGGCGGGGAAGCGCAACGTGTAAAAATTGCTTCCGAACTCTATAAACCCCACACACAAAAAACTATTTATTTACTAGACGAACCCACAATTGGACTTCACTATGAGGATGTGAAAAAGCTAATTGAAATACTGCAACAATTGGTAAATCATGGCAATACAGTTATGGTAATTGAACATAATCTAGATTTAATTAAATCTGCTGATTACATTATTGATATTGGTCCTGAGGGTGGAGTAGGAGGCGGAGACATTGTAGCCAAGGGTACACCCGAAGAAGTGGCCGAAAACCCAAATTCCTACACTGGTCAATATCTAAAGAAAATTCTTTAGTTGTTACTATGGAAAAAAGAGATTTAGATAAGAAAAAATTTCCAGACACACCCGGAGTTTACTTTTTCTTAGGAACCAGAAAAGAAATTTTATATATCGGCAAAGCAACTTCTCTCAAGAATCGAATTGGTAGCTATTTTTCTAGTGATATAAAAGAGAAACGTTCGGAATTAATAAAAAAAATGGTTTATGAGGCTAAATCGATAGAATTCACTGTCACAGAAAGTGTTCTCGAAGCCTTGATCTTAGAAACAAATCTCATTAGAACACATAAGCCACGTTACAACACAAAAAGTAAGGACGATAAAAGTTACAACCATTTAATTATTACAAATGAAACATGGCCTAGGGTTTTAGTTGTTAGAGAAAAAGACATTACGGAAAAGTTTACAAAAGATCAAATCCGATACGACTTTGGACCCTTTACTAGTGGCGCACTATTTAAGGAAGTATTAAAAATTGTTCGTAGGCTTTTCAAATTCTATGATACAAAAACTCCATTAGATCAGGTCAAATCAAAAATGGGGAGGGGTAAAATTGATTTCAATCGTCAAATTGGTCTTTACCCAAACGATGACAATCGAAATGAATATTTAAATACTATCAAGCAATTACAACTTTTCTTTGAAGGAAAAAAAGCAAAAATTATTACAGAACTAGAGAAGGAAATGATGTCCTTAGCCAAGAAACAGGAATTTGAAAAAGCTGAAGTGATTAAAAGAAAAATTTTTGCTTTGAAACATATACAAGATATAGCATTAATCAAAGATGATTTAAAAAACTATAAAGACAACACAAAAGTACGTTTAGAAGCTTATGATGTTGCACATTATCGAGGAAAGGAAATGGTTGCCGTGATGGTGGTTGTTGAAAATAAAGAACCTAGGAAATCTGAATATCGACAATTCAAGATTAAAACTCTTAGCGACGCCAATGACCCACTAGCGTTAAAAGAAGTTCTGGAGAGACGCTTAAAACACACAGAATGGCCCTTGCCGGAAATTATAGTTGTTGATGGCAATACTATTCAAAAAAACATAGCTGAAAAAGTGTTAAAAACTAACAATTTAATGATACCTGTAATCGCTGTGGTGAAAGACGATAAACATAAAGCCTCAAAAATGCTTGGTTCAAGGAACATGATAGAAGAATATGAGTTTGATATTTTATTATCCAACTCTGAGGCACATCGTTTTGCAATCGGTTTCCACCGCGAGCTTTCGAGAAAAAAACTATTAAAATAATAAACAGGGAATAAATCATTGATCCGAAAATTTTGTTATAATTAAACAAAATTTTAGATTTATGATTACAAATCCAATTAAAAAGACTAAGGCTATTTTCTCTTATTTAACACTAATTTATATTGGTATTTTTGTTTCAGTTATCGCTTTTATTACCTATCTCGACATAAAATTTTCAAAACCAGAAATAAAGCAAACACCAATTGAAGTACCAGAAATAAATTTTCTTTCCTCTGAGGAAGTGTCAAATGAGAAACAAAAATTGATTCCATTATCTGAAACACCCATTTTGACTCAAGAAGAAAATAGTGAACAAGTTTTTTCTGAGACAATATCAGACGAACAAATGTCATCAGTTTTTACAGAAAATACCAGCTTTGAATTACCAAAAACATATCTCATTAGCGAAGGTACCACAGTGAGAGAAGAGAGCACTGACAATGATAATTTTGTCTACATACGACAAAACAGTGGGATTAATGTAACAACAGCTCAAACAGATGTAAATATGGAGAGCAAGATAACTTCCTTCACTCTGGAGGGAAGTATCTACTCAAAAGCAGAAAAGGAGATTGTTATAGTTTCTAAGGATGGTACTGGCTTTGGAAAAATCACTATATCACCTAAAACTAATATATTGATAAACGGAAAAAACATCACAATATCAGATCTTAAGGTGTCTGATGTTATAAGAGCAGAAGGGACTGGATCTTTTGAATCAAAAACTATGGTAGCAAACTCAGTGAATGTTATTGGTGTGACTCAAATAATTCCCATAAATTAACCATGAAAAACAAAGTTTTCTATTTTAATAACCTAAATTTAAATCTAATAATTACTAGTTTATTTACTATTCTTATTTTAATACCAATTAACGCCAATGCTTCAGAAGCTTTTGGTGCCTTTGCACCTAAAGTTTCATATATTAACAGTTCCACAACCATCAGCTCTGGTTGTGATTCAAATGAATCTTCAATTGAGTTTTGGCTGGTGGAAAAAAAATTCAGAAACACTCATAAATAACGATATATCCAGTTGGTCAATTAATGTACGTGAAAATGTGTCCAATCCTATTAAAGTTGGTGGCAGAACTATGACATTAGGACAAAAGAAAAGTCCAGTTATTTGCTTTGATCCGTTAGAAAATGGTTTTCAAATTATTGTTGACACCTCATCTGATTACGAATCCATTATTACACCCACCATTTTCCCAAATACTGCTGATACAGACGCATTATCTGACATGATAGGTAATCATTTTAAGGGATATGTTGAGTTAGACGCAAAACCCTCAAGTTTATCTATGGTTGAAGCAATGAGCCCTGATCAAGATTCATATGATGTTGATCCGAATTTTTTAGTAAAAACAAATTACTTACCTAATTCCTATAGTGTTAGCGGTTTGAATTTGACAAAAATTTATGTAATTAATCAAACAACCAATAATCTATACACTAATTCTGTTAATACCATAGGAGGTGTTGGTACAAGATCACTACCTGGTCCTTCATCTTTACCAGAAGGACATTATTTCTGGACTTTCCATCAAGAATTTAATGGTAAAAATACTACTCAAAAACTTACTCCACCAGCAACAGAATGGACTTTTTCGAATATACCAGCTTCAGGCACACCTGATCCTCTTGCGTTTACAATCGATCGGTCTGATCCTACTTCAACAATTAATAATTTTGCAATAACAGGTATTTCAACTTCCACAAATTCAGTTACACTTTCATTTACAAATTCAGTAGGTGATGCATATTCTGGCTTGGCCTATTCGACACTTTATGTTGAAAACATTTCAACAGCTTCACCTGTTACAGAATACATATCGACAAGGACATTCCCAAACAACACAACAGCCTCATCTACTATTTTTAATCTGAGTGGTCTAATTAAGGGTAATACATATCGCTTTTACACCGAAACAGCTGATAATGTTGGTAATATTGTGACGTCTGGATACACTACCTATGTAGTCCCTCTTACTTTCTCTACACCAGTAGTACAACTATACAGCGCTTCTTCATCACGCATATACACCGGAGTCGGTACAGTCTACAATTCTGCTTTTTACTCTTTTGCCACAACAACCGATAGTCATACTAATATTTTACCTGTGATTAAAAGGGGTGTTTGTTGGGCAACATCTTCAGCCAGTCTTGCTACTTCAACCATTTTTACAACTAGTTCTTGTAAAAATTTTGCGAATTTATCTTTAGATCCACAAAATAGACATTTTAATTATTTCGTAGGATCAGGACTTTTACCAGAGACAACATATTACTTTAGAATGTTGGCTCAAAATATAGAAGGATGGGGTTACTCACCAATTGGTGCAACTACTACAAAAGCAAACCCCTTCGGTGGAGCGTCCACAACTCCTTCACTGCCAGTAGTTCAATACTGGTCACCATCTCTTATTACACCTACCACACTTGATCCTGCAGTAGGTATCAGTAGCGCAGGTAATTTGCCAATTACACAATTCGGATTATGTTACTCAATTAACAGTGCTGAAATATTAGCAATGGATCCCCTGCAGTTATCAGCTCCTGCCTATTGGAGCTTATGGAGTAGTAGATGTAAGCTATTTGGACCACTCCCAACAACAGCACCTCTTTCATATATATCTAGAAGTAATAATCCCTACACCTTTACTGGCTTAATATCGAACACAGCACATTACTTTAAAGTATTTGCAATAAATTCTTTTGGGGTAGGAACAGCTGTAGGTACAACCACAACTTCAGTTTTGGATTATCATTTCAGAAATTTCAATTCTACAACTTACGGTATATCACCTCGTGTGGTTGTAAGTGATGCAGATTTCAATCCCATAGATGAGATTTATGAAAAAATTGAAGTACAAATTGCTGCCTACGATAACAGTTACGACTGCTGTAGTTATCCCGGTCAACGCATAGTGGATTATAAGATTGATTTAGATATTGGTAATAATATCTCTGTAAATGATACACAAACTGGAACAATTGCTTTAGATAAAAGCTCTACTACGCCAAGTTTTATATCTGTTTATTTTTATGATATTCCTTTGGGTGAAATAAAAGTTACCTCAAATATAAACGAACCAGTTTCATTGGTCTATCCGCAAAACTCTGCTTCTTCACCTTACAAGGAGAATTCAACAGTCATAACTCTAAACAACCCTAATCTTCTAATAGATGATGTTTCTGGTAGTGATACGAGTTCTAGTACTGAAATTGTTCTCGACCCTAAACTCAAAATAACATTAAATAACTCAACTGTTAGGTATGGGCAGGATACCCAAATATATTGGAGCATGGATAACACCACAATACCATTCGATTGTAATATCTACGGCCCCAGCACCTTTGCAACAGATGGTATTTATAGTTTCTCACACACACTTCTAGCTGGCACAAGCTCGCGATCTGGAACTATAAGCACAGGACCTCTTAGTAATACACAAATATTCAAATTTGAGTGTGATTATTCTCTAGACACTTCACAATCATTTAGTACTACAACCCGAGTTAACGTGATTGGTAAACCAATAGAAATATAATTGTAGTATAATTGAGTCATGATAAACGAAAGAGTAGCAGTTTTGAGAGGTGGACCTAGTGAAGAATATTCTGTTTCAATGAAAACCGGTAGGGCTGTTATTGATGCCCTAGAGCGAAAAAACATTTCAAACAAAGATATAGTTATTACCAAAAACGGTGAATGGTTAGAAGAAGGTAGAATAAAAACAATAAATGCTGTTCTTGAAGGGGTTGATGTAGTCTTTCTAGCACTTCATGGTGGTTTTGCAGAAGATGGCGAAGTACAGAAAATTTTGCAGAATTTTAGAATACCCTTTACTGGCAGTTCGTCATTATCATCAGCCTTAGCCTTTAATAAGGCCTTGACCAAAGATATATTAAGCAAGGAGGGAATATTAACACCAAAATATCGCGTCATACATAAATATGAACTACAAGAATTAGATGAAATAACAACAGATATTGCCGAGGAATTTGGGTCAGAATATATCATTAAGCCCACTGCCAGCGGATCATCCATTTCTATGGAACTTATTAGAAGCAAGTTCTCGTTACAAGAAGGAATAGGACGATTACTCGAACAGTATGATTCTATAATTGTAGAGGAATTTATTCGGGGTAGGGAAGCGACAGTAGCTGTGTTAGAAAATTTTAGAGATAAGGAACTTTACACTTTTCCAATTGTAGAAATCGTACCACCAAGAAAGTTTCCATTTTATAATTATGAAGCCAAATATTCTGGTGAGACACAAATAATTTGTCCATCTAATTTTTCCTATACTGAGCGAGACTTACTCCAAAACATAACCGAACATATACACAAAACGCTTAATCTATCACAGTATTCCCGTACTGATTTTATTGTTAGAGACAACAAAATTTACTTTTTAGAAGTTAACACTTTACCTGGCCTAACCAACGAATCAATTTTTCCCAAAGCTGCAAAGACTGTTGGTTTGGAATTTGATAATTTAATTACGCATTTGCTGGAAACTGCTTCAAATTAGATGTGTAAAAGCCATTAAAAAAAGTAAAAACTATAGTAATATAATACTCATATGGAAGGCACAAAAAATGAACGCACAGTTGTCATAATCACATCGTACATAATAGGTTTTGTAACTGGTTTTATACTTCTAAATGACTATTCAGAAATTAAAAATAGTGGCACAGTTATATACTCAGATCAACAAGTTATCACACAAAATCCAGAACCAGTAAGCCAAAATATTACTAATAATTCACAACCAGATTACTTACAAAAAGCTCACGCTCTAGTTTCTCAGGATGGCAATTTTATTTTTTATTGTGAAAAAATAAATCCAACTGACGATTTTTGCCAAAGTTACATTTACCAAAAAAACACTAACACCGCACACGAAGTACTTATCAGTAATTCTCCAATGACTCTTAAGGAAGATACTGTCGCTTTAGTTGGTTGGTCTGATAATATACTTACTATTGGTACAATAAAATCAGCCCATTTGACAGAACCTTGGTTATTGGTGGATACATCAACTCCTATTGACTTAGAATAGTAAAGTCCGTATTATAGTGATGCTTTTCAGCGTTGCTAAAAGTACTGGGCCCGTAGCTCATTTGGTAGAGCGCCTCATTTGCACTGAGGAGGCGGGGGGTTCGAATCCTCTCGGGTCCACTAGAAAAACACTAGATTTAATCTAGTGTTTTTTAATTTAAATCTTGGCAACATAAACAATCAACTCTTTTGTTTTTTATGTTTATCCGTATAATATGTAAGTCCAATTAAAAGGGCCCTTAGCTCATCTGGTAGAGCGCATCCATGGCATGGATGAGGTGAGCGGTTCGAGTCCGCTAGGGTCCACCATCTGTTTTTAAATCCACGTAAAACACTTTTACACTGTGTTATACTAAAAGAACAATCTCATAACGAATCAAGAGAGGTGTATAGGGTTTTGGCCCGCTTTAAGACACCCAGCAACTTGCTTAAAAGGTTAAGTGCTAATTCCAACCCTTGAAGGGAAAGATTCACGTTCTAATAAAACAATCTCTCCCGTTAGAGATTGTTTTATTAATTTTAAGTAATCAAAATTCTAATGAATACAGAAATGCGCACAGCGGAATCGGTCACCCCGTCTCATCCAGATAAAATTTGCGATCAGATCAGCGATGCAATTTTAGATGCTTGCTTAGTTGATGACCCAAATGCTCGAACCGCTATAGAAGTACTAGGGGGTCATGGACTTATCACAATTTGTGGAGAGCTCACCACTACGTCATATGTAAATATGAGAGATATAGCCACACGAGTATATCGTGATTTAGGCTATTCCGAACAAATTGGTGTCACTATAAACGTAGTTGAGCAAAGTCCGGAAATTGCGGGAGGAGTAGATAGGGAAGGTGCTGGCGATCAGGGGATTATGGTTGGTTATGCTACCAACGAAACATCAGAATCATTACCTTTGGAGTTGATACTAGCGAGAAAACTTACCAAAGCCATGGGACACAGAGATGGCAAAGCTCAAGTAACCGTCGAAGATGGCAAAGTTGTGAAAATATTAACTTCAGTCTGTGAACACTGTGACATTGATGATAAAAATCTAGAAGAAACAATTAAATCCGAAATCCTTCCACATCTGCATGAAAGTATTGATGACATCAATAGTGTTTGGTTGCGAAATCCTAACGGACGCTGGACAATCGGTGGATTTACAGCTGATACTGGATTGACCGGCAGAAAATTAGCTGTCGACAATTATGGTCCAAACATTCCACTTGGTGGAGGTTGTTTCTCTGGTAAAGATGCCACCAAAGTTGATCGTAGCGGGGCTTATATGGCGCGTAGAATCGCCGTAGACTATCTTAAGAAGAAAGGGGCGAGAGAAGTATATGTTCATTTAGCTTACGCTATTGGCATAGCTGAACCAGTCATGGCGACCGTTGATATTGACGGTATACAAGAAAAAGTAGAAGGCTATGATTTGCGACCAAAAGCAATTATTGAAAGATTGGATTTGCGAAAACCGCAATTTGAAAAGACAGCCATGCACGGCCACTTTGGCAATGGTTTTACTTGGGATGCTTAGTTCTAATTATTAACATAAAAACAAACACCACCGCTGATTATGGGTGGTGTTTGTTTTTATGATCGTATAATTTTTAGTATTTGTTCTTTCTTTTCCTCCATTAATTCTTTATTGTTTGCTTCTAGATTCAACCGCATAACCGGATCATTGGCTGAAGGTCTCACATTACACCACCAACCTTCGCCATTAATAGTTAAACCATCCATGAAGTCAAAAACCTCACCTTGAAATTGAGTTTTTAACTCGTCGTATATTTCCTCAGGTGTTTTGGTAATAGTACTATTTATTTCACCTGATTGATGATATTTTCTCACCTCAGCCACTAGTTCACTAAGTTTCTTCTTCTCAGTATGAATAATTTCCATAATAATGAAAGCTGGTAAAGAACCACCTTCTGAAAAATAAGTTTCCTTAAAGAAAAAATGTCCAGACAACTCAATACCCAAAATTGCATCTTCCTTTCTCATTCTAGTGCGTATATGTGTATGTCCAACCTTTTCACGCACAACCTTACCACCAAGTTTTTCAATCTCCTCAGACAGGGCTTTAGATGACCTGATATCACACACCACAGTCGCGCCAGGATATTTTTTGAGCATATAGCGAGCCAACAAACAACCAATCATATCAGAAGCCACAGGCTGACCTAGTTCATCAACAAAACCAACTCGATCCGCATCACCGTCAAAACCAATACCTAAATCTGCACCTTTTTCTTTAACAGTATTACTAAGCTCGCAAAGAGTATCATGTTTCACCGGATTAGCTTCGTGATTAGGGCAAGTGTGGTCAAATTGATCGAATATGGTATAGACTTTAATATCAGGCTCAAAAGCTTTGAAGGTGTCGATTTCCAAAACCCCAATCATATTAGCAGGGTCAATTACAACAGACAGATTGCTATTACTTAAGTTGTGATTTTCTTTAAATTTTTTAATCCAATCCGCTTGCAAAGAGTGAGTGACTATATTTCCATGAGTGGTTTCCTCAGAAAACGTATGAGTACCGACTATCTCGCGAATTTTTTGCAATACATCACCAGTTACCGGTTTTGCATCTTCCACGGTAATTTTTAAACCATTGTATTCTGAAGGCATGTGTGAGGCAGTAATCATAATAGTCATGTCCACATCCGTACTGCCACAAATAAAATATGACATTGGTGTTGTACAAAGACCTAGATCAACAACTTCGACACCACCTTCAGTTAAACTTTTTGCCATTACAGAAAATAAGACATCGGCAGATGGACGAATATCGCGTCCGATTGCCACTTTCTTTGGAGAAAAATATTTAATTAGCGCCTTACCAATTTTATAAATCTCATCATCATTAATTTCTTCGGGATACTTTCCACGAATATCAAAATCACGATATATTGTTTTTAGATGCGCAAATGTCATACGTTAAATAAAAAATATTAATGAAAATAATTATATAATAGTCACATTTTTTAGCATCTCTTATCAGAGGAGCATAATAAAATACACAGGAACACACTATATCAGGACATTATTTTTGTTATTATTCAAGTATGGAAACATTAATTTTTACCGCCGGAGTACTACTAGCCATGGGTATTTCTCTAGGAGTAGGCTCATCAACATTAGCAGTATTAAATTTTTTTGTAGCAATTAAGGATGGGAAGATCGAAGAGACAGAACGACACTTTATGGGTATCACCTATATTGTTTTACGAGTGGCTATGGTGATAATTCTATTTTCTTCCGCCACTTTAGTATTGACTATCGGTCAAGAATATTTGAACACTTATACCATGGCTCAGTTTCTTTTAATTGGCATGTTATACCTTAATGCTATTTTAATGACCCTTCGTTTAATGCCGAGCACTTTTGGTCCAGCCATACAGGCATCTTCATGGTATACACTAGGTTTCTTGTTAGCATTTTACAATCAAGGTGTATCTGATTTTTCAATGACAACTTTCTTACTAGGTTATCTCGCCATGTTCTTAGTAGCTGTAGCAATTATTAACGGAGTGATGGGATATTTAAAATCGCAAAGGAAGGAATCTTAAAAAAAATTAGAAAAAACCCTCTTCTAAAGAAGAGGGTTTTTTCTAAAACTTTGCATTCACTTTACCTGGCCATTTACTGTATATAATCGGAACCAAGATTAAAGTTATAATCACAGAAAAGATTAAACCGAAAATAATAGCTGTTGCTAAAGGAATCCAAATTTCATCACTATAGAGCAACGGTACCATACCCAACACTGTTGACGCAGAAGTCAAAACAATTGGACGTAATCGACTAACTGCTGAATCAACCACCACATCAATTATTGGTTTGTCGGGATATTTAAGTCTCATCTTATTCATCATGTCGATGAGTAAAATAGAATTGTTTACAATAATTCCAGTTAAAGCAATAAACCCCATAATTGAAGGAAAGGAGAGTGAACTACCTGCATCGCTAAACCATAAAGAATACCGATGAGTGAAAAAGGTAAGATAGACAAAACATAGAAGGTATGAAGATAGGAGTCAAACTGAAAAACTAAAATCGCCACCATTAAAACAATACCAATTATCAGAGCGTAAAACATTTCAATAAAAGCTTGATTTGATTCTTCGGTCTCACCACCAAGAGCATAAGTTACACCTGTTGGCAGATTAATATTTTCGTCAATTTGCTTTTTTAGTTCTGCATTCACTTCCATTACATTACCAGTAGCAGTAATATCAGACCCAATAGTCATTACTCTTTTTTGATCCTCGTGCTTGATTTCATTATTTGCTTCGCGCAACTTTATTTCACTTAAGGAACCGAGGGCGATTCTTTCACCACTTAAAGTAGCCAGCTCAATATTTTGAATTGTGTTTATATTTGTCCAATTAGCAAATTCTGGTTCGACTTCGGAACTATTATTAAGGTTCAAACGCACCACTACCGGTATATCATTTTTAAGATTAGTAATTGATGTCGCCTCACTACCATAAACAGCCGAACGCAGGGTTTGTGATATGACTTGAGAATTAAAACCATAAAGACCGGCTTTTTCTTTATCTACCAAAAATTGTATCTCGGTGGTATTAGCATCAGAATCAGTACTGATATTTGTAACACCTGAAATTTCCGACAATTTTTGTGTCACCTGACTTGCGACTTGATTTAGGGTTTCCACATCATCACCATAGAGTTTAATTCCTATAGGCGAACCAGTAGGTGGACCATTTGATGGTTGTGTTACTGTTACTTTTACATCTCTAATTTCAGAAAATTCACTACGTAGCACTTCTACAAACTCTGAACTAGTTAAACCCCTGTCTTCCTTTAAGGAGACTTGAATGTTGGCCAAACGAGGATTAACACCACCACCATTAAACATACTTCCAGAACCAACTGTAACTGAAAACGCTTCTATAACAGCATTGTGCTTATATAGATATTCCTCCACTCGTCGCACAGCCAAATCAGTTGACTCTTTAATTGAACCTTCTTGTAACTCTATTTCAATAAAAATATCATCAACGTCTGATTGTGCGAAAAACACCACTTTTACAAACCCTGTTGGGATAAGCGCAATAGCTGAAATAAAACCAACAACAATAAATGTAAGAAATTGTTTCTTCAGAGTACGACTACTCAAAATTTTTACTAGGATACTCCTATACCAATTTTCAGTTTTTTTCGAAAGCAGATCCTGTTTTCCATCTACTGTAGCTACTTGTCTACCATTCAACAACTTTGCTGTGATAAGTGGCAGAAAACCCAAAGCCACAATCAGTGACGCAAACATAATAAAGATCAATGTGAAGGGTATACTTGAAATAAACTGACCAGTCACACCACCCACCACAAACAAACCAACAAACATTGCCACCGTTGTAAGAGTACCGGAAATTAGTGGCGCAGAAAATTCATTAACAGTTTCTTTAGCAGCTTCAATTTTACTAATAGTTGGATTGTTTCTGATTCTTTTATTTATTCCTTCCACTATTACAATTCCAGAATCAACCAACACACCAATACCTAAAATCAAAGCAAATAGACTAATAAAATTGAGTGTATTATCAGAGAAATATAAACCAATAAATCCGATAGTAAATGACAATGGTATAGCCAGACCCGCAATCAAACCTTCACGCCAGCCAATAGCAATCATCAGAATAGTAATAACTAAAAACACCGTCTGTAAACCGGAAATACTGAGATTACTCAAATCCTTCTTTATATCAACTCCAGCATCATAAACGGTATAAACAGTGGTATCAGCCAAAATTGTAGATTTCAGCTCATTTAGCTTAGTTTCCACCGCTTCAGTCATAACAGTAATGTCACCACCGCGTTGCTTATAGATACTTAATAGTAAAGACGATTGTGATGGATTACCATCAACACTAAGTCGAGAATAAGTAGTAGCAGGTGCCAAACCAACCACCACCTCAGCCAAATCCTGCACCAAAACAGCCTGATCACCCCTAACCGCTACTGGTATTTTCTTAATACCATCAGCACTGTCAGTACCACCCGCAAATACTATGTTATAAGAAACATTATCAGTAACAATTTGTCCGACCGGAAAGGTATTATTGGCTGATCTAACTGCGTTAAATACATCATTTACAGTCAAATTAAATCGCAGAAGAGCTGCTTGATCTACTAAAACAGTTATCTCTTGATCTCTTACACCACTTTTCTCGACTTTTGATATTCCATTAACTGTTTCCAAATTATCAACCAAATCATCTGCCAAAAGTGATAATTCAACCGGTGTTTTATCAGCTGAAACAGCTATGGTCATTATTGGTTGATCAACAAAATTCACCTCTGTAACTAATGGTCTTTCGGCGTCATCTGGTAAACGAGTTATAAGTGTATCAACTTTGTCTTTTAATTCGCTAATTGACTCATCAATATCAGCCTCAGCCGAAAACTCTACAGTAATAGAAGAAACCCCCTCACTTGAAACTGAAGTTATTTTCTTAACATTCTCCAAACCACCTGACAGTCCACGCTCCAGTTCGTTTGTCACCAAACTTTCTACATCCACCGCTGGAGCACCAGGCAAAACAGTAGTAATGATACCTATTGGCACTTGTACTTCTGGTGACGACTCCTTGGGAATTGACGAAACTGAATACAGACCAAAACCCACCAAAATCACTACCAAAAGATAAGTGAACCTACTGTTATCAATAAAGAAATTCCACATACTATTCTTCTCTTAGAATTTCAACCTTGTCACCATGAGCAAAGCCACGCGCATCAATCAAAAATTCAGTAGTCGATTCGATTCCAGAAATAACATTAACCATACCGCCACGAACCTCACCTAACTCAATATCTTTTCTGGTTAAAATTCCATTCTCAACCACAAAAATATAAGCGTTATTTACATCAAATTTAACAGCAGTCAAAGGTATATTAATCTTTTTATCGGCCATCAAATTTTCTGATAAATCGCCAACAACACGCACAGTATCGCCAATCACTAATTCATCACTCTCACTTACAATTCTCACTTCCGTTTTTTGCGTCACACTATCAATAGCTGGAGCAATAACTGCAATTTGACCCTTAATATTGTCATTAACAATCACCTCATTTCCGACAAACAAATTTTCTTTTTCCTTATCATTTACATAAACTACAATTTCCGATTTGGTGTTATTGGCAATTTTTGCTACTGGATTTGAAGCATTGATAAACTGACCAACCTTAACGTCAATCTCATTCACAGTACCATTAATAGGGGAGCGTAGAATGGTTTTTTCATAATTTGCTTGTGCTGAACGCAAAGCACCCAACGCTTGCTTTAATTGCGCATCAGATACTGAATTATTGTCACCAGTCGCAGAAATCTTTGCTCTTTCCAATTTCTCTTTAGCATTTTTCAGTTCAGTATAAACAGCATCTAAAGCAGTTAAAGTACCGGTAATTTGTGTTTGTGCCGTCGTCAATTCTTGTCGCAAACTCACCACTTCTGATTCAGAATAACCACCAATGCTTCTAGTATCATTTAGCAATGGTACGAGTATGTTGATAAAATCTAACACTCTTTTAACGTCACTTCTTACATCTTGTAGGTTTTGCAACTCCTCCTCGAAACTTCTTTCAAACTTCAGAGACTCATTCCAATTGGGTAAAATTGTTTGAAAAGCTACTCTTTCTTGATTCAAAAAGTTAGTATTACCAACACCGCCAATTTTTAATCCAGGAACAGTACTGTTTGGAGCAGCAAAGAATAAATCAATTGTTCCCAAAATAACATTATTCACTGTGTTGTAGGCATTTTGGTTTGTATTTTTTGCATTTTGCACCGCGTCTTGAAAATCATGCTCAGCTTCTCTTAAACCAACATCTGATTGTGCAGAACTAGCCTTAGCAATTTCATAAGCACCCTCAGCTTGTAAAAGCGCAGCTCGTTCACTTGAATTTTCAAGTTCGATAATCACTTGACCAACTCGCACAGATTGACCGAGACTGGTGTTTACCTTGGTTACTCTTCCAGAACGATCTGGAGTTATATCAACCTCGCTCAAAGCCCTTACTTTTCCAACCAATGATAATTGCTCGGTATTATTAATTTTTTCAGCCGTACCAACTTCTACTAACGGAAGTTTAGTTTCTGAATTTGACTCCAAAACTGATTTGTCATCGCCAGATTTTAGAGAAATACCCAAAAACACGAGAACGACAATTATTATTAAGGATAATAAAACTTTCTTCTTACCGTACCAACTAAATAACTTTTCAAATATTTTCATAAGCAATTATGAAAATATAACACTTAAAGTTGACTAGTCAATGAAAATAACTGTAATTCTTATTTATTTTTCGTACTAATCTTTACTCTCTTTCTTTACCGATTTTGTCAGATGTGACATATCTGCATCCACCTTTTTATTTGGGTTAAATATTCTATCTTTATCAAAAATGTCTTTTGTTTCAGCAAACAACGTCAACATTTCTTTAGAAAACATTTTATGTAAATAGGGAGTACGTATCAAACCATCATTATGCTCACCTGTAATTGAACCATGATGTTGACCAACCAAGGTGTAGACCTTTTCCGATAATTCTTGAATTATATGCACAAAATCCGGTCTGGAAAAATCCATAAGAGGAATGATATGGAAATTACCATCACCAACATGACCAGCTACAGTATAGACAAGTTTGTATTCATCCAAAATTGCGTAGAGTTTTGGTAAAAATTCAGGGAGAAATTGTGGGGCTACTGATATATCGTCAATAAACGGCGCTGTATGGAGACCTTTCACATTTTCACGAAGCAACTTAAAGCTTTCACGACGTATAACCCAAAACTTTTCAGCTTCTGCTTTAGATTCAGTGACATGTGTAGGTAAACCAAATTTGCTTCTTACTGCCACTTCTGCTTTTCTCACAGTATTAATAACATCGAGTTCATCAGTACTGGTGAATTCAGCCATAAGAACTAATTTTGGAATACCATTTACTAAAACCATTTTCATCTCTGGCCAAAAATCTTTAGCAATCTTGAAGGGATTGCCACCAAGTCTCTTCATCAGCTTTGGAAAAACTTTTAGCATTACATTGAAGGTTTTGTCGTCGTAAGATTCAAAACTCTCTGGACAAAATTTCAACACCTGATTTATTATCTCACCAAGAATTGGAAGATGCTTCGGTCGCAAAAAAAATAATTAACATCCGCGACTTATCCGGTACACACACTAAATCAAATGTAATTTCAGTAATTAAACCGAGAGTTCCTTGAGAACCGACAAAAAGCTGTGTTAAATCAA
>JZEL01000009.1 GCA_001567365.1 Parcubacteria bacterium OLB19 | reverse complement strand
CACCCAGCATAGCGTTCGGTGTACTATTGTCAGCAAAAGCTATGGACATGACGTATCCGGTTGGATGGTTGGTTCTAACCACTGCTGTGGTAGTACCATTGGAAGTACCACCAGTAATACCGTTAATGGATCCACTCATGGTCACATTTGAAGCTTCTACCAAGAAAGATATTTCGGAAGTTATAGTTTGTTCAATAGTAAAAGGTCCACTAGTAACTGCTTGACCAACCTTAGGTTCTAAAAGAAAGAACGAAGTAGCCAATACAAACGACACAATTAAAGAAGATATTAAAGTTTGCTCTATGACTTTTAAATAATATTTTTTTACCATACTTTTATACTTTTTTATCTGTGTATTTTAACATTTAATAATTTTCTTTTAGATTCAAAAATTCAATTTTGTGTATAACTTTTCTATATACCTCCACCTCCTCCACCTCCTCCACCGGTACTTTGGTGATAAACCCTAACCTCCAGAGCATCTAAACGTAAAGTATTGGAGCTTGGATTGGCAGTGACACGAAGCCGGAAATTAGTTGGATTAAATTCAGTGGCTGTCCAACTCCTTCCCCAAGTATCACCATTGCCTCCAACGCTGTAAACAATATCTGTGCCAGACAAAGTTGGTGTAGCCTTGCCAGTAGTATATGAACTACCACCATCCCATGATAAAGCCACATCAATTGTTCCATTGGCTGTACTACCAGAGGCATCTACCTTAACCTCAATACCCAAAATAGTATTTCCGCCTGGAATACCGAAACTAAAACCATTATAACTTTGTTTCAAGGCGGCTGATCCAGCAGTAGCATAGGAACCATCAGAATTTAAAGCATTGCTTGGATTTGTCCATTCATTATCAATATCACCAGTAGCTGATGGTTTAATGAAGTTTGGATCATGAGCTATATTTTCACCATCTTCTTCCTCACCAACCCCTCCTCCTCCACCTTCTTCACCACCAGTCACAATACCGTTACCAGCTGGTGCATCATCACCGATACGACCTGAACTTCCACCCGCACCCACTCCATGACGTTCGTGTTGGATGTTGCTAACTGTACTACTAACAATATAAGAGCTATAGGTAGATGTTAGACCGATAGCAGTTACGCCAGAAGTAGACAAACTAACTACAAACGAATCCCCTCGATCAATGTCATTTGTGTCAAAAGTCACGACATAATCAGCAGTACTAGTAGCTAGAAAATCTGTACTGAAGGTAATAGCACCATGTTGTCCATTAATCGTTAAGATACCGCCATCATTCAACAATTCGTCTCCTCCACTCAAAGCTCCGTCAGAATCTAAATCACGATAAAGTTTAAAGTCACTAATTTCATCACTAGTTACCTCCTGAATACCAGACAGTGTAATAACCATATCAGTCACAGTTGCATTTTCACTTGATGGTGAGAGATTGAAGGCAAACATAGCTTCATCATTTTTGTTTTGAAAACTAAACTGATTATCAACCTGATCAAGAGTGTGATTACTTATATTTACACTACCAGTAATATGTATATTTTTAGTATCAGTAGCTACGGCAGTACCAGAAATTGAACCTGAAGTGTATAAAGTTAGATAACCAGAACTAGTAGCCACAGAATTGAAGCTTCCTACCTGAATACCACTGATAGTTAAAGTATCTTCATTCACAAAATCACTAGTCACATTTATAACTAGAGTTGCACCAGCATTTTCATAACTCACAGTACTATCAACCTTACCCGACGCTGTACCACCAAAAGTTAATGTAGTGTTTGTTGTCTCAAAACGGAAATTAGAAGTTGTAGTAGCAATAGTAATTCTCATATCGTTTGCAGACACAATATCTGATACACCAGATGATTTTGTTATCGTAATTGTATCTAGTGTGGTAGTAGCTTGACCAACATAAAAATGATAATCATCCGTAGACACAAAATTTACTGGATCATTGAACGTCCAATTCGTATTCCTATCACTATCCAAACACCCTGTGGTACAATTAATAGTAGTCACATTAATATTGTTTGAATCTTGGACATCAAGATATGAGACGGTGGTGGTAGCTTGAGGGTCGATATACCATTCACCAGTAGTGCTACTAGAGCGGAGTGATAGTCGGTTACCAGCGGTACCAGTTAGAGTTAACTCTCCTTCTGTGACATAAGTACCACCCACAGTGAAAGTTAGAGTATCATCTAATGATACTGACTTGGTGAGGTTATAGAAAGTGGTGGTGGCTGGTGAAACTAGATCTTGAGAAGTACCAGATAGTATGACAGTACCGTTGTTGTGGGTATAGGTGCCGTAGTTACTTAAATCACCAGCGATAGTGAGATAGCTTGGAGCGGTAAGAGTGGATGAGGTGGCGATGGTGAGGTTGGTGGTGGAGGCGTTGTCTGACATAGTAGCTATACCAGTGATGGTGAGATTGTTGAAGTCGCTGGTGCCGGTCATGGTGCCGGAGAGGGTGGCAGAAGGTATTGCATTAAACACCATCAGTTCGCAACCAGAAGCCGAACCGGCGGTTTGGGAACAGGCGGTGGAGTTACTTGATTTACCTACATAAAGATAATTGTTTGAAATAGCTAAACCATATATACCAGTAGTACTTAAACCTCCTCCCAAACTGGTACCATATGAACTACCTGAAGAATCATTATTAGCAAAATATACTGGGTTAGTAGAAGAAGATATATCAAAGACCATCAGTTCACAACCGTCGGCGGAACTAGCAGTTTGGGAACATACAGTAGATGAGTCACTAAGCTTACCTATATATAAATAATCGTTATCTGTAGCATAACCAAAAAATAACTAGGGTTAACTCCATCACCACTACCCGAAGCATCTCGTCCAGCTACGTAGGTAGGGTTAGTACTAGAGGAGATATCATAAACTTGAAGTTCACAACCACCAGCTGAGCCAGCAGTTTGGGAACAGGCGGTGGTGGTTCCACTACCACCAATTGTAGTTAAATAACTGTCTCTGACAATCATACCGTACAAAACTCCTCCACCAGTACCACTATCGTTGCCCAAAATATCCCGTCCGGCTACATAAACAGGGTTAGTACTAGAGGAAATATCGTAAACTTGAAGTTCACAACCAATCGCTGAGCCAGCAGTTTGGGAACAGGCGGTAGTATCACTACCTTTGCCAACATAAAGATAATTACCAGAAACAATCCAAGCACTCATACCAACAGCTCCAGTACCATTATCATTGCCCGAAGCATCTCGTCCGGCTACGTAGATGGGATTAGTAGAAGAAGATATATCAAAGACCATCATCTCACAACCAGAGGCCGAGCCGGCGGTTTGGGAGCAGGCGGTAGTACTTGCATATTTGCCTATATAAAGAAAAGTATTATAAACAAATAAAGAATTCACACCAACCGTACTAACACCACTATTGTCCCCTGTAGCATCTCGTCCGGCTACGTAGGTAGGATTAGTACTGGAAGAAATATCAAAGACCATAAGTTCGCAACCAAGGGCTGAGCCAGCAGTTTGGGAACAGGCGGTTGAGTTAGCACCTTTTCCGACATAAATATAGTTACCAGAAACAACCAATGAATTAAAGACAGACGCACCTGTACTAGTGCTGTTTCCAGAAGAATCCCTAGCAGTTAAATAGTCTACAATTTTATATCTAATGTCCACCAAACCATTATTATGATCAAAATTACCATTATTTGTGTAATCACCTAATGCCGTCATTGCACTAGGGGCAACAACAGAGCTCCCACTAAGATTAGAAAAATCTGTAGTAGAAGCGTTATTATTTAAAGTTTTAGTACCTGTCCCTGAAAATACCACTTTTGGTAAAGATGAAGTACCAACCATGGTACCAGAAATTGTTTGAGCGGAATCACTATTAAAGTAAAGATATTTGTTTGGATTAAAAATGGATACACTATTATTTGTGTAATTACTACTTATAGTTAAATCATCATAAATGGTACTAGTCGAATTTGTCTGAGTAGTTAAATCGGTTGTAGAAGCAATAGACACAATTTGAGTGGCGCCCCCCAAAGTCAGATTTGCCAAAGAACTGCCTGATGTCAAATTACCCACAATTGAACCTTTAGGTAAGTTAAATATCATCAGTTCACAACCAGTGGCATTGCTACCTGATTGAGCACAGGCAGTAGCAGAGTTAGTCTTACCTACACTCAAAGAATTATTAACAATCTGTAAAACATTAAAACCTGAACTAGTAGAACCATCATTCATTCCGGAAGCATCTTGACCTTCTACATAAACAGGATTAGTACTGGAAGAAATATCAAAGACCATCAGTTCGCAACCAAGGGCATACAGAGCAGACTGAGAGCAAAGACCAGCAGAACTTTTTGCAATATACAAATAGCCATCATATACAATCAGGCTATTCATTGCTACGGCTGTAACACCATCACTAGAACTGTCAGAATCCCGCCCTGCTACATAGGTAGGATTGGTGGAAGAGGAAATGTCAAAAACCATGAGTTCGCAACCATTAGCCGAACCACTAGCTTGAGAACAGGCAGTGGTACTAGCTGCTTTAGCAACATAAATAAAATCTTCATTTATAAAAATATCATTTATAGTAACTGAAGTTACTCCAGAATTAGTACCATCAACGTCTCTCCCTGCTACATAGGTAGGATTAGTGGAAGAAGAGACATCATAAATCTGAAGCTCACAACCAATAGCGCTAGATGAACAATTATTTACATTACCAGCTTTCCCAACATACAAATAATTATTATTTATACGTAACTTACTATAAGCAGAGTTTCCTGTTCCGTTACTAGTAGTACCGGAATCTCGTCCAGCCTTATAAACAGGATTGGTAGATGAAGAAATATCATAGACATGTAACTCGCAACCTTCAGCTGAACCGGCGGTTTGGGAACAGGCAGTGGAGTTAGCCGACCGAGCCGCATAAAGATAGTTTCCACTTACAACTATTGATTGGAATATCCCTTGCGACGAAGTACCGTTCTTGAGACCGTTAGTATCCATTCCAGCCACGTAAGTTGGGTTAGTGGAAGAAGAGATATCAAAGACCATGAGTTCGCAACCAGAGGCAGAGCCGGCGGTTTGGGAACAAGCTGTACCGTTACCAGCCTTACCTACATATAGATAATTACCAGAAACATACAAACTGTTTATATTTACTGTACTAGTTCCTGCATTTAAACCATTCACATCCATACCAGTAACATAAGTGGGATTAGTAGATGAGGAATTGTCGTAAACCATAAGTTCACAACCAGAAGCCAGGCTGACAGTTGAGGAACAAGCTGTACCGTTACCAGCCTTACCTACATATAAATAACTATCCTTACTGGCTAAAGCATTTACAGCCAAACTACTAGTCCCCAAAGAATAGCCATTCGCATCCCTTCCTACTACATAACTCATCACTTCACTTCTATCATTATTTAAATAAAGATTTCCGCTATTACTATCAAAAGTACCGGCATTACTAAAATTACCTGACACGGTTAAATTTTGTGGTGCCACTAGACTTCCAGTATTTTTTATCAAGACATTTGTAGTTGAAGCTGATGTGGTGCTTATCGTGTAAGAACCAGAAATATTGAGATTATAAAATGCATTTGATCCAGTTAATGATCCGTCTATTGTCTTACTAACACCAGTCAGAAATATACTACCGTAATTATTACTTAACGTACCATTATTTTTATAATTACCGGAGATACTTAAGGTGGTAGTGGGAGCAGAAAAAATTCCCTGTTTGATTAGAAGATTAGAATTTATTGTAGTACTGGTACTGGTAACTAAATATAAAATATCAGAATCATCTCCGCTATCATAAAAAGCAAAACTTCCAACATTTATAGTGGCAGTACTACTAGTAGCATTAGCTAATGTATAAGCATAGTAAAGTGGTATACCAGTAATATTACTACCAGAATATCCCATCACTAGAGTCGTAGCATCATTTGCATCACCATCAAGCCAAACAGAAAAAGGTGTAGAGGTGGACAGACTAGCATCATCAATGTTAGTTATTTGCCAAGTACCATCACTAGCTGTAGTAGTACTGTGCACACTAGGAGTAGACGTACCAACAGCCACCTTGATAGTTTTACCGGAACCAGCAGTGGTTACTCCTTCATCAGTGTAAAGAGTACCGGAAACAGTTATCGTTGCAGCATCAACTTGATTAACCAATTGAAAAGAGAATATAAAAATTAAACAGAACAGCAACAAAAATCGCTTTGTGATTTTTGTTGCTGTTTCTTTATAAATTTTACAATATACGACCTCCATATAAGTTATCTAATTATAACAATTAAACCTTAAAAATAAGGTTTTTATACACACAGATATAGAGTTTTTTAATAGATAATCTTTATCAATTTGTTTTTATTTTTTCACCACACCTGAGAGAGATTACTAAAAATTTAACAGATAAGTAGTTTTTATCATTACCACAAAATAAACAATAATTTCATCCGATATAACTATATTTTAAAGCGTAATTTCAATTTGTTATATCATTTTTGACAATTTTCTCGTCTGATACGATATAGCTATATTTATAGCGTTATTTCTGGATTTGAAGTTGTTGATTCCGTAGTTTCAGTTTGGTTTTCTTCCGTGTCTGAAATCTGCTCTTCTACCCCTGTATCGTTTTCATTTTCTACACCATCAATCACTTCGCTATCTAAATCTGACTCTTGATTAACTTCGACTTCTTCCCCTACCGCACTTGGCACAACTTCATCAATAATCTCGGTTCTCTCATCTTCTATATTCACTTCTTCCAAAACTGGACTAGTGGTATCACTATTACCACTAGTTTCTTCTTCTATTTTGGTACCATTATTAGCTTCCAATATTTTTCTTAAATCATCTGCGTTTAAACATACTCCGTCTACACATAATTGATCTTTAACTTCTACTCTATCAGCTTTAAGAGTAAGTATAGATAGAACACCGTCAACAAAATTGTTGGCAAGACTAACTACTCTTTGCCACACAGTCTCCTCTCCTACTTCACTGTCGGTTGTGCTAGCCTTTGCCGACATAGCTGTCACCATTTCCGCACCAATTTCATCAAGATAACGATTTTGTAGATTTACAAACATTACAATCTGCCCTACCTTAACCTGCTCTCCATTATCTAATGTTACAACCTCACTCGAAACTCTTGCTAATTTAGCTAATTCTCTTTCCTCAGCTTCCCTTTTCGCAATAGCTTCCGCTTCTTTTATTTGATCATCTTTTGTTAATGAAGTTAATGGCACACAAGGTTCATCACCAGAAGCATTACCTCCTCCGAAATAACATCCATCGTTAAGCCGCGGATCATTATCACGATTGAATGGAGTAAATACTGGATCAACCAAATCGTCACCAAATTGATTTATATAGGTATCAGAATAAGCTCGATTTTCATCAAAATCCTCAAGGGCTGTACCAATTATTTTACCAGTTGAAGAAGCTTTCATTACTACACCTGGTACAGAAGAAAGCATCAATTCATCACCAGCTTTGATGGTACCATTTTCATTAGATAAACGTACTGGTACACGTCCAGCCAAAGCGATTGGGTAGCCTTTTTCTCCTACCTTAAGAGAAGTATCATCAAAACCTAGGAGTTGACCAGGCTTGGTTGATACTACACCAATAATTTTATCTTTATTTTCATCATCAGCTTTACCAACCGACAAACCATTCTTGATATAAACTACCTCACCTGTATTTAGTAACTCATTTGAGAAATACATTTCAGCTAAGTCAGAATTACCGGTATGGTAGGACACGGCTGATACTCGCCCTGTGGTCGAGGCATTACAAGAACCATCATTATCGACACAAATACCACCATAACCAACCTGTATACCAGCATTATTATTAGTAGTGCCATCGCCGATAGTAAGCTTGCCGTAGGCACCAACAGTAAACATAGAAGTACCAGCATTTTGTAAATCAATAAACTTAGACGCTGTAGTAGAAGAGAATGAACCACCGCTATTACCAAAATTCATCAGAAGTCCAGTTCCTGCAAAGGTTGAAGAGGCTTGGAAAAGTTTTAACAGAGAGGCGGTGGTAATACTAGCAGAGTAAGCACGAATAGCATTACCTTGGGTAGTACCAGCTGTTTCACCAAATACACCAGCTGGTTCATAAGTACCTCCAGCATCACCTTGAGTGGTTCCGCGTACACCAAAAGTACGAGCAAATCCTGACAGAGCTGTATTTTCACCTAGAGTGTTGGTACCACGGTCAGTTTGTACTTCAAAACCACGAATAGTGTTACCAAATAAAGTACTATCTTCAATCTTAAACATATTACCAGCGATAGTGGTAGTAGCAGTATTGGTAGCATACAAGTATCCAAAATTACCGTACTGCACTGCGCTCGCTGTACTGTTATTAAAAGTGAAATATTGATTGATACCAGCAGTACCAGCAGATGAGTAGCTTAGTTTCTCTATCGCTAAACGTGACGCCGGGGTTGATGTACCAATACCAATATTTCCAGATGAAAGTGTCGTACCTGTACCATCAAGACCAGTACCGAAGATAAGGTTACCGATGTTTAGACCTTTAGACATAGCAGTGGAGGTAGCGCCAATGTTGTTACCAATGATGATGTTGTCTGAGCCAGTGGTGAGGTTGGTACCAGAGTAACCAGCATTGTATCCGAGGAGGATGTTTTTGGCACCAGTGGTGACTCCGTAGCCGGATTGGTAGCCGATCATGGTGTTGTAGTCGGAGCTAGATGAGGCATTAAAACCAGCTTGAAAACCAACGTAGACACCACCTTGGTTTTGATATGAAGAAAGACCAACTGCAGCTTGATAACCTATAGCCACGCTAGAAGAGGCAATGATATTGTTGTAAGATGACTGAAAACCAATAGCTGTATTACTAATACCTGTAGTGTTTCTATAAAGTGAAGAAATACCAATGGCAACGTTACCTATACCTGCTGTATTAGAATAAGAAGCATAAGAACCTAAAGCCACATTAAAAGAACCTGCGGTATTAGAATTCATTGATTGACTCCCTATTGCTGTGTTGTAAAACCCTGTAGTATTTGAATGAACTACCCCGATGCAGAGCATACGGGGTATCGGCGTTGGATTAGGTGGTAAATAAGGTAGTTTGTACTGGTGCGGAATGTAGTTGTTGATAGTTTGGTATACCTTGGTTTTTAACGTAGTT
>JZEL01000008.1 GCA_001567365.1 Parcubacteria bacterium OLB19 | reverse complement strand
AAAAAAACGTCACGACGGGTACTTTACTGGACAGACTAGGTGGTAGATAAAGAGAGTTTTGTTATGTGGTTTAATTATGTGTTGTGGTTTGCCTGACATTACCTCCTAGCATAACAGAGTTTACCCCGATGCAAGCATGCGGGGTAATTTTTTTTGGAATTTATCTTACTGATTTCTTACACAACCAGATTATTACCATTTAAAACACAAAAACAGTCACAATTATGTGACTGTTTTTATAACCTTCTTTCCTCTTACTAAGCCATTACTGGAGTCTTAGTTTTTGATACCTTTTTATGATGATGATCTGGGGTTTTACCACGTTTTTTCACATCAAAGGAAATTTCACCTTTTCGCATACAGACCTTCACTACTCCACGCTGAAGCATTCCTTCACCGATCATCATATTAGCTACAGGTGTAAGGATTTTACTTTGTATCAGACGCTTGAGTGGTCTCGCACCGAATTTTGGATCGTACCCTTCACGCGCCAAGTATTCTAAGACATCATCAGTAACAGTGAGAATAATATCCTTCTTCTCAAGACGGCGTTGTACATCGTCAATTTGAATCGAAACGATACTACGGATAGTTTCTGGAGACAGGATGTCAAAAGTAATGATTTCATCCAGACGATTCAAAAACTCAGGACGGAAATAAAGCTTCAAACTTTCCATCACCTTATCCTTCGCCTGTACATACTGCGCAGCTTCGTTTTTATCAATCGTAAAGCCAAAACTAGACATCTTATCAATATGTTCAGCGCCGATGTTTGAAGTCATAATAATGACTGTATTGCGGAAATTTACCTTTCGCCCCTTAGCATCAGTCAAATGTCCAGAATCAAGCACTTGCAAAAGAATATTAAATACTTCTTTGTGGGCTTTTTCTACTTCATCCAGAAGTATGACTGAGTATGGTCGATGTCGCACACGTTCAGTAATCGATCCACCTTCTTCGTGTCCAACATATCCAGGTGGAGAACCGATAATCTTTGACACCGAATGCTTCTCCATAAATTCAGACATGTCAATACGAAGTAGAGCGTCAGGGTCGTTAAACATAAATTCAGCCACCGCGCGTGACAACTCGGTCTTTCCAACACCAGTTGGACCAAGGAACAAGAAAGAACCAATTGGACGATTTGGATCAGCGATACCAGCACGTGAACGCTTAATCGCATCAGCGACTAGCTTAATGGCATGATCTTGCCCTACAACCTTACTTCTTAATACTTCTTCCATTCGAGCTAACTTCTTAGCTTCGGCCTCAAGCATGCGTGACACAGGGATACCAGTCCAACGTGACACCACACTGGCAATATCTTCTTCAGTTACCTCTTCTTTGAGTAGACGTCGACTACGTTGCAATTTCTTCAATCGCTTCATTTTTTCTTCTAAGTCACGCTGTACTTTTGGAATTGAATCATAACGAATCTCCGCCGCTCGCGTAAGATCAGCCATAGCTTCAGCATTTTCTGCCTCCACTCTAAGTTCCTCCAATTCCTTTTTCAACTTACTAATTTCACCCAATGCAGTTTTTTCATTGTTCCATTTAGTTTCAAGCGCTGAGGTTGTTTCTTTCAATTCACCGATTTCTTGCTCAATATCCTTAATGCGATCTTTTATCTTTTTCTTAGTTTCAGATATTTCTGAGACGCCAAGCTCCTTTTTTAAGGCTTCCCTCTCAATTTCAAGTCGACGAACTTGCCTGTCTGCCAAGACTAATTCCTCTGGCTTATTTTCAAGCGAAATTCGCAAAGCTGAAGCTGCTTCATCAATCAAGTCCACAGCCTTATCAGGTAGGAAACGATCAGTAATATAACGAGAAGATAAATCTACCGCTGATACAATTGCATCATCAGTAATACGCACTCCATGGAAAAGCTCATACTTTTCTGACAATCCACGCAAAATCGCCACTGCGTCCTCTGGCGAAGGTTCGTTTACAAACACCGGTTGAAAACGACGGGTTAAAGCTGGGTCCTTTTCTATATGTTTTTGATATTCCTTAAGAGTTGTAGCGCCAATGACACGAATTTCCCCACGCGCTAAAGCCGGTTTTAACATATTAGATGCATCCATCGATCCTTCAGCTTGTCCAGCACCGACAATGGTGTGTAATTCATCTATGAAGAGAATAATACCGCCCGCGGAACTCTCCACTTCTTTCATCACGGCTTTTAAGCGTTCCTCGAATTCACCACGAAACTTAGTACCAGCCACCAACAAACCAAGATCAAGTGATAAAATTTCCTTATCCTTAACCGATTCCGGTACATAACCGAGCACAATTTGTTGTGCTAAACCTTCAGCAATCGCAGTCTTACCTACTCCAGCTTCACCGATAAGTACAGGGTTATTCTTGGTACGACGGGAAAGAATTTGAATTACACGCTGAATTTCTACATCACGACCAATCACTGGATCAAGTTTATTTTCTTGTGCCAATTTAGTTAGATTTCTGGTGTACTTAGCTAAAGCTCGAAACTTCTTTGGTGTTTGAGCGTCAGTTACATTATTTTCACGTACTTCTTTGATAATACGTAACACTTTTTCCTTTTCTATGCGTGCTCGTTGCAAAATCTCCATGGCTGGTCCAGGGTATTCTAAAATCGCAATAAAGAGATGCTCTACCCCAACATACGAATCACTCATTTGCTCGGCAATTTTTCCAGAAAATTCCAGAGCCTTGGCCAAATCAGGAGTCAGGTAAAGTTGATATGAAGGCGAGATTGTAGTCTGCATATCTGCCACCTCAAGTGCTTCAAGCAAAAGATCAGTAAAAGCAATTACATCAACATCCAATCGATCCAAAATCGAAATTACCATACTCTCATCCTGCATAGACAAAGCTGTCAAAAGATGTACCGGACTCACGTGATTTTGCCCACGTTCAATAGCCAATTCGTGCGCCTTTCGAATCGCTTCTTTGGCTTTAGATGTAAAATTTTGAAAATTAGGCATATATAATTTGATTATACGATACAAAATCCATAAAACAGAAGTTCTGTGTGACTAACAATCCAGAAGTTATGATAAATGTCTCGTCCTACTATATTGCAATAAAAAACACCGCCGGTCAAATAAACCTCAACAACAATGACTGATTAACTATTTACTCGCCCAAATACTCGATAATGATATCCTGCTCCGAATAACAAAATCATAATTAGCGCGGCAAAATGAGGTAAGTGGCCTGTTAGCTCGATTGGACCAAGTAAGAATAATGGTATGGTAAATATTATGGCGGTAACTAAAGTAGTTAACCTAGTCATAATGCCAAGAGCTAAAAGTAAACCGAGTAACGCTTCTGTTGAACCAGCCATCAAAACAAAAAGATAATTAGAAACTCCAAGCGAAGATAAGAAATTCCAATCATGCTGAACTAGAAAATTAAGTCCTAGCTCCGGTTTTAGTATTTTTTCAGTAAAGCCGAGGATTATAAGCATTGTCCCTGTACCAATCCTCAATATCGGCAAAGCATAGGGATGTAATTTGTATGCGTACGATTTCAAAGATTTTACCGAAACTAAACTAAAATAATCATTACCAACCACAGCGATAAAGAAAGCGGTAGACAGCACCCAAATATTCTCAATCATTGATTCTACACCAGCATACGGAATAGCCACAAACCATAAACTCGCCAAGAGAAGCGCTGCGACACGAGCAAATATTCCAAGTACAAACATAAGACCAATTGCAAATTGCAACATTACCAACCAAGTAGGTATCTCGGTTACATAAGTGATGTTGGGTGAAAACAGATAACCGTGAGTACCGGCAATCATAAAGAAGGTGCCAGCAATAATTGAAAAAGTTGCCGCTGCTCGACTGAAAGCATTGTTTGATTTTGGTTGAAAGAAGGACAAACGAAACATTCCTTTCTTTTCCATTAACATACCAACACCTAAAACCATCAAAGCTACCAATAAACAAATATACAAATAAAGATTGGTGGGTTCACTGGTTGTTAATGGCACAATCTCTCCCTCAGCAAACCAACGAGTATGCGCATCAACCAAAAATGGCGTTAATAAAAGGGCAAAAACAGGTAAGCTCAAATAAAAGTGATTTATTCCATACATAAGTCAATGGTAAAGTATTACCTAAACCATAACGGCATTTATCCCCACACTTAAATTTACTTCCTCAATACCACATTTGGGGTAGCACCATAAGGGTCAGACCAAAATTCTAGTTTTGACCATTTTGTTCCTTGAGCCATTTTAGTAATTGCTTCATTATGATCCATATCGGCTTCCATATACAAAGTTCCACCTTCGTTTAGTGGGTCGTAGGCTTTTTCGATAAGGATTTTATGAAACTCGTGACCATCATCGTATGCAAAAAAAGCTAGATGCGGCTCATAATTAATCATTTCTGGATCTAAATCTGGCAAAGCTTCGTATGGTACATAAGGTGGTACTGCAAAAATCGCATCGTACTTCCCCGTCAGACCCTGAACATCGGAAGCGATAACAACTCTAGCTCGATCCAAATCAATACCATTTATTAAAATATTTTCTTCAATTTGTGTTTTTAGATTAGGATCAAGTTCAAAAAAATCAACGGTAGCATTTGGTAAATGTTTTAATAATGCTACCCCAACATTTCCCGCTCCAGAAAATGTATCAGTTAATCTTAAGTTTCCTTTCTTAGTTTTCAGTTCCTCAATTGCACTTTTTACCCAAAAAGCGGTTTCTGGTCGCGGGATCATGGGTTTATAAGACAAATCAATTTTTGTATCTAAAAAATCAGCGTAACCAAGTACATATTCATAGGGTTCGCCAGTTTTTAGACGTTCGATATCGGCGCGGAAACCTTCGGTTTCCGCGCCCCCATATTTCTCCACCAACAACCGCTCAATTTGTTTTTCAATGTGATACATACTACTTTTTCCTTTAAAACTAAGTGACTCATCTATAAATCTTCAATATAAACCCATATTTAAAATCCATAAAATTTGGTAATAAATGCATTAACAAATTTTCATTTAAGAAACAACTTTTTATATCATATATAAAAACAAAAGTTGTCCACTAAACCAGTAGACAACTTTGTAAGTTAATCTATTCCTCTCCCAGCCAAAAGGAGATTGAGTTTATTATTTTCAACAAGAACTAACTGTCCAGCAATAACGTAAAATTCAAATTTTTTTAGTTTTTCTGAACCAGTCTCCAATATAAACCAATTGCCACCGAAGAGTTTTCTATTATAATCTTGTAGGATATACAAAGATCTATCAATGTGTTCATATTTTTGCATAGAATGAACAACATAAATATCACTCTTATCAAACATTTCTTGTTCGTTCGCTTTTGGTGTAATTAAAACTAAAGCATGACCTAATACAAACAAAGTAATGAAAAAAATTAGGATTATCAATACAGAAGTTCTTATTACGCAATCGATATATCTAAAACAGTGGGTATTTTCTCTAAAAAGGTTCATTTATATCTCCCCAACAAAGTTAAAAGAATTACAACTTTCTATCCTAAAGCTAACTATACTAAAAAAGGTGTAAGAATCAACCCTGCATTTTTTCGCAATGCGTAGCTAAAATATCAATCGCATATTTAACATCCTCAATATTTGTATTTTCGCCCAGAGAAAAACGGATGGTGGAGCGGGCGCGGGTGGCGTCACCGGTGATTGTTTTTACCACTATACTCTCCCCGCCACCCGCGCCTGCACACGCACTTTTAGTACTACACGCTACTCCATGAGTATCGAGATATATCACTGCGTATTCGGTATCTAAATTGGGAATCGAAAAATTTATATTATTAGCCAGACGCACTTCTCCCTGACCACCATTTACAATCACTGTCGATATTTTTTCTTGCAAATAAATAATCGCTTCGTCTCTAATTTTGGCTACAGACTCTGCTTTCTCTTTGTAGTTTGCCTGCGCTAATTCTAGAGCCTTAGCCATACCAACTATCCCTGCCACATTTTCTGTACCAGAGCGCACACCATCTTCCTGTCCACCACCTTGCATTATTGGCAATATTTCTATCCCTCCACGCAAAGCCAATACTCCCACTCCTTTTGGTCCACCACACTTACCCGCATCAAGCGTCATCATATCAACACCGAGTTGCTTAAAAGCACAAGGGAGCCATAGGGGGGCTTGAGCTGCATCTAAATGTACTTTTATTTCATTCCCTTTTACTTCCTCAAACTTTCTGATCCTTCTCACTAATCGTAAAACTGGCTGCACGGTGCCGACCTCACTATTTGCGTAAGCAAACGTCACCAACACGGTCTTCTCCGACAAAACTGCTTCAAGTGCGGGAATTGTGATTATTCCTTCCTCATCTACCTCCACAAATTTTACAAACACACCCAAATCAATCAATTCTTCCATCACTCCTGTAATTGAAGGGTGTTCAATTTTGGTTGTGACCACTTCCATGTCTTGATACGCTATTTTCTTTATTCTGTGCAGGTATTTAACGTATCCAAAAATTGCTAGATTATTACTCTCAGTACCATTGCCGGTAAAAATCACACCTGGTGATTTAATTTCGAGCGTGCGCGCCACAGAGCTCCTGGCTTCGTCTACTGCCCGTCTGGCGCGCACGCCTTCTTTATGTATCGAGCTCGGATTTCCAAATTCCTCAGTCAAAAATGGTGACATGACCGAAAACACCTCAGATTTTAGAGGAGTCGCTGCGGCGTTATCTAGATGAACTCTCTTAACCTCAGACTTATCGTTATTCATGGTCAAATCATGACATAAGGTGAAAATTATGTAAATCTCTGCTATACTCCACCTACTTATATTTATTAGTACGCCGAAATGGGCGTTTTTACTGTATTTTATTATGAAAAAAGCCAAAGTCACAACCAGCCAAATAACCAAACGTCCACCTATTGTGGTAGTAATGGGTCATATCGACCACGGTAAATCCACACTCTTGGATTACATTCGCAACAGCAATAATGTCGCAAAAGAAGCTGGTGGCATCACCCAACACCTGTCTGCCTACGTCGTAAACCACAAAACCAAAGACGGTGCCGATGAGTCCATTACTTTCCTCGACACGCCCGGACACGAAGCTTTCCAAAAAATGCGCCTACGTGGTGCCGATGTAGCTGATGTGGCGATTTTGGTAGTATCTGCTGAAGATGGAGTAAAACCACAAACACTAGAAGCTTTAGAATCAATCAAGCAGGCCAACATCCCTTATATTGTAGCTATCAATAAAATTGACAAGCCGAGCGCCGATATTCCTCGTACTCAGGCCAGCTTGATTGAGAATGAAATCTATATTGAAGGTATGGGTGGCGATATTCCTTGGGTAGGTATTTCCGCCAAAACCGGTGAGGGTGTGAACGATCTTTTGGACTTAGTAATTTTAGCCACTGATTTGATTGAACTAAATGGTGACACTAGTATACCTGCCACAGGACAAGTACTTGAAGGCAAAGTTGACTCTAAGCGAGGCAATACCGCCACCCTCCTTATAAAGAATGGAACTCTAAAAAGTGGTATGTTCGTAGTAGCTGGAAATTGTTTTGCACCAGTACGTATTATGGAAGATTATTTAGGTAGAACCATAAAAGAAGCTTCTCTTTCTACTCCCGTTGGCATTGTTGGTTTTAGTGGCATTCCCCCAGCTGGATCTGCTTTTTACACTGTCAAAAGCAAGAAAGAAGCCGAAACTGCAGTTGCCCAAATCATCAAGCCAGCTGTAGTGACACAGGTAAAATCTTCTCTACCAACAGTACCTATTCTCATTAAAGCGGGGGCACTTGGCGCAATTGAAGCTATTGAACACGAACTAAGCAAATTCTCTTCTGAACGCATCAATGTTCGCATTATTGATACAGGGGTTGGTGACATCACTGCCAGTGATGTACAAAATGTTAGCGCTACCAAAGATGCCATCATCGTAGGTTTTACTGTTAAAGTAGAAAGACAGGCCGCTGATCTAGCTGAGCGTATGGGTGTAGAAATAAATACTTTCGACATCATTTATGAATTATCTGACTGGCTCAATACCGCTCTTAAAAACCGTACTCCAAAAATGGAAGAAATGATTTTCACAGGCAAAGTGAAGATTCTTAAGCACTTTAGTACTCAAAAAAATACCCACGTCATCGGAGCTAGAGTAGAAGAAGGTCATATCAAGATGAATCAGAAAGTTAAAATCACTCGTCGTGATATCGAAATTGGTAAAGGTACAATCAGAAACCTACAGCAACAAAAATCCGATGTGCAAAAAAATTGATGAAGGTGAATTTGGTATGCAACTTGAAACCAGAACCGACATTGCCCCAGGCGATTATTTAGAACCATACGATATTGTAATTACCTAATTTTATGTACGACCGTCACCAAAGAGTTGAATCTCTAATTCGCGAGCTAGTAGCTGCTTTTATTCAACAAGAAGCTAATACCGACCCTCTCATTACTGTCACTCGAGTAACCTCGTCACCCGACTATCGGCGTATGACAGTGTTTTTTTACTACCATCCCCGAAGGTCGAGAAAATGACGCTATAATTTTCTTAAAGCGTACAGGTAGTGAACTTCGTGCTTACGTAAAAAAGAAAAGTAACTTGAAAATAATACCTTTTTTGGAGTTTAGTGTAGATTACGGAGAAAGACATCGCCAGAATATTGACGAAATCGCTAGAGAGATTGAGAACAATAAATAATTTTGTCTTAAGTACACAATAATGCTAAAGTATTGTGTACAAATTTAAGTCTTGGTGGCGAAGTGGAAACGCTGGGGTCTGCAAAACCTCCATGCGCGGGTTCGATTCCCGCCCAAGACTCACGGTTGGAAAATTACACTCAAAGTGTAATTTTCC
>JZEL01000007.1 GCA_001567365.1 Parcubacteria bacterium OLB19 | reverse complement strand
CAATATACTGAGTAAGTTCAGGTGGAGTCATATCCTCAATCAATTTCATCTGTATAGCAACCGCTTCGGTAACAGGTACTCTTTCTCTACCGGTCAATTCACCGTCGTTTGGAGAAGGGTATTCTTTGAATTTTAAGTTTTCCATTAGATACCAGTATACACTGCTTAAAATAATATAGGCACCCTTTTATGAAAAAAGGTGCCTATTACTAAAAGAACATGGATTGTTATGAGCGGTTACCAATAATAAAGGATTACCACCCCAAGGAATATACCAACAGTAAAACAAACAGTTACGATAATTCCGGTATATTTTTAGACACTTCAGACTCCTAATTTAAAATTGGAAGATAATTATAGATCAAAAGGATCACAAAGTTAAGATTTAAAATAGACAAAGAAAAAAAGGCCTGGGGGAATCGTGAGCGAAAGTATTTCGCTACCGATGCCCTCAGGCCTTTGATTAAATTTGAGCTTTATTATTGGTGGGTATTGTACCCAAATTGGCGCTATATAAATGTTTTAGCTAACCTAGACCAAAGCTCTACGTTGTGTGAGAAATCAATTTCGCTTGCACGTAATTTTGAAGAACTCACGGTTTCTTCAGAAATAAGTGTAAGGAGGTTTCTCTGGTGGGATTGTTATGAACGTTATTTTTTTGAGTTTTTGGAGGTAATACTCAATTGTTTTCGAATGAACTCTTTAAGGGGTATCCCCAGGGTTCTCATCTGAAGTAATTCAGCGGAGAACTCTGGAGATTCCTGCTCGCCCTCTCTGGGCCTGCATATATACTATGTCCTTTATAAAAGAGTGTAAAGGACATAGTTGTGTATAACTGTGGAAAACTAATTGGCGATGTTCTTTATAAAGGACATCGCCAATTAGTACTTAATTTACAAGGCTATTTACAACATGAGTTCAATTGAAACCGGGCAGTGATCTGATCCTAAAACCTCAGGATGCACACGTGCGTATTTGACAAGCGAAACCAGATCTTCACTCACCATAAAGTAATCAATACGCCAACCAACATTTCTAGCTCTGGCATTGCCAAAATGCGACCACCAGGTATAAAAGCCCGACCCCTTTTCAAATAAACGTAAAGTGTCGACAAAACCAGCTTCAATTAAATTATTAAAACCAGAGCGCTCCTCATCTGTAAATCCTTTCTTGCCTCTATTTTCCTTTGGTCTGGCCAGGTCAATTTCGGTATGTGCAACATTCAAATCACCTCCGAAAATAACTGGTTTTTGCTTTCTTAAATCGCACATATAGGTTAGAAAAGCCTGATCCCACACCCCTCTAACAGGAAGGCGAGACAGATCATCTTTTGCATTAGGTGTATAGACTGAACAAAGAAAAAAAGCTTCAAATTCAAGAACGATCACTCGCCCTTCTTTCAAAGTATCACCGTAGCCATCCTCTAAGGCAAATTTGTCTTGCAAATGATTAGGGAAACCACAATAAATTTCAAGTGGGCTTTCTTTGGTAAAAATTGCTGTACCAGAATAACCCTTACGCTCGGCTGAACACCAATACTCCTCATAACCTTCTAAATCAACCTCCACTTGACCTTTTTCGGCCTTAGTCTCCTGAAGACAAAGGATATCGGGCTGATATTCACTAATAAAGTTTTGTAATGCGCCTTTTTTGTAAACAGCTCTAATACCATTTACGTTCCAAGAAAAAATCTTCATACTAGAATAGTATACTCTAAAATCGACTATGGGTTATTTGATTACACTAATCAGTCCTTGCATATGCTATATATATGTCTACAATATTAGAGAGTAATTAATTACTAAATAAAACCACAAATATGGAAAACAACCAAAATAATGAGCAAAATCAAAATACCGTCACTCCTACACCACAAACCACCGAACAATTTAAAAAGGAAAGTGATTATATTTTTGACGAAACCACCATTATGGCGTCAATATCATACCTTGGACCATTGGTCTTAGTACCATTACTAACAAAGCGCGAAAACCAATTTGTTATGTTTCACGTAAAGCAAGGTTTGGTATTGTTTGGTATCTGGATAGCTTCCTTATTCATCCTTATGATAACTCTAGGGATTCTAGCCCCGATTACAGGCCTAATAAACTTTGGATTACTCATACTCTCTATCATCGGTATTCTTAACGCTCTTAAAATGAAGGAGGTGGAGGTTCCGATTACTGGTAAATTAGCTAGTAAGATCAGTTTGTAGTTGTTGTTTAAAAGATGAAAGGGATGGGCGCTTCGCGCCCATCCCTTTCATCTTTTTTACCCCACAATGCCTGCAGGCTTGTGTTTATATGTAATTATGATTTAATAGTCATAGCGAAACCAGCTCCTCTGAGGAAGGTGCAAATGATCAGGTGAAGTGATGTTTTGTGGTTAATAAAATATAAATAAAAATTCAATGACAGGAACAATTGTTCGCAAACGCGATAACGGTTACGGTTTTATCAAGCCAGACGATGGAGGAAAGGATGTTTTCTTCCACGCACAATCACTTGTAGAAGTTGCTTTCGACGACCTACAAGAAGGTGAGAAAGTAACCTTCGATGTTGAGCAAGGTCCAAAAGGCCCAGCTGCTGCCAACGTACGTCGCGCTTAGTGTTCAAACCATAAACAGAAAAGTCGCCCATTCGGGCGACTTTTCTGTTTATTAAGTCAGATAAAATCAGTCCTTCTCACTGTATAATTATAGTAATGTTCGTCTCATTTTTGCACGATTATTTTGTTTGGCATTACACCAAAGCCTTTTTTGAAATTTTTCACGTCTTTACTAACTTTCTCTGGTTCATCACCAACTTCTTCTCCATACCACAACTCACCAGATCCTTTTTTGCGCCATGGCGAAGAATGACTGAAAGTCTGCATAAAGGTTTTAATTTTGAAGAATTAGCTTCCTACGTAATTGTTGGTATTCTCTCAAGATTAGTGGGAATGATAATGAGAAGTATTATTTTGTTTTTAGGTTTATTAACTCTAATCATTCTAGTACTAGTCTTTTTGTCTATTTATGTATTTTGGATTTTTGCGCCAGCGTTTATGCTCACCGCCTTATTCTATGGAATAGCCTTAATGTTTGCTTAACTTCATACATATATATGTATACTATTCACGACGATATAAAAAAATACAAACCGGTGCTAGCGCTCACACAAGTTTTGTCACCAACTTCACTACACCGATTGCGTCTGACTTTTTTTACCTTAGCTACAATAACTGGCCTAACAGGGACTAGTTTACTTATCATTGATTCTAATTTTTACCCCCAACTCTTTGGTGCCAGCCTAATCTTTGCTGGACTATGGGTAGAGCAAGTTCTTATATATAGCTATTTTAATAATTATTATTTTTTTGGATTAAACTCAATTATTGGTATTAGTGAGAAAAAAACTTCCGGTATCACTTATGAAGTGGCACAAATGCTACTTATAAATGAAAAAGATATAACCGGATCTTTCTGTAACTCACACTTCGGGACCTTAATTTTATTAAGAGCAGGGATAAACACAGAAAAACTTAGCAACTTCCTCGTGAGCGACCGTGTTCGTTTGGTCACTGATTTAATCAGTCTGCCAACTGAATCCATGTTTACAGTTATTTCACTTGGACGACTAATTTTAAAACAAGACAAAGCCTTTAGTCTTATGCTTAAGGAACAAGGGGTTACTGAAGAGATTTTTATTGGTGCCCTTGAATGGGTAATGCATACTCATTTCCAAAATAAGAAAAGGGAACGTTGGTGGAGTAAAGATAATTTAGCTAAGATTCAAGGTATTGGTCGCAATTGGGCTTATGGTACAACTTTTCTACTACAAAAATTTTCTCGGGAGATAAATACCAGTGCGGTATTTTCAACTTTAACTCAAAACAATCACGCTTTTAAAGAGGATAAAATTAAAGAAATTGAGATTGCCTTAGCCCGCGCTAAAGCTTCAAATGTATTAGTGATTGGTGAAATAGGAGTAGGTACTGTTGATTTAATAATGGAAATCAACCGCAGAATGAAAGCTGGCAAATCGCTTAGTGTTGTAGAAAATCAACAAATGATTTTACTTGACACCAATCTTCTGTTTGCCACCCATAAAGACAAACAGTCACTAGAAATAACCCTAATCTCGCTATTAAATGAGGCAATTGAAGCTGGAAATGTAATTATTGTCATTGAAAATCTAAGTATCTTTATAAAAGAAGCAGAAGCAATGGGCGTATTTATTCCTGATTTACTCGACCCTTATTTGGCTACATCAGCTATGCATATAATTGCCACCGACACGCCAAGCGCTTACCACAATACTCTAGAACCACTTATGGCTTTCACTCGTCGTTTTGCAGAAGTTTTAATTGATGAACCAAATCTACAAAGCACAGTAAAAGTTTTACAAGATGTAGCTTTACGATTTGAAAATAAGTATTCATTATTTTTTACCTTTAGCGCTATCAAAGCTATTACTGAATGTGCCAATCGGTATATCATAGAAGGTGTGATGCCAGACAAAGCCATAGAACTCCTAAGTGATATATCAACCAGAGCCAAACAAAACAAGGTTAAGGTGGTAGATCAAAATTTTGTTTACGAAGCAGTAAGTGTCAAAACTGGTATTCCAACTGGACCGATTAAAAAAGATGAAAAGGAATTATTATTACAATTAGAAAATCGTCTACATGAGAGAGTTATTGGTCAACAAAAAGCTCTAGATGCAATAGCTGGTACCATGCGTCGCGCTAGAGCAGGAATACAGACTAGTGACAAACCAATTGGCTCATTCCTATTCCTTGGACCAACCGGAGTTGGTAAAACAGAAACAGCCAAAGCTTTGGCCTACATTTTCTTTGGTAACGAAGGCAACATGCATCGCCTTGATATGTCTGAATTTAGCGGAAAAGATGCTTTAAACAGATTGATCGGCCAAAAAGAAGAGTCGGGTATATTATCAGACATGTTAAGAGAACATCCATATTCAGTTTTACTTTTGGATGAATTTGAAAAAGGTAGCCGAACGATACATGATTTATTTTTACAAATTCTTGATGAGGGTATATTTACTGACGGTCGTGGTGAAAAGGTAAACGCTAGAAATTGCATCATAATCGCTACTTCAAATGCTGGAAGTGAATTGATTATCCGCACCATCAATCAACGAAAGGAAATGTCGACCCTTGATCAAGCTATTGTTGATCACATCATTAAAGAAGGTATCTATCGACCGGAACTTTTAAACCGCTTTGATAACATAATTATTTTTGATCCACTGACTATTGAAGAACAAGGTCAAATAGCTAATCTTATGCTTAGTGATTTGTATAAAAGGATAAAGGAAAAAGGATATGAACTAATAATAAACCAAGACCTTATCGATCTGATGGTTAAAGAGGGTTATGATCCAAAATTTGGTGCCAGACCAATGCAGAGAGTACTACAAGCTAGAGTAGAGGAAAAAATTGCCCAAAAAATTATTAGTGGGGAAATAAATACAGGTGACACAATCAATTTAACTAAAAATGATTTTATCTAAAATAGATAGAGTTACAAAAAACAAACCGTTATTTATTTCGAATAAATAACGGTTTTATAATTTTTAGAACTAATAGCCAACCGTCGCTAACTGGCATACAATATATATGTATGAAATATTTTTTAATTATCTTATTAGCCTTTTTATTAGTCAGCGCAGCAGTTTATTATTTTATTAATCAAGAACAACAGACATACACAAAAGAGGAAACAGGTGTAGAAATAGCTACCAGTACTGAACAAGCAGAAGTGAAAAAGGAAGAGATCGCTACCACCACAAAAACAGAGTCGGTCAACAATAAATCAGAAAGCGTCATCGGTAAATCTATACAAGGAAATGAAATAAAGGCCTTTCATTTTGGTAACGGTACTAAAGAATTATTATTTATAGGTGGTATTCACGGTGGCTACTCATGGAACACGGCTCTAGTTGGATTTGAAGCCATTGATTGGTTCAAAAAGAATAACTCGATCATACCAAAAGATGTGAAGGTGACAGTTATTCCAATCTTAAATCCGGACGGATTGAAAAAAGTAACTGGTACTACCGAAAAATTTACCGCTTCACAAGTCAATCAATCTAGCACAGTACAAACCGAGGGTAGATTCAATGCTAATGGTGTAGATCTCAATCGCAATTTTGCTTGTGAATGGCAAGCGACCGGCATGTGGCAAGACAAAGAAGTTAGTGGTGGTAAAGAAGCTTTTTCTGAACCGGAAGCACAAGCAATTAAAAACTATGTTACTAAAAATAAACCTTTAGCAATAGTTACTTGGTACAGTGCTGAAGGTTCTGTTTACACTTCAGATTGCCAGAAGGGGATCTTGCCTGAAACTCAAACACTAACAGATCTTTACGCTAAGGCTTCTGGCTATAAATCAGAGAAAAATTTTGATCATTATGCCTTAACTGGCGATATGGTTAATTGGTTTGCTAGTCAAAATATTCCAGCCATTAGTGTACTTCTAACCACACACGACCAAACTGAATGGAATAAAAACCAAGCTGGAATTGAAGCCATCCTTAAGCACTATACTGAATAATGACAAAGAAAAAGAAAATTTCTTTACTACTAGCTGTGGTCATAATTTTGACCACAGCTTTGGTAATCACCTTACATCTATTAACTCAAAAAGCTGATCAAGTAATAGTTGAGGAAATAAAACCTACCACTGTCGAAACGCAGGAAATACCAAAAACAATCAATCCGCAAATTATCGGTACCTCAGTTGAAAAACGACCAATTGAAAACTATACCTATGGACAAGGTGGTACCACTCTACTTTTTGTCGGTGGTGTACACGGTGGTTATGAGTGGAACAGTGTACTTTTAGCCTACGCCTTCATTGATGAAATCGAATCTGGAAATCTAAAAATTCCTGAAGGTATTAAAGTAGAAATTATTCCAGCACTAAACCCAGACGGGGTTTTTAGAGTAACAGGAAAGGAAGGTCGATTCACTCCAGCAGACGTTAGAACAGATACCAAAAATGGGGAAGGTAGATTCAATGCTAATGGTGTAGATCTCAATCGCAATTTTGCTTGTAAGTGGCAACCAAATAGTACTTGGCGCAATCAAAAGGTGAGTGCTGGTGCTTCAGCTTTTTCAGAACCGGAAGCACAAGCTTTAAAGAAACTTGTTGAAAATAAAAATCCAACGGCGGTAATCTTTTGGCATAGCCAAGCTAATGCAGTTTATGCTTCAGAGTGTGAAAAAGGAATTTTACCTGAAACTCTAAAACTGATGGATACTTACGCAAAAGCTTCTGGCTATAAAGCTATTTCAGCCTTTGATGCTTATCCTGTCACAGGTGATGCCGAAGGATGGCTGGCTTCCATTAATATTCCCGCTATAACAGTAGAGATGAGTACTCATGAGAATATTGAGTGGGTAAAGAATAAAGCTGGAGTAGAGGCGATATTAGAACTTTATCAATAGAGGTGAAGATGATGAAAAAAGCGCGATGCCAAAGGCATCGCGCTTTTTTCATCATCTTCACCTAAACTACTCTTCAGTTTTTTTCGGTTTTTCAAGCAAAGCAGTACCGATAAACAAAATACCGATTCCAAGAAAAGTGACAATACGCCAAACCAGTTCCATTTCCCAAATATCCACTAGAAGCAATCGCAAAATCACAAAAGCTAGAAGTATCTGACCAGCGTGACGAAAATCTTTTTTTCCAATCTGACGACCGTACTGATACAAAAACAATCCGATTATAGTGTAAAGGAAGAGAGCTAGGGTCACGGCTTTTTCACCTTGCAAAACTGAATGGGATAAAGACCATAAATAACCGACCGCAAATAAACTAGCAGTGATAAACAAAACTTTACTCCAACCAAGAACTTTAGTTTCTAATTCAATATTCTCAGCATGATAATTTCGACGAAGACCAAGAGCCAAAAGCACCAAAATCACAATAACCAAAAACAAACCGAGGGCTTCGGTAGCTTCATGTTTTTGCCAACCTGAAAAAGAAAATGAACTCATTGATAAAAGTAGGGGGTAGACAAGAACCAGTAATGCTTTACCCAACCAATCAGTATTAACTCGTAGCAACACAAATAGTGATACCAAACCATAAAGTATGATCATGTAACTCATATACTTAGCGACCACAGATATTTCATAGGGTAGAGTAGCATCATACACAGAACCGAGTACGATGAAGATATAGCCAATTGTAAAGACAATCATCAGTCCCAAAATTCTTTTTACTTTCTGATTGTAATCAACACAGAACAACTGAGTAAAAAGTAGAGTTGTTAAAACCAAGAAAACTGAAACCGTAGCCACACCAAAACCGTGTATATGCATAACACCATCTAACCAAAACGAGGATTCTAGGGAATTAAAACTAGCGAAAACTGGTAAAGCTAATATGAAAGATAAGAAAATTGGTACATTGTTTGAAAGTCCGAGACGAATAGTGTAAAGCATCAACGCAACAATAACTGTTATCCATGACACATATATCATGAC
>JZEL01000006.1 GCA_001567365.1 Parcubacteria bacterium OLB19 | reverse complement strand
TCTGGACTCCAAAATACCGAGGAAAGGTATTAGATAAACCTAAAATAATCAAGAGTTATCAACCAAATATGCAAATGGAAGCAATGGGAGGTAATAGAGTTAAATATTCAAGATGATCATATCCATCTTATTCTTTTAACCTCATCTCGTTATTCTATCTCCTACGTTATGCAAATAATAAAAGGCAAGAGTTCTGCTTGGATGAAGAAAAAGGTTAAAAACACCGACAAGCTTTACGGCCGAGGTTCACTTTGGGCTAGAGGTTACTTTGTATCAAGTATCGGACTAGATGAACATTTGATACGTCGTTACGTTAGACACCAATACGACAAAAATCAACTAGAGCAACCATCACTGTTTAACCTCTTTAAGTGATGCTGGCATCGCCAGCTATTATAAAGCCACCAGACCTAAGTCCGGTGGTTGTTTACTATATACTAGTGTTATGAATAATTTAGATAATCTTACCCAAGCAATTTTGCAAACACGCAAGACACTTTTTATCATGTGCGGACTTCCTTATGCTGGTAAGTCACATATTGCAAAACAGCTCCGGTCAGAGACCAGCATTTCCTATATTTCCATTGATGATATTTTTCATGCAAAAGGATTCGATTGGGATACCGATAAGTTACCGAACGAAGAAGGATGGCAACAAATTTTTACCGAATCCTACGAAAGTACAAGGCAGTTATTAATGTCAGGTAACAATGTCCTGTATGACTCAACTAATCAAACCAAAGAAAGCAGAGACAAACTACGCAACATTGCAAATTCTGTCGGTGCAGATACGTATGTAGTATATGTAAATGCCCCAATCAGTACCATCTGGCAAAGATGGGAAGAAAATAATAGTAATCATCAACGGTCAGTGGTGAGCAGAGACTTGGTGCAAACAACCATTGATATGTTTGAAGAACCATCGGAGGAAGAAAAAGTATTTGTGGTAAATAATTAGTTTTCACCTCTTATTATTACTGACTCGAACCATTGTTCTTGAAAGTGAGTTTTGGTACAAATTTCTTTATCAATAATATTCCTTCTGATCTTCTGAAACCACGATCAGTTTATTGTCGTCATCATTAGTGCGATGAATGATCGTGACACAGACCCCCGCAAATTTTTCGACAGGTTTGTTTACACCAATCACATATACATCAAGTTCTTCTCTGTCCGGAGATTTGGTGTGAGGGACAAAGCCATAGTTTAGCTCATATACCCAGCCATGCTTGGGATGTTTGGTATGAAGTGGTCGGTCTATGTGAACCGATACGGTTTTTCCTAAAAAATCAATAGCCTTGGTGAACATAGACACCATTGTATCGTATGGGTGTCAGATTTGTAATATTTTGTTGAAATAAGCCCCTACCGAGAGGGGTCGGGAAAGACTAGTTCTAATCATCAAGAAACCCGTGTGATACTTGCTGGGTAATATTCCGATACCGAGACGGGGCACAAATGAAAAGAGGCAAACACGTTGTGTTTGCCTCTTTTCATTTGTGCTCCCGCTTTTCAGTATTGTTGTTAAATAATACTTCCTTCACATGAAAAATAATTTTCCTGATTTAGGTGATGATACAATATATTTAATGTTTTCAGGTCTTACTAGCAGGGAAGCGGAAGCTTTGCAGAAAGTACACGGTACCAATGCTTTACCGACACCAAAATATCGTTTTCTATTTTTGGTGATTCGTCAGTTTAAGGGGTTCTTCAACGTTTTGTTGCTAGTTGCGGCTTTGGTGACTTGGCTTTTGGGAGAACCGGTCGACGCTGGTTTTATGCTCTTGTTTGTAATATTGAGTGTGGCTCTTAGTCTGTATCAGGAGTATAAATCCAATTCTGCGGCGGATACTCTTAAATCCTATTTAGTACACACAATCACAGTAATGAGAGATGGGAAGGAGGTCGAGTTGGTTACTACCGAATTGGTACCGGGGGATATTTTAGTTTTAGAATCAGGAGATATTGTACCGGCTGATGCTGTGGTTAAGTTTACACACGGCTTAATGGTGAACGAAACCACCTTTACCGGTGAAAGTGTTTCGGTAATAAAAAAAGCCGATACCGAAGGTCTGGCGACCGAAGAAAATATTTTGTATCAAGGTGTGAATATTGTCAGTGGTATGGCTTATGCTGAGGTGACGGCAATTGGAGCTAATACCCGTTTAGCAAAAATTTCTAATTTAGCTACCGGTGCCAACAATGAGAGTCAGCTTAACAAAGGGATTGATAGAATCAGTACTTTTATTATTCGTACGACACTCATTACTTTGTTGTTTGTGGTACTGGCTAATGTTTTTATTGAAGGTGGAGAAGCTGACATCCCACATCTGTTAATTTTTGCTATTGCTCTCGCTGTCTCGGTTATACCGGAGGCTTTACCGTTAGTTATTACTTTTTCCTTATCACGCGGAGCCTTGCGTCTAGCGAAAAAACAAGTGATTGTGAAGAGATTGTCATCGGTGCAAGACCTTGGTTCAATTGAGCTGTTGTGTACCGATAAGACAGGTACTATTACCGAGAATCGTCTTACTTACAAAAATGATTATTTGATTAATGATTCAGCTTTTCATCCGTTGGTGCTGTCACGCTTGGCTTCTCATGATCTAAATGAACGCCACCCAGAACCATTTGATTTAGCTTCTGATCAAGCTCTTACTTTTGATCAAAGAAATGAAGTTGATACCTACAGTATTTTAGAAGAAGAGTCTTTTGATCCTGAACTTCGTAGTAACGGGGTAGTGGTACGTCGCACAGATGGTTTAACTCTGCATATTCGACGTGGTAGTCCTGAATATTTTTTTGCACAAGGTTTGGTTTCTCGTGAGACGGTAGCTTCTTGGCTTAGAGATGAAGAAGATCAGGGACGACGAGTATTGGGGGTGAGTTATGATGATGGTAGTGGGGTTAGGTTTGGTGGATTTGTATCTTTTGCCGACAATCTCAAACCTACTACTGCCAGTGTAATTAAATCAGCACAAGAAATGAATGTGGCCATTACCATTATTACTGGTGATTCACTTCGAGTGTCTAAAGCAGTTGGACGTGAGGTAGGACTTTTTAAAGAGGAGGGTGAAGTGATGGAGGCTGGTGAGTTTTTTGCTCTACCACCAATAGAACAACATAAACGGATTGGTCAGATTAGGGTTTTTGCTCGAGCAACTCCGGAACAAAAAATGTCCTTACTTGAATTGTTGAAAGAGAAATATACAGTCGGTTTTTTGGGGGAGGGTATAAATGATGCACCAGCTCTAAAATCAGCTCATGTATCGATGGTGGTTCAGTCAGCTTCTGATGTGGCACGTGAGACGGCGGATATTATTTTGTTGAAGCCGGACTTGAGGGTGATTATCGAAGGTATCAAAATGGGTCGCGAGACACATGCTAATACTCTAAAGTATATTAGAACCACTCTAGTTGCTAACTTCGGTAACTTTTATGCGGTGGCGATGGGTTCTTTGTTTATCACTTTTTTACCAATGTTGCCAAAGCAAATTTTGCTTTTGAATCTGCTTTCAGATTTTCCAATGATGGCTATTGCTTTTGATAAGGTGAGTAAGCTTGAGATTAAAAAACCGCAAAACTATGATTTTAAATCTTTGTACATTATTTTTATCACTCTCGGTTTGGTTAGTACTATTTTTGATTTTATGTGGTTTGCGTTGTTCTATAAAATGTCACCAGAAATTTTACAAACCAACTGGTTTATCGCTAGTGTTATTACTGAAATTCTTTTGCTCTTCTCCATTCGGTCAATGTTGCCTTTGGAAAAAGCTGGTTGGCCGGCTAAGCCAATTATCGCTTTATCTGCCTTTGCTTTTATTATGGCTTTGGCTCTACCTTCTATACCGTTTACGGCTGAGTTTTTCGGCTTTACACCACCAACTATGACACATCTTTCCATCATTATTTTCCTAGCTATTATCTATCTTGTGACCACTGAGGTCACAAAGAGAATTCTGGTAAAGTTTTTAAAAAATCATTCCGCTTAGTTTCAATTTAAAAGCGAGTACGTTGTGTTTAAAAATTATTGTGGTGTGCTATGCTACTTTTATGCGAATTTTAGGAATTGATTTTGGTAAGAAGCGGGTCGGACTATCTTTGACTGATGAAAAAGGTATGATGGCTTTTCCTCATGGAGTTTATGAAAATGATTTTACTCTGCTTAAAAGAGTGGTGGCACTGATAAATGAAAAGGGGGTGGGTGAGATTGTTATTGGTCACTCATTAGATAAAGCCGGAAAACCAAACGAAATACATAAAAGAGTGGAAGAATTTGTTACTGACCTCACTCTTGAAACTGGTTTACCGATTCACCTTGAACCGGAACAATACACTACACAGGCGGCGCTTAGGATTCAGGGACGAAACGCTATGACTGATGCCGCCGCTGCCACTTTGATTTTAGAAAATTTTATTACTCGTCACAAAAATAATTAATTAATATGGAAAGAATTAGCTACGATGATTTTGCAAAAGTAGAGATAAAAATCGGAACGATTAAATCAGTTGAAGTGGTGCCAGAAGCAGATCGTCTGCTTAAGTTGATGGTGGATTTTGGTGAAGAAGAGTTAAGACAAATTGTGTCTGGAATTCGGACTCATTTTACTGATATTGAAAGTTTGGTTGGTCTTCAGTGTCCGTTTATAACTAATCTTGAGCCCAGAAAAATAAAGGGTCTTATTAGTGACGGTATGATTTTGGCTGTTAGTACCGAAGATAGTTTTAGTCTTTTAGTACCACAAGTGCCAATTACGTCAGGAGCAAAAGCTAAGTAATTATTTAATTTTTCATGTCAGATTTTTTGCTAAATGAAAAATTAAATAATGAGATGGAAAGTGTAACCAAGGAGTCTCGTGGCCTTCTTGGTTCTAAATACGGTCTATGGTTTTTGGGGCTTTTGTCTTTTGTGGAATCCATGCTTATGGTGCCTATTGTTACCGACCCATTCATGGTGGCCTACATTCTTTTGCATCGTAAGCGAGTGATTGCAGCGGTAATGGTGACTACTATCACTTCAGTTATTGGTGGTTTCGGTGCTTATATTACCGCTTCGTTCTTTATTGATTTGGCTTTTAAGTTTATGACCGAAGAAGCTATTGCTGAATTCTATGACATAATGGAGCATTTTCGTGATAGCTCATTTGTTTTAGGCTTTTTAGGAGCGTTGACACCGATCCCATTTACTACTACTGCTTTGGTAGCTGGAGCAATAAAGAGTAGCCTTGTTCTGTTTTTGATCGGAGCTTTTATCGGACGTTTTATTCGTTACGGAATCGCAGGATACTTGACTTATCGATATGGTGAAGAGGCTTTGCGTATTGCAAAGAGTAATATCGTTTTGGTGACCGTTGTTGCTGTTTTGGCATCGATTATTTATATTGTTTTTATTATGTGAGTTGTCGGTGATAATTGCTGAACCGACAGCGTATACTATATGGGTATGAGCGCCTTTTCTGTGCTTACCAAAATTTTGCCACCACCAAGTTTTATTTCCATGCCTAGTATTGGAGTGGATATTTCTGACACTTCGATGAAATATGTCGCTTTCAAACCTACTCTTAGACCAGGCAAAACCAAAGTTCTAGATAAATGGGGAGATATAGAAATTCCAAAAAAATGTTTTGGAACGGGGTGAAATATTAGATCCTAAAGCCCTCACAGCTACGCTGAAAGAATTTAAATTTCAAACTGAAGCCGAATTTATTAGAGTTTCTCTACCAGAGGAGAGAGCTTATATTTTTGAAACTGAAATTAAAAAGAATGTGCCAGCCAAGGAAATTCATAGTTTGCTTGAATTTAGATTGGAAGAGAATGTACCAATTTCCGCTCGGGATGCGATTTTTGATTATGAAATATTACCTAGTACAGAAAATGATTCTGTAACCAGAATTGCTGTAGTGGCTTATCAAAAGGAAACTATTTTAAAGTATTACGATGTTTGCAGGGAGGCAGGTTTAACCCCGTTGTCTTTTGAGGTTGAGGCTCAGGCTATGGCTAGGGCAGTGATTCCGGCTAGTTGCGAAGATGTTGTTATGTTGGTTGATTTTGGAAAAACCAGAACTGGGGTTGGAATTGTAAAGCAGGGCGCTCTTCTCTACACCTCGACTATTGATATTGGAGGTGGTCAGTTGTCACAGTCTTTGAGGCGTGTGTTGGGTGAGGATACTCCTGAAGATGAATTAACTAACATTAAAAACACTTATGGTTTAGTTGGAGATGCTAATAACGATAGGATTTATGATACTCTAATTTCTACGATATCAATCATAAAGGATGAGTTGGCTATGCGCATGCAGTATTGGCACACCAGAGATGGTAGTCGTTCTTCTCGGCGTATTAAAAAAATTATCGTTGGTGGCGGTAGTGTTAATTTGCGCGGTTTGCCAGAGTATTTAACTGAAGTTTTAGGTGTACCTTGTGTAAGAAGTAATGTTTGGGAGAATGCTTTCAATACTAGAGTGGTTGTTCCGCCAATTGAGAAGCGGTATTCCTACGGGTACGCCACTGCTATTGGTTTGGCAATTAAGAATACTGTTTAGTTATGATAAATCTGATTCCACCAACAGCGAAAAAGAAAATAATTACTGAATATTGGGTTCGGGTGATTTCAGTTTGGATGTTGATTTCCGGTGTGGTTTTGTTGGTGGTGTCTTTATTATTTTTACCGGTTTATGTTTTGGTTACATCTCAGGTTGAGGTTTATGAAACATCAGCCAAGGAAGCCGTGGCAAAAGTAGCAGAATATGATCTTTCCGCTTCAACTCTGGCGGAAGCAAATGTTCAAGCTCAGATGTTGATCGAGCTAAGACAAATGAAGCCCTTTTCTGATTTAATTGATGATTTCAGCGCTTTACAAGGTGATGCTATTTCTATAACTAATTTTGATTTCAAACGTACTGGTATGAAGTTGAGTTCTGTACAATTGATTGGTAAGGCTGAGGATAGAAAAGCGTTAGCAGATTTTCGTGATGCGATGATGACTTTGCCAGAAGTTAAAGATGTGTATTTACCAATAGCTAATTTAGCTAAAGATAAAGACATAAATTTTTCTATTTCAGTAACCTTAAATGATGTCGAGAAAAAACCATGAGTAAAAAAACCATTAACAATTTAATAATCTCAATCATTGTCTTAACTCTGTCGATAGGTGTTTGTGTGTACTTATTTTATGAGATAGATAGAAAGGGGGTTTTGCTCGAGGAACAAGTTGCTATCTTAGCTGAAAACAATAGTAAAGAAAACACTTATTTAAATATAAAAAGAACTGTTCAAGAAACCGAAGTCGAGAGAGTAAATATTGCCAATAAGTTTTTCAAAGATGAAAATAATAATGCTATCAATTTCTTAAACGAAGTTGAATCTATGGCACCATCTTTTGGTTTGGTTTTTAAGACTGAAGCGCTAGATAGTGTGGTTGATAAAGATAAAAAGGTGCAGGCGATAAAAATGTCTTTTGTGTACAGTGGTGACAAAACTGATGTAATGAAATTCACTAAATTGATGGAAAATATTCCATATCACTCATATATAGAGTCTTTAGTTTTGAAAGAATTATCTTCAGGTGTATGGGAAGGAAAGATGACTCTTATAGTAAGTGTTAAACCATCATGATTGAAAATAAATTAGTACAAAAAATGGTTAGGCATGTGCTTAATCCAAAAAGAAAACAGTTGATTGATAACAGTATTATGCATCCTGAGCGGGAATGGTTTTTGGGTATAACAATTGGAATTTTAATTTGTGTGCTCGGCGCTTGGTGGAGTGTAACTTCCTATATAACCTACAGTAATGTTAGTGTACAAGATAAGGAGAGTGAGGCGCCAGTAGTTTATCGAGCCAGCATGGTAAAAGAGGTGGTAAGTGATTTTTCTAATCGAGAGGTGACGTACAACAATTTGTTGCTTGAGTTAAAAAAACAAAATTCAGACACCCTTCCCGTTACTCCTGTAGCTACTAGTAGCGTTGAAAGTATTGATTTGTCAGAAGAGGTTACAACAAGCACTAGTACAGAGGAGATGAGAACTGATCAGTCAACTGAAGTTCCTTATCCTGAGAATCAGGTTGAAACTAGTGTGGAAGGTGTTGATGGTGGAGAAGGTGAGGATGGTACAGGTGGTGTTTAAAAGGGGCACAAATATTATAAGCGGGTCGTTTGCTAGCAAACGACCC
>JZEL01000005.1 GCA_001567365.1 Parcubacteria bacterium OLB19 | reverse complement strand
GTAACGCTAACATGTCTATTATTATTAACTACGTTAAAAACCAAGGTATACCAAACTATCAACAACTACATTCCGCACCAGTACAAACTACCTTATTTACCACCTAATCCAACGCCGATACCCCGTATGCTCTGCATCGGGGTAGTTCATTCCGGCCGGCCCAGATGAGTGTTCTAGAGTAATTACAGATTCACAATATGTTTCCTGTTTAGAGGATCAATTGAAAGGTAAGACTAAAGATGAAGTTAAATTTTGGCTTGAGAATAGAGGGTATAGAGATAGAGGATATGTTAGTACTCCACATGATGGTTATTCTAGGTCAAATTTGCCTTATGGAACAAATCTTACTCGCCACTTTTTTCCACTTTCTGTTGGTATGGGAGTACCATTTTTTGAATTAGAAATTCATAAATCATTAAATGAAGGTGATTACCATATTGAATCGGGATGGAGGAGTGTTATTTAATTCTGTTCTGTGTTTTTTAGTTTATTAAATGATAAAAACACGGATTAAACCAAAAACAGTCGTAGGTCAAAGGCCTACGACTGTTTTTATTTAGCTTAAGTTAAAATCTATTTCAACTTTGAACGACGTAGGAAAGCTGGAACAGCACCCCAGTCATCGTCATTATCTTCATCTATCGGATCAACTGGTTTTGGGTCACGTCTTGGCATTTCAACATTTTTAGTAGGTGATGAAATAGCCGGTTCAGGAGCAATGGTTGGCTCAGGACTTTTTGGTATGGTTAGAGAGTTAAAAATCCTGCCTCGAGTTTCAACCACTTCCGGTTCCGGTTCTGGACGTGGTGGCGGTGGAGTAGGGGTTGGAGTGTGGGTAGGGGTGGAGGCTACAGGTGCACGGCGAGAAAAGGAGTGTTGTGATGAAGTTTCTTCAGGAAAACCTGTAGCAATTACAGTCACTTTGATTTCATTCTTCTTCAACTTATCATCCTTGATAGCACCGAAGATAACTTTAGCTTGCGGATCAATTGATTCAGTAATTACTCGCGCCGCGTCTTGGATTTCAAGCATGGCTAGATCATCACCACCAGCAATAGCAAATAGTACACCTTTGGCACCATTGATTGATACTTCAAGGAGTGGGGAATTGATAGCGGATTGTGCTGCTTCTTCAGCTCGTTTTTCACCGCTAGAAATACCAACACCCATAAGAGCAGAGCCAGCATTTTCCATTACACTACGGATATCAGCAAAGTCGACGTTGATGATACCTGGCATAGTGATAAGGTCTGAGATACCTTCTACGGCTTGCTTCAAAACATTATCACACTGCTCGAAAGCACTTTTAACTGTGGTCTCACGATCAACGATAGCTAGAAGGCGATCGTTAGGGATGGTGATAAGTGCATCAACTTCTTTCTTTAGTTCTTCGATGCCTTGTAGAGCAAGACGCATACGCTCTTGGCCTTCAAAGAGGAAAGGTTTGGTTACAACACCAACAGTGAGTGCACCACTTTCGCGAGCGATTTTGGCTACAACTGGAGCGGCGCCTGTACCGGTACCGCCACCCATACCACAAGTAACAAAGATCATGTCTGAACCTTTGATGGCGTTAGCAATTTCTTCACGAGTTTCTTCAGCTGCTCGACGTCCTTGCTCAGGGTTGCCACCAGCACCAAGACCACGGGTTAGATTTTTACCGATGTGAATTTTTTTCTTTGCCAGTGAATGATGAAGATCTTGAGCGTCACTGTTTACAGCAATAAACTCCACCCCCTTAACTTTAGAGCCCACCATGTAGTTAACGGCATTGTTTCCTGAACCACCTACACCAACTACACGAATGCGTGCAAATGATTCTACGTCTGATTTAATTTGTTCCATAATGTATAAAATAACTTTTTATTCCCTTCATACCCCATAAAGGGACCCACATAAATAGGTTGAAACTATCATACAGGTAAGAATAATATCTGTCACGATATTGACTTTTACCTCGTCTGTGTGATTGACAACAAGACAAAATATTTTATGGTAAGAACTGATTTAGCCAAGAAAATAAACTCTTTTTGGTTTGTTTGACCATACCGATAGTGCTAGTGTCTTCGGTGTCACTGGCACCCCACATGCATAGTCCGTAGGCTACTGCCCATGATGCGTCCTTTACTTTTGTGTTTTTACCGACTTCGAGAGTGGTGGTTCTGGCTGGTAGGGAGAGAGTGTGTTTAGCGATTTCGGTGATGCCGTGGATGTTTGATCCGCCGCCAGTAAGGATGATTCCTGCTGGTAACAAGCCATCGCGTTTAATTTTTTTAGATGGGTATCAATGAGCTCAAAGATGGAATTTAATCGATGGTGAATTATTTCATCTAACCTTTTTTTGGAGAAGGTAACACTGGTCATGTTGCCACGTTTGATTTTCTCTGCTTCTTCAATGGTTATTTTTAGACCGAGGGCGATGTCGTTAGTTATGTCGTTTGAGCCCACAGGGAAGATTTTTAATGAGATGGGAGTTGAGTCTTCAAAAACTACTAGTGAGGTCGTTTCGGAGCCGATATTGACCAGTATACAACCAGCACGTTTTTGGGTTTTATTTAAGAGTACAAAACTAGTGGCTAGGGGAGAAGCAATGACATCTTCTACATATATACCGATACTTTCGATGGTGGCAATTAGGTCGTTGACATGTTGCTCGTAGGTGGTGATAAAAAGTGTATCAACCTCAAGCTTTGTACCCCGTAGACCTTGAGGGCGTCCTAAGACCTCGGCCCCATCAATGGTATAGCGGAGAGGAATGTTGTGTAGTATTTTGCGGTTTGGGATATGATCAATTATTCGGTCCTCGCTATCTTGCATTACTTTGTCGAGGTCGGTTGAGGTGATTTCTGAATCAGCTCGAGCTGGAATAATTTCACCTCGAGAATAAAGTTCCTCAAGCCCAATACTGCCAATAGCGACATGAGCTTTTTTAACAATTACCCCAGCACTTTTTTCTGCTTGTGAAATGGCGCTTTTAATACTACGCGATACTTCGTCGGGTTGAAGAATATATCCGCTTTTCAGGCCCCGACTTTCGGCATAACCAGTACCAATTATTTCTGGTATTGGTTTGCGATCATTGGTTTGTCTGGGTAGGCGAGCAATCGCCACTTTTACATGGTAAGTACCGACATCAATACCTGTAATAATATGGTCTGCCATAAAAATAAACTACGATATACCAAATCGCTTCATAAAGCGTTTTTCTAACTCCTCCATTTTAGCGCCATGATCGTAGCCTTTCAAATGTAGTAATCCGTGGATAAATAGGAAAGCAATATAACCATCTTTAGATAAATTAAATTCCCAAGCCTCCTTATAAGCGATTTCCGGACAGATAAATATCTCGCCACACTCATCACTTAAAGGAAAAGAGAGAACATTTGGTACATAACTCTTTTGTCTGTAGTCTAGGTTTAACTTTTGAGCGCGCTTTGTGCCGACGAAGGCTAAGGATAATTCATAGCCCTTTCCTAAAAATTGCATTTTTCATTTCCTGATAAGGAAAATGAGGATAGGATTTTATGGTACTGGTGATAGAAAACTGAGTGGACATCACTATAGTATCGCATAGAGATAGCTAAACAAAAACCCCTCTCCGGTAGAGAAAGGGGTTTTTGTTTAGCGACGAAATGATTTTTGTTCTTGTACTTTACCTAGTTTTAATAGTTCCTCGTATTCTTCTTTCTTAGCTAATTTTTTTAGTTTTGACACACGCTGTACGTTGCGACTTTTTACGCGACTGTAGTAGCGACCGCCACGGACTTTAGGAATTATCCCAGCCCCTTGCACGCGCTTAGTGAAACGACGAATGACGTTTGCACTGCTTTCGTTATTATTCTTATCAACTTGGACGTTTATTGCCATATGTGGACAAGAGCATATCATTAAGAGGCAAACTACGCAAGTAATCTCTTTTACGCGGTTATAAGTTGCTTTTTTAGCTTTTTTAAGCATTTGCTCAGGACGGACATTTTCTTGATTTCTTTCACGCATATCACGCAAAATAACTGTGTTGTCTATGAATTCTTTCTGTCCAACTATAATCGTATAACGAACACCACGGGCCTCAGCTTCGCGGATTTGTGCCGATAATGAGTCACTGGCTAAGTTGTGTTGAACCGGTATGCCAGCACGACGTAACTCGTCGATAATCATTAAACTACGGATTTTTGGACCAAAACCGAGCTGTACTACGAATACGTCCGGATTCAGATCTTTAATTCTAGGAACCTTAGTCAGAGTTTTGCCGGTATTCTTTATAGTTACGATGGTACCAGCAGCAGGAATGCGGTTTTTGGTTTTGTTGTAGATTAGGTCGTCAAATCTACCACCTTGAATGGTGATTTGGCTGTTTATGCCGTCCGTAGTTGAGTATTCCTCAATCTCAAATAAAGCATCAGAATAACAATCAAAGTTATTAACCATTTTTGGATCAATTTCGTACGGAGTTTCGGTCATATCCAAGTACTCAACTATTTCACGGAAGTGCTTACGACTCTGATCGCTTAAATACTCGAGCGGATTAGGGCATTTGTATGCCAAATCATGATCTTCTTTAATTAGTTCAATTAAAGCTTGTAGAGGGTGAATTTTCATTGATTCACGTGCGTTGGTAGGCATGGAATCTATCCTCTTACGAAGAAAATTAGCTAATTCGCGATTGTAACGGGTAGAGGATTCATTGTCTCCGAGAGAATTGATGCGAACTGTATGTTCAGTATGACCAAGATCTTGCATCAGTGAACGACTCATTTGAATTAAGATTGCTTCAGCGATACTTTTTTGGACATTAAAAATATTAAAAGCAATAGAAATGTCTTGTGTGTCTGGAGCTTGTTCAGCTGAGTATAGTAAAACTGGTGAATTAAGAGCGTGAAGATTATTCTCACAAAAAGTGGCGATGTAAGAATTAAGAAGACCGTTATGAGTATTAAAAGAGCGGTCTTCAGGCTTTATATTGTGACTAATTGGATTGCAACAATTTTTGCAAAGAGGTTCATTTTTGAAATTCTCAACTTTACGAAAACCAAAATGCTCAGCAGTATTGGTAGCGGTTTTTAGAAATTCGGTGGCGGAATACTTCATAAAATGTATTTATTACTTTGAATCACTAATAACTTCCATTTCTACAGCTCCCGGCATAACATCTAAGGCACTAGGAGGGAAAAGCCGTAAGAAAGCCTTTCCAATAATTCTGTCCTCAGTCAGTACACCCCAAGCACGAGAGTCGGAGCTTCGATCACGATTGTCACCCATCACAAAATATTCACGTGCACCTAATTTTTCGGTTAGATGATTGTCGGGAGACATGGATTTGATGTAGGGTTCATTGATAACGAAGCCGTTAGGGTTGGCTTCGTTAATTATGGTGACGGTAGAACCTTCGATTTTGACAGTGTCACCTGGTAGGCCAATGATGCGTTTTATAAAGAATTTGGATGGGTCTTTGGGGTAGCGAAAAACTATAACGTCTCCGCGGACTGGTTCGTGTAAATGATAACTAACCTGATCCACTATCAAGTATTCACCGCTTTGGAAAGTTTCTTCCATAGATGCACCTGAAACGATGAAAGGTTGGGCAACAAACATACGGATGGGTATGACAATAATAAGGGCGATAATAGAAAAGCGAACAATTTCAACGAAAGGGTGTTCTTTATTATTGTTTTCTTCTGGATTTTTCTCTGGTTCTTTACTCTCTATAATAAAATTTTCTGAGGATGAGTTCATAAGTGCATACATTATACTTTAATAAAAAAGTAAAAACAAACTAGGCGCGAATTTTCCAACCCTTCTTAAATAAAGTTGTAACCAACAGACCCAAAGCAATAATTAAACTTACTATAAGAATAGTTCCTATCAGTGAATTGGCTTCACTGATACCGATCATGCTACTACGGACAGCATCAGTGAAATAGAAAAAAGGATTAAGTTCGGTAAGATTTTTAGCTAGATCTGGTAGAAAGTTGATTGAGTAAAAAATTCCGCCCAGATAGGTAAGGGGAGTAATAACGAAAGTGTTTAGAACTTGTAGTTGTTCAAAACTTTCAGCCCATAAAGCTACGAGAATTCCCAACATTGCAAATATTGATGCAATACCAGCGATATAAAGCGTGAATAAAATCGGGTGTGTTAGACTAATTGCTCCAAAAGCAAAACCAACTCCTAAAATCAGAAAAGCAACAATTACAGCTCTAGTAATGGCGCTACCGACAAAGCCAATAAGCATTTCTAGATAAGAGAATGGAGTAATTAATATTTCTTCAATGCCACGTGTGAAGCGCATAAAATAAAGGGCAGAGGAAGCTGAAGCAAAAGATGAGTTTATTACTGCCAGCATTAGAATACCGGGAAAGACAAAAGTTATGTAAGGAACTCCTGAAACTTCGGTGATTTGAGAGCCGATAACCATGCCAAATATAAATATATATAGGGTAGCGGAAATAACTGGAGCGACTAAAGTTTGGATAGCGACACGGAAAGTTCTTTTTACTTCGCGCCTAAACATAGTAAAAAGTCCAATCCAATTAGTGTGTTTAGAGTCGAGTTGGTTTTGCGTGTTGTTGTGTTCCATAAATTATTTTTGTTCAGTTTCAGATTCCTTAGTAATTTCCAGATAAGCTTGTTCTAAACTTTTACCATTTTTGGTAAATTCTTCTTTTGTTCCCCCGGCAATAATTTTGCCGTGATTAATTATGGCGATTTCGTTACAAAGATGTTGAACTTCTTCTAAATAGTGTGAGGTAAGTATGATTGTGGTGCCTAGAGAGTTAATTTCTTGTAAGTAGGACCAAAGATCGTGACGTTGTTTGATATCAACGCCAGCAGTTGGTTCGTCTAAGATTAAGAGTTTTGGAGTATGTATTAGAGCTCGTCCAAGCATTGTTCTTCTCTTTAAACCACCAGAAAGTTTTTGGAAAGGTACTTTTCGATGTTCTTCCAAACCAAAACGTTTAATTAATTCATCGATACGACTTTTTCGCTCTTCGCTACCGATGCCATAATAACCACCCATAAAGTCCATTAATTCTTCAGCAGTAGAAAATATATCAACATTAAATTCTTGTGGTGATAAACCAACTTTAGTGCGAGCAAGCTTGTATTCCTTAACAACATCAGTGCCATCGACAAGGATCTGACCTCCGGTGGGTTCTGCTATACCTGTAATACAATGTATAAGTGTACTTTTTCCAGCACCGTTTGGTCCAAGAAGTCCAAAAAAACTACCGTGGGGAATAGTGAGTGATATATGATCAACCGCTAGTTTGGTTTTTGTGCCTTTACCGTAGATTTTTACTAAATCTTTAATCTCAAGAATGGGTTGTGAATACATAACGGTGCCAGTTTAACATATGTGGGTATTATTAAGTATTTCGTGTACAATAATTCCGATATGTATTATGTAGTTGCGTTAGGAAATCCGGGAGAAAAATACGACAATACTCGTCACAATGTCGGTTTTTTGATGTTGGATTATTTAGTAACTGAATTTAACTGGTCTTCACCTCGGTCACGTATGCCTTATGAAGGCTTGTATACGGAAGGGGAAATTGATGGGGTTGATGTAGTGGGATTGTTTCCATCAACGTTCATGAATAATTCCGGTTTGGCGGTGAAAAAGTTGGTACCATCAAATGTGGTTGATAATCTGGTGGTGATTTATGATGATGTAGATTTGCCTTTAGGTAAAATTAAAATTTCCAAGGATAGAGGTGATGGTGGACATAAGGGAATAAAATCAATTATTCAACATTTGGGCAGTAAGGATTTTATTAGAGTGAGAGTGGGTATTGCTCCGTTACATGCAGAAACTGGATTACCAGTGCGTCCAGAGGGTGAGAGATTGAGTAATTATGTTTTAAATAAATTTTCTAAGAAAGAATTAGAAGATTTAGAGGTGGTGAAAGTGAAGGTGAAAGAAATTATGAAGCTTATGGTGAAGGGTGGGGTAGTGAAAGCAATGAATGAGTTTAATGTGAAGTAACATAAATAAAAG
>JZEL01000004.1 GCA_001567365.1 Parcubacteria bacterium OLB19 | reverse complement strand
TATGCAAATACGGTTGGTAACGCTAACATGTCTATTATTATTAACTACGTTAAAAACCAAGGTATACCAAACTATCAACAACTACATTCCGCACCAGTACAAACTACCTTATTTACCACCTAATCCAACGCCGATACCCCGTATGCTCTGCATCGGGGTAGTTCATTTCGCTGATCCAGGGAAACCTCATCAGCGTGGTACTAATGAGAATACCAATGGTTTATTAAGACAATATTTCCCGAAAGGCTCTGCCTTTGCTAATATTAAAAACAGTGATGTCACTAGAGCGGTTAATCAATTAAACAACCGTCCTAGAAAACGTCTCAACTATTTAACGCCACGGGAATATCTTGAAAGAGAAGGTGTGCGATTCAGGTGAAGATTAACTCAAAATTGCACCATCAAAAATCTCTATTTCTGTGGAAAAGTCCATCAGTTTTATTGAAAAATAAGCCTATTATTATCCACAGCTATTGTAGATAACTCATGTATAAACTCTGTATAAAGAGTGAATTAGTTGTTTCTAAGTGATGAACCTCATAAAATAAAACACGTTTTTTAGAAAAAGGAAGGTTTAGACACAAATTAAAAGTAGCGGATTAAGTCAAGCCTTAATCCGCTACCAACTTCCAAATCTTCAAATTGTTTTCACTTCACGCATTGACCTGACACGTCGAGCAAAACCCGATAATATATCAAATTGCCGATTCTGATCCTCAGACAAACCTTGTGAAGATTGACAATTTACCTTATTACACCAATCACAGAGTTCCTGGGGCTTAAACTTGACCGCTCCTGAGTCTAAAAAAGATTTAAACTCCGAGACAAGATCTTGTGCCTTTCCATTAAAGTTGTTCGTACCCATCAATTCTCTATACCACTTTGCCACTACCCAGCGGTGATGGATAAAAATCCTGAAAACTCATCTGATTTCCTCTCCCACACCTCATTATGTACAGGAAAACTAGAAACTCGTTTAATTTGGGCTAATTTCAAAAATGCCAAAAAGCGGATTATGCCCCAGCCGATATCAACCTCAAACCACCGTTGTGAAAACTTAGCTGAAGTTGGGTAAAGATGATGGTTGTTGTGTAACTCTTCCCCACCAATCAGAATACCCCACGGGATAATGTTTCTGGAATTATCTGGCGTATCAGCATTACGATATCCAAAAAAATGTCCTATGCCGTTGATTACTCCAGCTGCCCAAAACGGTATCCAAGCCATCTGCACCAACCAAATAGCCAGACCAGCAAAACCAAACAACAACACTTCAGTCAAAAGCAAGAGACATATCCCTAGCCATTTATATCTTGAATAGATTTTTGTCTCCATCCAATCTTTTGGTAGACCGTTTGACTTTAAACCCTCTACATAAGCTAGAGTTTCTGGATTCTTAGCAGAACGATTATACTCAAGCCACCCCAAAAGTAAGATCCGCCACAACCCCTTTTGGATAGGACTATGCGGATCATACGTAGACTCGCATTTGGCATGATGTCTACGATGCACCGCCACCCATTCACAGGTTTTCATACCCGTAGTCAACCAAAGCCAAAAACGAAAGAAATGCTCTACAGCAGGATTAAAATCCACTCCCCCATGTGCTTTAGACCGATGAAGATATAAGGTTACGGAAACAATGGTAAGGAAGGTTAAAACAAAACCTATCAAAACATAATTTGAAATCGACAAAGCGCCGACCAAACCAAAAAATGTGAAATACATAATTTTTACCTCACAAAATGTTGATGAACTACCCCTTTTATACTAGCATGATTTTAGATATTAAAATAACAGCGCAATATTTTACTATTACGCTGTCTTTATTTTATTAAACCATATGAAGTTTTGAAAAATTGAAAACTTTATCAGAACGACAAACCTGCACATAGTCTCCTTCAGTTATTATTCTGTATTTTTCTAGACCTTCATCGAGTACTTCTAAAACCAAAAAGCTTTTAAATATCCAAAAACCTTTTTCGGTGCTCACCAGTCGCAAATAGGGATACGTAACGGTAACAACAATATTATGTGGATTCGGTACATTAACTTTTTTTGTAAACTTACTTTCGGTCACAAAAACATGACAATCACCATCTATTAATTCAACTTTTTGATAATCAATCAAAAAATTACTTATCAAACCTAGTAAAGACAAAATAAAAGTAACCAAGTAAAATTTCTTCACTTTTTCTCCCCTTTTTATTAATGAAACGGTTTTTCTGTATTTAGTTAAGCATTTAAAATCAAATTTTGCAAAGTAATTCTTAAATATTATAAAACGATAGAGGTTTATCTATATAACCCTTTTTAGCAATCCTTACTAATTTCCAAACCCTTCTGTTTACCCTTTTCTTCTCAAGTACAGATTTTGAAATTACACTGCACCAATCACACAATGTAACAATATGCAATTAGACTTAAAACGTAAAATATCTAAAAACATTTCACACCTTACATCTTTGACTTTTAGTAAAAAAAGTTATGATATTTCTAGCGGGTTATTTTAACCCTATATTTTTCTAAAAAGGAGAAAAAAAATGTCTCAATATGAACCAGCCGACCCAAAGTTGACTGAGAGAATAAAGAGTATTTTGATGCAACTTAGTAAAGCTACAAGAAGAGAGAGTTTTGACCTAGAAAGGTTTAACCAATTGGTTCATCAGATTTTCATCAAAATACTAGGAGAATCCCTAGTTTCGGTACTAGTCAGAAGTGTAGACGGCACAAGACAAAGTCTTTATAAAATTAACACAGTAACCGAAGATGTTATTTTTCAAGGCTTTAGTTGACACTAATTAAGCCAACAATCCAGCAAGCTTGCTTGTTGGATTATTTTTTATATTAAATAAGTAAACTCTGGTCTATTTACTTTTTAAAATAAAGTTGTACTATTTACCATAGTTTGTATTTTTCAAAAATCAAATGAACTATGGGGAGTTGTAAATGCTTGTCATAATAACAGACCAAAGCGAGACTGGAAGATTTGTAAGAACTCGTTATAATATCAAGAAACAATCTATAAAGACTAAAAATAAACCATTTAAAAAACATAATTCCAAACCAAAATCTAAAAAACCTAAAAAAATTAAACTGTTATCAACATACGATTTCTTTGAACTAGAATCTCTTGTTGCATTGAAATGCGAAGAAATAGGAAGACCATGGCTTATAGAAAAAACAGTTTGGGAAGAAGTGGAGCTTGTGAGGGTAATACCAAAACGTCACAATCGACTCATTAGATATATTGTTAAAATAGATGGTATGACATACATTGTTGATACCGATGATATAACGATAAAAATCTTTGAAAGGACACCAGTACTTACCAAAGGAAGCGGATGTTGGCAAAAACATAAATATGCCGGCAGTGAATAATTTTTTGACTTTAAAAGGACTGTTTAAACAGTCCTTTTTTATTAAATGACGTGCTAAGTATTTCAGGGAAAATTAGGCAAATTTAGGTTTTTTATTGCAAATAAGGGAGATTCACTCTACTTTTGCAATTCAGAAATAATGATTTTTTTCATATTCAATAGTTTTTCCCAAGCACCAGATGATAACATCAGCTCCTCAATATTTTCAGGGTTAATTTGCCAAGATAAACCATATTTATCTTTACACCATCCACATACACTTTCAACACCCCCATCTGAAGTCAATCTATCCCAATAATAATCAATTTCAGCCTGATCTTTACATGATATATTAAAGGAAACCGCTTCATTAAAAGTAAATTCATCTCCAGCGTTAATAGCCACAAACTGTTGTCCAAAAAGCTCAAAATAAATTGCTAACTCCATACCAGCGAAATCCTTTTGAAAATCCAACAACCCTTCAGTAGGATAATAAGAGGTAGTTATTACTTTTCCCTCAGGAAAAACCGAAAGATAGAATTCTACTGCCTCTTTGGCGTTTCCTTTAAACCACAAATTTGGTGTTATTTTTTGCATACTTATTCATAATAACATTATTCATTTTTATCAATACGATTTTAGCATCTGAATTAAATACTCAAGCTGTAATACTTTTTTAAATACTCCTCCATAAGATTAATATCATTAAAATCTTTAGGTCTTCCATAATTTCGTTTAAGTTTAATGAGCTGGCTAAGACTAATAAACCAAACATTATTAATCAGCTCCCCTTCTTTCTTTAATCTTTCCAAATCATAATCTTCATCACCTGATTGTATATCGGTCATAAGTTCAATTTTTCCTTTCTTAAGCCAATGTTTACCGATTTTTCTAGGGTGAGTCCAAGGCTTCAATTCCCATCCATTACTCTCACATATATCAAAAAGCTCTTGAGAGACAACAATATCGAGATCATATGCATCTCGTATACCCCTAACAGCCATTATACCGCTTCCTATTACTATAAACTGCTCGCTGGAGAAATTAAGTTTCCTAACCTCCTCAAATATATTTACAGCTTTTTGAGGTATATGAGTCATGTTTATAACAGATTTTAGCACGACTACAGTTTTACATAAAAACAGTCCCCAGACTGTTTATTCTCCTTGCTTCACTACGTTGGTCTGCGGTGTGTATTGGACGAAGTTCGAATGTATTTCGGACAAAATCCGCAGGATTTTGACGAATGATACTTGCACCTCGCACGCTCCCTTCGGTCGCAATCCCAAAACCAAAAATTTCCTTACAATTCCTTTTTCGGCGGGG
>JZEL01000003.1 GCA_001567365.1 Parcubacteria bacterium OLB19 | reverse complement strand
CGGCGCGGGGTCATTTTAAATTATTTACCGATAATCCTTTTCAGCATAAATGGTGATAGTACGCCTTTTTCTAGCTTGACCTCGAAAGGCGTGTTTGTGTGAACGATAAATTTTATGAACTATGAATTTTTCTTTCAGGAAATCAGTTAATTCCTCTTCGCTGTATACGTATTCAGCCACACCCATAATTGGATGAATATAGCTACCTGGCTCGTCCCCAGGGTTTTCTTTTATTAGACGAGCAGTATGCAAATCTTCATCTTTCAGAAAGGTTTTCATAAACAAAAAACCACCTGGTTGTAGTACACGATGAATTTCGTCGCGTAGAAAGAGGCGCTCATCTTTATTTAAAAAATGCGAGGTCATCATATCTAGAACTAAAGATTGAGATTCGTCTTCTAGTTCTAGATTTCCAGCGATACTGCGAGCTTTGTAGGCAATAGGTAAGCCCTTTGATGCGCCAACAGCTTGAGCAATGGCTGATTTTGAAATATCAAAACCAGTGCCCTTACTACCAAAATGATTTGCTAAATAAATTAGATTTCGACCATTACCGCAACCAACATCAAGCACGTGAGACGAAAGTATGTCCTCATGCTTTTGTCGCGTAATCCATCTTGTAAACTTTTCCAAATCCTCGCTGACGTTAGTAGAGAGTTTAAGGTGACTTGGATTATTATATTCAGCTTCCCAGAAGGTGGCGCCGTGTTGTTTCCGTTTCTTTTTTCTAACAAAGTTGGGTTTGAAAGCCATGTCGTTCATTAGAACATGAATTTATAAAAATAGCAAAAAATCAAATTCAACATTCACTATTTATAGTTAGTTATAATTTATGATACTATTTAAACTATATGAATAATCCGTGGGTAATAATTGGCATTATTGTAGTGCTTTTAATAGGTGGCTCTGTTTGGTACTCAGGCAGTGTGAGTGAAAAATATAACGAAGGAGTGGATGCTTCTGTTTTGCATGTAAAAGGTAATCCAGATGCCACTGTCACTTTGGTTGAGTATAGCGATTTTCAATGTCCGGCTTGTGCAGCGGCTCAACCAGTAGTTAAAGACATTATGAACGAATTTGGTAATGAAATTAAATTTGAATATAAGCATTTTCCATTGCCAATGCATCCTCTGGCAGAACCAGCAGCTAGAGCCGCTGAAGCCGCTGGTCAGCAAGGTAAGTTTTTTGAATTCCACGATATGCTTTTTGAGAAGCAAAAAACTTGGTCTAATAGTCCAAATCCGACTGCGTTGTTTGTACAGTATGCGGAGGAACTTGGTCTTGATGTACAAAAGTTTCGTCAACACATGAATGCTTCGTTACTATCTGATCGTATTTCAGCCGATAAGAAGGATGGTGAAAAACTTGGTATTACAGGAACTCCAACCTTTTTCCTTAATGGTGAAAAAATGCAAATGACTTCATATAACGATTTTTATGAGCAAATTGCGCGGGCTGTTAATCCTGATGTGAAGTTTGATTTAGCAACTACTACCGCAACCGGTGAGTAGTGTGTGTTAGTGAAAGGTTGTCAAGTCTTGATTTTTGAAATAAATGTTTTCTTAATAAAAAAACTTAAAAAATGTAGTATGCTTTGTGACTATTATTCCAGTTTTGCCATGATTGATTATTAATTTTTGAATAATTTTATGCCAACGGCGGTCACAAATAAAAAGGATATTATAGTTTATGTAATGAATCTCCCAGAGGGAGCCATTGATAGTATTCGTAAATATGAAAAAATCACTAAGACTAAGTATCGAATAATGCTTTTGTGGGATGAACGAGTGAAGGATAAAAAAGATAGAGGACATACCACCGGATTGGATTTATATGTGTCCTGTGATTTCTCTAGTGCTAGTGCAATTGCTAAGGCTCTGTTGCCGTATCAGGATCAGTTACTGGCTATTACTTGTCGTTCAGAGAAAAGCATGGCTCGCTTTGCGGAAGTGGTACCACATGTATCTTATCTTCATACCCCCACCACTGATTCATTACGTTGGGCTAGTGATAAGTATCTGATGCGAAAAAGATTTAAAATCTACGATCCTACTATTACACCGAAATTTACCCTAATAAAGGAAAATACTAAGGAGGAACGTGCGCGTATCACTAAAAAGATTGGCTTTCCCATGATAATTAAACCTACTAATTTGGCGGCCAGTTTGTTTGTGTCAATTTGTTACCATGAGGAAGATTTGGTTAAGACTCTTCAGACAACATTAAAAAGGCTTCATAAGGCCTATGAGCATGATAATCGACTAGAAGAACCTAAGTTAATTGCTGAAGAATATATGGATGGTGACATGTATTCAGTTGATTCTTATGTAAATGAACATGGAGAGGTTTATCATTGTCCATTGGTGAAAGTTATTACTGGCAAGAAAATTGGTCATGACGATTTTTATAATTATCTACAAATTACCCCGCCACTTTTTAAAGCGTTCAACAATAGAAAGGGCAGAAATAGTGGTAACAAAAGGTGTAAGGGCTTTGGGTTTGAAAAATACGATAACACACACCGAATTAATGAAGATTGATGATGAATGGAAGGTAGTCGAGATAGGGGCTCGTATGGGCGGTTTTCGTCACGTGTTACACAGCCTTACTTGCAGTATAGACCATAATCTAAATGACATTTTGATCAGAATTCCACAAAAACCGATTATACCTAAAAAATGTAGCAGTTTTGCTTGTGCTATGAAATGGTTTGCAAATAAAGAGGGAAAGATAGTGGAAATGAAAGGAATTAAGAAGATTGAACAATTAGAATCTTTTCACAGTATTGTAGTAAATAAGAAGAATGGTGACCGGGCAGTGTTTGCTAGAAATGGAGGCCGTTCAATTTTTAATTTATTTTTACACAATAAAGACCGTTCAAAATTACTAGCGGACATCAGGCGTGTAGAGCAATTGGTTAAAATAAAGGTCTCTTAGTTTTTGGGGGTTTTGATACTAAAAAATCAATAATTTTGTTATGATGTAGCCAATATGCTACGAACTCGTGATTTTCTTTTGTTTCTACTCACTGTGGCTTTTTTGATGACAGGTATTGTTAGTACTATAGATTTTGAAGCAAAAGAACAGTGGTACAGTTTTAATTTTATTGATGGCGATGATAAGTATGAAGCTTGGTTACCAGAGGAAAGAGAGTTAAATCGTGAGGAGCTTCTTGAGACGATGAAGGAAAAAGTAGCTAAGATAAATATTAATAACAAACTAGCCAGTGTTATAACTGCACCAGAAGGTGATAATGATGATAGTGTTGTTGTAGTAGAAGAAGAAAATTCTAATGTTGTAAGCAGGTGTGCTGGTTATGGTGCGACTGATCCATTGTGGTCACCATCAGGTCTAAAATTTGATGTAGTAGAAGGTGCTAGAATTCTTTATCGTGAAATTATTGATGTAAATGATTCGGCGTCAACCACCGTGCCTGTACGTGAGATTGTGTTGCAGTTACCTTTAAAGTCGGTGCCATTTGGCAAAAGCCAATGTCTCTCCCAGTCAGTTATAGGTGTAGCTTTAGATGGTTCGTTGATACATAATGAAGATTATACTGCTTATAAGGTGTTTGGTGTGGAAACTCTGGTTGGATATGCTCTAGATGGTTTTCCAATTTATGGTCTTAATGAAACAGGGATTAAAACTGATGGTTGCGGTGGTGTAGTCGAGAACGGTCAGTACCATTACTACCTATCTAGTGAACGTGAGGGGATGATTGGGTGTTTCTCTGGAACACCGGTTAGTTTGTAGATTTTATGTCCACTTTAATCTTTGATATTGAAACAGTTGGTGAAAAGTGGAATGAATTTGATGAAATAACCAAAACAGTTTTAACTCGTTGGGTTGATAAAATTGCTCGTAGTGATGAAGAAAAAAATAATCTATTACTTGATATTGAGGCTAGTTTGGGCTTTTCACCTCTAACTGGTTTTGTGGTAGCGATTGGACTTTATGATTTAGAACGAAAGAAAGGTGTTGTTTATTATGCTGGGGAAGAAGATTGTGAGGATAAAATTGAAGGTCTTTATACCTATAAGCAAAGAAATGAGAAGGAGATGCTGACTGAATTTTGGGAAGGAGCGCAACATTATGATACGTTCGTTACCTTTAATGGTAGAGGATTTGATGTTCCTTTTCTGTTACATCGCTCGGTGGTAAATGGTGTGAAGCCAACTAAAAATTTAATGGAAGGTCGTTATCCTTCACAACAACATAGTTGTAGACATGTAGATTTGCAAGACGAATTAACATTTTTTGGTGCTATGTCTCGTAGGCCAAGTTTGCATTTGTTTTGTCGAGCGTATGGCATTAAAAGTCCTAAGGAGGAAATTAGTGGTGATGATGTCGCGGAACTTTTTTTATGCAAAAAAAGGTTCCGCGACATCGCCCTCTACACGCCCGTGATGTAACAGCTACAACTGCGCTCTATCAAAAGTGGTTAGAATATTTAAGTTTTAAAGAAAAAGAGGAGTCAGCTATTGATTTTTAAATAAAAACGTGTCATTCTCTGAAAAGTATTAAACTAACTTGTTCTTAAGGAGAAAAAGATGTTCGGACTATGGCAAAATGTAAAAGAGGTACCTACGGGTGGGATTACTATAAAAGGTGATCCGAAGATGCCATCTAAACAAAATCTATTATGGAGATTTAAACAAAAGTGGATAATATTTGCAATCGAAAATGATGGCGAACCCTACTATGTCTTTTTTGATGACGCTAAAGATAAAATGCGTCTTAAAGAGCCGATTAACACACCATATTTCGCGGCGCGTATCGGACCTCGAGATTTAGTTTTTTCGGCAGTGACTGATCTTTCAGATCCAGAATCACTTTCAATTACTGAAGATTTTTCTAAAACTGAGTACGACTGGACAAAGATTCATGCTATGTCCCTAAATCGCGATTACGATATAACATTAATTTGATTTTTCTAAAAAGGTGTCGGTAACGACACCTTTTTGTTATAATATCCTTATGACAGAAAAAAAGTTTCCAGAAGGTTTTTATTGGGGAGCAGCAACTGCTTCATTTCAGGTGGAGGGGGGATTGAAAATACCGATTGGCACAAAGCTGCGCTTGATGGTCGGGTACCTATTTGCGGTGTGGCCTGTGATCATTATCATCTTTTTACCGAGGATTTTGCCATTGCTAAGAGTCTTGGTCATACAGCTCACCGTTTTTCAGTCGAGTGGGCGAGAATAGAACCAGAATCCGGAAAGTTTAATGAAGAAGCGATACAACACTATCGAGAAGTGCTTTTAGAGCTAAAAAGGCAAGGTTTAAAACCCTTTATTACGCTTTGGCATTTTACATTACCTTTATGGTTCTCTGAATCGGGTGGTTTTGAACGAGATGATGCTCCCGAGATTTTTGCTCGTTACTCTGCTTTTGTGGTCTCGAGACTTGGTGATTTGTGTGAAAATTTTTCCACCATGAATGAACCAAATGTTTTTGCTAGTAATGGTTGGCTTCGTGGTTCATGGCCACCATTTAAGCGCTTTACTTTAACTGATTTGGTATCTATCACCAATTCTAATCGTCAATATGTGTCTAGAGCCAATAAAGGCCTGAGACCGTTGTTTTTATATTTTAAGGTCATGAATAATTTAGTTAAGGCACATAATCTAGCCTATAAAGAAATAAAGAAAATTTCATCATCTACCGATGTTAGTGTTGTTGAACATGTGATTGTGTTCGATGCTAACTGGAATCCTGTTAATAAAATTGTGGCAAAAATCGCAAATTATTTCTGGACCTATACCTTTATGAACAAGGTGGTATCATCATGCGATTCAATTGGTTTAAATTACTATTTTTACAAACAATTTGGAGATAAAAGACAGTGGAAGAAAACTGATATGGATTGGAATTTTGCTCCCGAACATATTTATGATGCTTTAATGATGTTGTCACGTTATAAGAAACCTTTATTTGTATCTGAGGGTGGGGTGGCTGACTATGATGATTCAGACCGAGCTGAATACATTAAGAAGCAGGTTTTAGGCACATGGCGAGCAATACAAGACGGAGCAGATGTACGCGGACATATGTATTGGTCACTTCTCGATAATTATGAGTGGGCTCTAGGTTTTGAAAAAAGATTTGGTTTGGTAGAAGTAGATTATAAAACCTTGAAACGTAGAATCAGACCATCAGCTTACGTGTATAAAGAAATTTGTGAAAGCAATACAGTGTTAGAATAAACTGATGTCTTGGTTACTTCTGGCAACACTCGGGCAATTTATAAATGCTATCGTTGCTTTTTTAGATAAGTATATTGTCTCTGATGAAAAGGTTTTACCCAAACCTTTTGTCTATGCTTTTTATTCTTGTCTTCTTACTGGTTTTTGGATTGTAATTTACTATATTCCTGGTCTAGAGTCTTTTGGAGTACCTACCCTAGATAATGTGCATAAGCCGAGTATTCAGGTAATCGGAATGTCTTTTTTAGCTGCCTACACCTTCTTTATGGCTCTGGTGTCAATGTATGATGCTTTGCGTAAAGCAGAAGCGGTTAATGTTATGCCGGTAGTAGGGGCGGTATCAGCGATTACTACTTTAGGGATGAGCTATTTATTTCTTGATATTACTTTAAGTAGTAATTTTATTTGGGGAGTTATTGTCTTGGCTTTAGGAACGCTTTTGGTAGCACAATCCATACCGAAAAGAAATATAATTCTAAACTTGGTACATAGTGGAGTTTTCTTTGCGTTGCATTATATCACCATGAAGGGTCTTTTTTATGGAGACAAACTTCGATGATGGACTATTTTGGTCCCGTATTGGTTTGGTCTTGTTCGCACTATCTCTACTTCTGGTGCCCGTTTATTATGACAAGATTAATGAGCAAACTAAGCATACTTCTGGCAAAGCCGGCTTTTTGGTTTTGTTAACCAAAATCTTAGCTGGAATAGCAGCTTTTCTACTCTTAAAAGCAACTGATCTTGGTGATGTAACGGTTGTTCAGGCGCTTGACGGTCTAAAGTTTGTGTTTATTCTGCTTATTACAATACTATTTAGTGCGTTTTTACCAGAAACAATTACTAGACACGAAATTAGACCGCGGGAAGTGTTTAGAAAGATATTGTATGTGGCAATTATAACTGTTGGTTACTTTATATTATTCTTATAATTCTATGTCTTGGTGGAAGAAAATTCTCTGGTTTACATTGACTATTATAATAGTTTTTGCTTTGGTTTTGTGGTACCTAGCTCAGGCGGTTAAACCAGAAAAAATAACTTATGGTATGTCTTTTAATACTATGTATGCTAGTGAATTAGGTTTGGATTGGAAAGAAACCTATGACGCGATTATGGATGATTTGGGTGTAAGACATTTCCGCTTGGCTGCTCATTGGCCAATGATAGAACCGGCTTCTGGTGTGTACAATTTTACCGAACTTGATTACCAAATAAAACGTGCTGAGGAAATGAATGCTGAAGTAATATTGGCGGTTGGTCGTCGTTTACCACGGTGGCCAGAATGTCATGTGCCTGACTGGGCAAAGAATTTGTCCCTAGAAGAAAGAAATTTTCAGCAATTGGAGTACATGAAGCAGGTGGTTGAAAGATATAAAAACAGTTCCAGCTGTACGTTATTGGCAGGTTGAAAATGAACCATTTTTTAGCCTTGTTTGCTTATGAACATTGTGGTGATCTT
>JZEL01000002.1 GCA_001567365.1 Parcubacteria bacterium OLB19 | reverse complement strand
TAATTACTCTAGAACACTCATCTGGCCGGCCGGAATATAAGCAAGATAAATCAAAAACACTAGCTGATATAGCCCCTATGAAAACTATTTTTGTCTTACTAGAACGATCAGAACTAATGCTGTTATTATTTGTATAAGTATATATACTATATAAAAGAGTATAAATTAATATAATTACCACTCCAAGAATCATTATTAGTATAAAAAGAGGGGACATTACTGCAGAAAAAAAAGCGATTGATTCAATACCTTCACACAAGACAGAATAACTATCTTTACCACAAATTGATACTAGAATAATGAGTACTAACCAACAAATTAATGGCAAAAGCACCATAATTAATCCCGTAAAAATTATTTTAGCGTATCTATTTTTTAGAAAATTTTTCATTTTATAGAGCATAATATAACATGGGCTTAAAATTAGCAATTTTAAGTAAGTATTTTGTCTTCATCTCACAGTCGTAGTACAATAATGTTCTTAAAGTAATTATTTCTGAATTAAATCCTTTATGTTTGAACTAACAATCATTGGTGGTGGACCAGCCGGAACAGCAGCGGGTGTATACGCCTCTCGCAAACAACTCAAAACTCTATTTGTCACTAAAGAATGGGGTGGACAAAGTATAGTCTCAGAAGAAATTCAAAACTGGATTGGAACACCAGCTATTAGCGGTGCCAAATTGGCGGAAAATCTAAAAGAACACCTACATAAATACGCTGGTGATTACGTTACTATCAAAGATAATAGACTTGTCTACAATGTAACCAAACAAGAAGATGGCTTTTTAATCACCTTAGACAATGGTGAAACTTACCAAAGTAAGACAGTGTTGGTAGCATCAGGCTCAAAAAGACGACAGCTCTCGGCCTTAAATGCTGACAAATTTGAACACAAAGGTCTTACCTATTGTGCTTCTTGTGATGGACCGATTTTTGCCGGACAAGATGTGGTAGTAATTGGTGGAGGTAACGCCGCTTTTGAAACCGCCGCCCAACTACTCGCCTACACCAAAAGCGTCACCTTGCTACAGCGTGGCGAAACTTATAAGGCCGACCCAGTAACAGTAGAGAAAGTTCTATCCCACCCCAACATGACCGGTATTACCAATACTGAAATCATTGAAATACTTGGTGACAGATTTGTATCAGGTATTAGTTTTAAGGATAAAAATAGCGGAGAAATAAAAAATCTATCTGCTACTGGTATTTTTGTAGAAATCGGCATGATACCAAATACTGGTTACTTAGAAAATATTCTCGAACTAGACAACTTCAAACGTGTCACTATCGACCCTTGGACTCAACAAACCAAAACTCCAGGCATTTGGGCAGCTGGAGACTGTACTAACATCCTCTACCACCAAAACAATATTGCAACTGGTGACGCTGTGCGCGCCCTTGAAGATATCTACGTTACCTTACGCACAAAATAACCTATGTCATCAGAAATTAGTAATACAAAAAAGTATTACGATAAATTCGCCGAAAAATGGTCAATGTCTAAAACATTTAGTTTTCATCACGAAAAACAATTCAAGAAAATTTTAAGTTTTTGGCCAGAAAAAGGTAGGATCATTGATATAGGTTGTGCTGACGGTATACACTTACCACTTTTCCTTGGGATGGGACATAAGTTGAAATATCTTGGTATTGATATTAGTAAATCCTTTCTGAAGATTGCAAAATCTCGTTATCCGCAAATAAATTTTCAACAAGCAGATATAAGCGACAAGTCCACTTTACCGAAGTTAAAATTTGATGGTTTTTGGGCTGGAGCGGTCTTAATGCATGTCCCCCTCACAAAATGGGATGAGATGCTTTCGAATATTGAAAGTATTACCAAAAAGGGTGCTTATGGTTATATCAGCTTACCTACAGAACACCCAAGTATAGAGATAGGGAGTGAAGATATTCGTCACTTCACCACACTACCAGATATAGAACAGCAGAAAATTATAAAAAAGCGGAGTTGGAAAATTAAAGCTAAAGGAATCATTAACGGTTCTTCCAAGAAGAATATTTGGCACTGGTATATTGTTCAATTACCATCCTAATACACAAAACAAAAACACCCTCCTCCAAGGGTGTTTTTGTTATTTTTGTACAACGTAGAGTTTGGTCTGCGTGCTTTGCTCGTAAACTCGAGCGATGTATAGAGATACAAAATGACCACCACGCAAACCTACTACTAGCTTCTCATATTATATTTTGTCGTCAATACTTGGTAAAAAAACGTTATTTACCAACAAACTGTGTATAAACTGTGAAAAACTAGTGGAAAGACCTGTGGGAAAGGCTGGTTATAAACCTGAAGATAACCATCTTGATTTTAGTTTTTTTCTAGGACCAAACTAGCCTGCAAAATATGTACCAACGTAGTACGCTAATACAGCCGCCACCCCTCCAACCACCATCACCTCAAGTAGAGCTGAGTAAAGATTTACCCCCACCACTCGCCACTTCAAAAGACCAAGAAGAGCTAAGGCTATAAAAGTACCGATGAGAGAATATGAGAAGGCTACGTCCGCAATCTCAGTTTCCATAAAGATGAATGGTAGAAGTGGAATAGCACCGAAAGTCAAAAACGACAAGAAGGTGGCCAGGCCAGTAAGAGCTGGATTAGTACCACGCGGGTCTGACATCTCAAGCTTGTGATTCATAATAAAATCAACCCAATACTCATGATTCTTTTGATAAACAGAAACCAGAGTCTTAGCATCAGACTCACTAAAACCTTTTTCCATCATTATATTAACCGTTTGTTGAATTTCCTTTTCTGGATTCTCTCTGATTCTTCTTTCTTCACGTGTGCGAGTTACTTTATACAAATCCTTTTCCGAACGTACCGACAAAAAATTTCCCAACCCCATAGAGGCTGCGTCCGCAAAAAGATTAGCCAAACCAAAGAGTAATACCACCATAAAAGTTAATTGAGTGGTAGCATCTGTCGATAGTGCCGCACCAGAAAAGCCAGCTACTACAGCAAAGGTGGTTACAATGCCGTCAATCCCTCCATAAATAACCTCCTTAAAATATTCTGTAAGCGGAGACACCTGTGCTTTATCATCCGCTGTTTTTGTTTCATTTTCCATATAAGCAATAGTCTAACATAACCCTATACATAACTGGAATTTTCCTAAATTTTTGCTACTATGATGCGCAAGTAGCTATAGAGTTAGCTATCAAATATTTGGCCCTATCGTCTATCGGCTAGGACACTTGGTTCTCATCCAAGAAAGCGGAGTTCGATTCTCCGTAGGGTCACAAATCAAGTAACCATATTTATCAACGTATTTCAGGGCGCCACAATGAGTGTTCAGAACTTTTTGACGAATTGAAAATATGAGTGGTCTTCAATATAATAGTCTCATTAATGAGAATCTTATATATCATCACACAAGGAGAAAACGGAGGTGCTCAAAAAAATGTATTTGATAGTGCAAGTGCAATTTCTGATTCTGGACACGAAGTTTTTGTGGTGACTGGACAACAGAAAAATAAAAATGACCAATGGCTTTTTGGAAAATTAAAAGAATTTGGATTTTCCAAAGAAAAACTTTCTGTATGTGAATATCTCGCAAGAGATATCAGTCTTTCCAAAGATATTCGAGCACTGATTGATCTCTATCGGTATATCACAAACAATAGGTTTCATATTATACACCTACACAGTACGAAAGCTGGCGTACTCGGTGCAGTAGCAGGAAAAATTAGCAGGTTCACGTATTATATACACAGTCCACGGGTTTGTATTTCAAGAACCACTGTCTGTAATCAAAAAGCTATTCTACATTACAGTTGAATTTTGTAGTTCATTCTTTATTGATGCATATATTTGTGTTTCAGAAAAAGACTTAGAGATAGGAAGGAAATATAAGATCATCAGAAAAAACAAAGGTGTTGTTATATATAATGGAATTCAAAAAGACTATACTTTATACACAAGAGAAGAATCTCGCGACAAAATATTAAGTTTGACTCGTGTTAATTTTGTACCAAAAAAAATTATTGGTACTGTTGCTAATCTTTATAAAACGAAAGGCCTTGAATATCTTGTAGAAGCGGCAAGCTTAATGGTGAAACAGAATCC
>JZEL01000001.1 GCA_001567365.1 Parcubacteria bacterium OLB19 | reverse complement strand
TTAACTACGTTAAAAAACCAAAGGTATACCAAACTATCAACAACTACATTCCGCACCAGTACAAACTACCTTATTTACCACCTAATCCAACGCCGATACCCCGTATGCTCTGCATCGGGGTAGTTCATTTTAGTTTGGTGTTATTGGTTAAGATTATAAGAAGGTATATTAAAAGATGATATAGTAAAAAAGATTTATTTATCTGGTAGACTATTTTAATATTTATTAATTTTTTAGAATTTAACTTATGGATAATTGTGTAGCTTGTGGTAGTAAAAAAATAAAAAAGTGACGGCAAAATAGAAGGATATATACAGGGTAAATTCTACGAAATTTTTTCTTGTTTAGAGTGTCAAACAAAGTGGTCGGTGCCACATGTGGTAGATAGTGTTGTTTATGATTATATATATAAGCATAGTGAGGACACACCAGGGTATATGAGGTACTCACAATACGCTCGTGATGTAAAAGATTATAAAAATCCACTCAAATACCTAGCTACTCAAGAGCATGTTTATTATAGTGCAGTTAATAGTTTGCCAAAAACAGGTAAAATTTTAGAGGTCGGTTGTGGTTTAGGGTATTTCACTTATGCTTTAGCAAAAGCTGGTTACGATGTTTTAGGTATAGATGTTTCAGAGGAGGCGATTCAAGAAGCTAAGGATAGATACGGTAATTATTTTCAGAGTGAAGACTTTTTCGCTCTAGATTCAAGTCGTGGTCAATATGATGCGATAATCATGATCGAATTAATTGAGCACGTTGACGATCCAAAAAAATATCTGGAACACGCAAAAAACCTTCTGGCGGAAGGGGGAAGGGTGATTGTAACGACACCAAATCGCTCATGGTACGGTGACAATGTTTTGTGGAGTAGTGATTTGCCACCGGTTCATTTAACTTGGTTTTCTGAGTCAGGCTTAGTGTCTTTAGCTAAGAGTGTCGGATACAGAGCAAATCTCGTTCCTTTTACACGTTTTAATTTACTATACGGTAGTATTTTGGCTCCTAATGATAATCCAAGTATTAATACACCATTTTTTACAAATGACGGCACACCACTTTTTTCAAAATTTACTCATTCGAAAATGTATTTCTTGACTAAAAAATTGGGTGTTTATGATTTTCTAAAAAGATTGATATCTCTATATAATAAATTTAAAGAAATGATTATGATTGCAATTGGCAGAAAGAAAATGTTACTTCGTAGGTCAAGTTGTATGTGTGTAGTTTTGGAGATGGATAAAAACTAATCTTTGGTAGCGTACAATACTATCGATTCTTCTGATCCAGGGAATAATGCCAATCTCAAACCGGAAGTATATGACTTTATTCTCGATTTAAATCTTTGCCACTTGGTTGGTGTTGGTAATTCAAAAGTTCCATTTTTCTCATGTTCTTCTGAAGCGTCCCACATATAGTATATTCCTTGCATACAATTTTTTCCTTGGCTTTTTGCAAATCCAGCCTTTTTACTTAAGGCTTCTAATGAGTAGGGAGTAAAAATTTGCAAATGTCTTGGTATTTCTAGTCCTCGCCAATGACTCTTAAATCGTTTGTGTCCCCTAGATACTGAGCTGTTTGTAATCATGGTTAGTTGACCACCTTTTTTTAAGAGTCTGTGACATTCCTTAAGTAATCCTAATGGATCATGAGTGTGTTCAATCACATTGCAACACAGTATGGCGTCAAATGATTCTGATGGAAAATTTATATCAATAAGGTCACCTAAATGTACATTTAAACCTTTTTTACGAGCGTTATCTACAGCTCCTTGATCAAAGTCAGTGCCTGTTACTTGCCAACCCTTACTTTGTAAAATTTGCATAGCATTGCCAGCACCGCATCCAACATCAAGAATTGAACCACCTTTTTTAAAAGGTACATAAAGTACTTGATTCTTTTTTTCATCTCGCCATCCAGGGTGTAGTTTTGAGATTGTGTTTAATAAGACTCTAGACCACTTTGGTAAATTTGAGTCATAACTAAGTTCTTCGGATAACACCGATTCATTCATGAGATCTAAAATTCTCCGCCACCCCTTTCGTTTAGCGGTGTTTAGTTGTGGTGGGTCAGAGTGTGTGTGGTAGTCAGAGTAGAGTAAATAAACATCTTCTGGTATTGGTCTAGGATCTAACCAAATCGTGTTACATTTTTTATTATCGCAACTTCTTATATTCCATGTTCCTGGCACATCACTTAAAAAATCAGTTAATCCTTTGTGTAGGGTTGTGCCGTTTGTGCTACAAACAGGGCAATTTAATTGTGGTTTTGTTCTAATCATGGGTCAATTATAGCAGATAGTTTGTAATAGTGATTATATAATTATTATTGATATAATGGTTGCAAATGAACAATTTATTTCGTGCATTTCGTTACATAAAACTTCATCTATTTAATAATCCACGATATCTATTTTTTTATGGATTGCATTTTTTTGATCCAAACTACACCTTCAAAGCCAATTTTTACAGTAGGGAGGATTTTGCACATTTAGTGGAAGAAGGTAAGACGGTGATTCGTCTCGGTGACGGTGAAGTTCATTTAATGAATCGTGGCGATTTAGGTTTTCAGGAATATAATCCTATCTTAAGGGAAAAAATGCTGTCAATGATTAGAGCTTATAACGATAGTTGTCAATATATTTTAGGTTTCAATATTATACCGCTTGAATCTCCCAATTCAGCTTTACGAAAGATTAATTTATTAAACAGTTGGCTACCTTCAAAAGTTTATTTTGATTTATATTTCAACAAGAAAGCCAAATATGTAGATGCTTCAGTTTTTTATTACAACGAAGTCATTCCTAAGTATTTAGAAAAATTCCTATTAAGTAAACATTTAATTGTAGTTTCTCGCTCAGGAAATATAAGCGCTTTTAAAGATAATTCTTCTATACCATTTCGCGATGTGTCTTTCATAGAGACTTTAGACGAGCATGCTTTTAGGGATTATTCTCAGATAAAAGAAAAAGTTTTGCAGGAAGTAGAAAAATACGGAAAGGATAACGCTCTGGTGTTGGTGTCGTGTGGTCCTGCAGGTAAGGTGTTGGCCTATGATCTTTTGGGGCAAGTACAGGTTTTGGATATAGGTTTTGGGATAGAGATAGTTTATTCAGATAAGAAAATTGACTATATTGCTAATCCGTTTTTGGTTCGTAAATAACTTTTTATTTGGACTTAATAATGTTAAATTATAGCCAATAAATATGTATATTCTTGGTATTCACTATGGTCATGACTCTACGGCTGTTCTCCTTAAGGATGGAGAGATTGTTGAGGCCATGTCAGAGGAGCGTCTTAGTCGACAAAAAAAGCATGGAGGGTTTCCGCATTTAGCCATCGCTTACATAAAAGATAAATACAAAATAGCTGAATTTACTGACGTTGTGGTTGTGGGTGAGATAAACCGCGGTATCATTTTTGATGGAGTGGAAGAAAATGCCAAAGGTAGAGCTTTAGCAATAAAACCAAAACATTTTTTGCGGGCTATCGGTGCTAGATTTCCTTTAATTGGAAAAATGTTTGCAATACGTGACAAATTTTTAAACTGGCGAGTAACTAGAGGGGTGAGTGAAAAAGTTGATTGTTATATAAAGGAACAATTTCCCGGTGCTGAAATAACTTTTATAAATCATCACTTAGCTCATGCGTGGGCTTCAGTACCTTTTCTTCCTAATTGGAAACAGAGTCATTTGGTCTTAACTCTCGATGGTGCTGGTGATGATTTGTCTGGATCTGTAAACATATATAAAGAAGGGAAGATGGAACAGTTTTCTACTATGCGTGATCATGAATCACTTGGTTTGTTGTATTGCGCTGTGGTTGACTTGCTTGGCATGCAAAGAAATGAACATGAGTTTAAAGTGATGGGTCTTGCTCCCTATGCTAAACCAAGTTCGGGGAAGAAAGTTTATGAAAAACTTAAGACTATGATTTGGTTTGATAAAGAAGCGTTATCTTTTAGAACCAGTTTTCCAATGGATAAAGCCACTTCGTATTTGTTAGCTAATGAATTTTACAACTTTCGTTTTGACTCTCTAGCGTACGGTATTCAGTATTTAACTGAGGAACTAATCAAAATCTTAGCCAAAACTAGTCTAGAGCGGTATCAGTTAAATAATCTCGCCCTTGGTGGTGGCGTTTTTATGAACGTTAAAGCCAATCAATACTTGCGAGAAATGCCAGAGGTAAAATCGCTTGTGGTGACACCTTCCTGTGGAGACGAGTCTTTGGCTGTCGGAGCTGTAGTGGCGCGTTTTAGTGAGCTAAATAATGGGGATTTGAGTAAACTTATTCCTTTATCTTCTCTCTACCTCGCTCCTCCCACACCGACACCGACATCAAACAAGCTATCGACGCCTATCAATTCACTATGCCAGTAGAGGTTACTTATTATGATCCTGAGGGTCCAGTCACTATTGAATACAAAGTAG